>SLDX01000076.1 GCA_007125075.1 Desulfonatronospira sp.
GCGGACATGACTGGAAGCGCTGCCTGCTTACAGGATTAAGCGACAGGCAAAAGCATGTTTCTCCTAATGCCGGACATCCCGAGTCGGCTGTGGCCGGCGCTCTGGGTTTACGCCTCGGCGGGCCTGTGGACTATGCTTATGGACGGGTGGAAAAGCAGTGGATGGGATATGAGCTTAAAGAGCCCGGTCCCGGGGACATTCTTAAAAGCATACATTTGATAACCTGCGCCGCCTGGATCAGTTTTTTATCAGCGCTGCTCATTTTACTGCTGTGGTCTTAGTCTTTGAGTAAACTTGCCTTTGAATTCAATTCATTTTAAACAACTGATTAGATGCGGACAATGCCTTACAGATTAAATGCAAACAGTTAAACCCGAGAGAGCACATGAATGCTGAATTTTCATTCTGAAAATCTGCTGGTTCATTTTCGAAGAATTGAACGGCTCAAGGAAGAAGCCTCCAGATATGAATCCCTGGATTTGAACCAGAGACAGCTCGGCGATCTTGAGCTCCTGCTCAACAGGGCTTTTTATCCCCTTATAGGATACCAGAACATGGCTGATTACGAATCAGTCCTGGATTCCATGCGCCTTGTTGACGGCACTGTCTGGCCTGTACCAGTCTGCCTGGATGTCTCCGAAAAAACCGCTGCAGGACTCAAACCCGGTATGCATTTGGCTCTAAGAGATGAAGAAGGCTTCATGCTCGCGGTGCTGAATATTGAAGATGTCTGGGAAGCGGATAAGAAAAGGCATGCCGCGTGCGTTTTCGGAACGGATGACGAGCATGATCACCCTGGAGTCCGCAAACTCTACCGCGAAGTCGGCCCTTTTTTTGTAGGCGGCGGACTGGAGGGGCTGCACCTGCCCATGCATTATGATTTTTCAGAACTAAGGACCGCACCGGCTGAAACACACCGCGTCTTCACCCAGAGAGGCTGGCGCAAAGTAGCCGGATTCCAGACCGAAAGACATCTGCACTGCGCTCACCGGGAAATGGTCCTCAGAGGAGCCAGGGAGGCAGGGGCGAACCTGTTTATCCAGCCGGTGGTAGGCCGTGCAGGACCAAATGATCTGGATCACTTCACACTGGTTCGCTGCTATCAGGAATTCATCAAAAATTTTCCCAGAAACATGATTCAACTTGGCCTTATTCCTCTGGAGAGACGTCTGGCCGGACCCAGGGAAGCATTATGGGAGGCCATAATCCGGCGCAATTACGGTTGTTCACATTTTATGGTCAGCGAAGATCACAGCGATCCCTTTGCGGGCGACACCCGCGAGCGCTTCTATCCTCTGGGGGCGGCCCAGGAACTGGTTAAATCCTTTGAGGATGAAATCGATATCCGGATGATTCCACTTGAAAAAATGGTTTATGTAGAGGACAAGGCCCAGTATTTTCCTTTAAACAAAGTGGAGCCGGGCATGCAGGTCAAGGAAATCTCCTCTGCTGAGCTGAAGCGCCGGCTTGAGTTCGATCTGGAGATTCCGGAGTGGTTTTCTTTCCCAGGTGTGGTCAGTGAACTCAAAAAAGCCTATCCGCCGCGCCATCAGCAGGGTTTCGCCGTGTTTATCACCGGTCTTTCCGGCGCGGGAAAATCTACACTGGCCAAGGTGCTTTACGTACGTTTTATGGAAATGCGCGACCGCCCGGTGAGCCTGTTGGATGGAGATATAGTGCGCAAAAATCTATCCAGCGAACTCAGCTTTTCCCGGTTCCACCGCAACTTGAATGTCCAGCGCATAGGCTTCGTGGCCTCGGAAATAACCAAGAACCGGGGCATAGCCATATGCGCGCCCATAGCCCCATTCGAAGAATCAAGACAAACCGCCAGGGAAATGGTCTCACCTTATGGCGGGTTCATCGAGGTGTTCATGTCCACCCCTCTGGAAATATGTGAGCAAAGGGACCGCAAAGGTATTTACGCCAAGGCCAAGGCAGGAATCATTAAGGGAGTGACCGGCATCGACGATCCATATGAAGCTCCGGTTGAACCTGAACTGAGCATAGACACCACCGATCTGACTCCAACTGAGGCAGCCCAGGAGGTTTTCCTGTTCCTGGAAGAGCAGGGATATATCCGCTGATGCAAAAAGTTCATATAGTTGGAACCGGGCTTGGATACGCCGATTTAAGCCCAGCGCGCCTGAAGCTTATCAATCAGGCCCAGATCCTGGTTGGAGGCAAAGAGCAGCTGTCCTGGTTTGATAAGCATTCCGGCTTGAAAAAAGAAATAAAGCCCCCCATTGACGAGGTTGTCAGAGATATTCAAGGGTGGATGAATTCCCGGCAGGTAGTGGTCCTGGCCAGCGGTGATCCCTTGTTTTACGGCATAGGCAGCAGGCTGATCCGGGATCTGGGACCGGACAGCGTTGAAATCCACCCCAATATTTCAATCATGTCCTCGGCCTTCGCCCGGATCAAGCAGCCATGGGAAGACGCGGCCTGGGTCAGCCTGCACGGACGGGGAACACATGCTCTTCTGCCTGCCCTGGGCGGAAAGCGGCCGCTGTTTGTTTATACTGATGCTCAAAATTCTCCGGTCAAAGTGGCTGAGATCCTTGAGCAGCATTGCCCGGGCGGGTGGCGTATGTGTGTGCTGGAGAGACTGGGCCGGAATGATGAGCGGGTCCGC
>SLDX01000134.1 GCA_007125075.1 Desulfonatronospira sp.
CTGCCGCTTTGTTTTTTAAGCTCAGGAAACAACCTGTCATGTCCATTATTTTTTTGCATTTGAACAAAATCAAGAAATCCTAAAGAGTTAATAAGGATCGGATGTATCGGGATGATCCTATTAGCAGCTGGTGTCTTTAATTGTTTATCTGCACCATCATCGTTAATGTTGATACAGTTTATCCCTTCTTGGACAACTATATCAGACAAATATAACTGACAAATCTCCTCCAGTCTCATCCCGGAATAGAGACCCAGAAGGGGCACCCAATATTTGTAAGATTGTTTGCTGTTTTTCTTAACAAAAATATCTGACTTGAAAATCTTATCCAAATCTTCTGTTGTAAAAATATCCCGCAAACGATCTATCTGCTGATTGATCTTGATAGTTAATATCCCAGTTAATCCACTGTTAACATTATTGTAATTTTTGTCTAACCATATAAGGAAACTATTGATTGTTCCATAATATTTACTCAGGCTTGAAGCCGACATCTTTTTTTCAACGGGAATATCCATGGCCATAAGCTTTTTTAAGGACAGTTTTCTATATTCCTTGGAAAGGGTATATCTTGAGGGCAACTTATCAATTATGATCTTAAAATTTCTGATTGTGTCTTTGCTTATTTGATTAACAGGAATGTCTCCTGTGAACTGAATGAAAAATTTCAGCTTGGGCACAAAGTCGGCTACGGTCCGTTGAGTCCATGAATTGGATCTAACCTTTTCATCTATATACACATGGAGTGCTTCTGAAACCAATGTGGCATTAATAACCTCATCATAATCTGTTGTTTTTTCATTTTGATGAGGCAAGACTTTATCTTTTGTTTCATTAAAAAATGAAGTGTCTGAGAAATCACCTTCATATCTTTTAGCCTGAATTTTTGACAATTCAACGGTAGCTTTCATGAACTCAGCTGAAAGCATTTTCATATCTAAGGAATTTGTCTCAGGTATAGGCAAGTCATGTTTTTTAAGCTGAGATATCAGCCAGTCTTGATTGATTACTGAGTAATCTGCTGCGGCCAGTTTATTTTTAAAAAACTGGACCAATTGATCCATGGATTCGATATTTGACAGCTGTTGCTCAGGCGAAAGAGGGGTTGAATGCGTAAGATGTTCATTTTCATAGAAATCCAGTCCCTCTACAAGCCAGCTTTTAATCAGGGAACGTATTTCTTTCTTGTCCAGTTTTTTCATAATGAAGCAGTTGTTTTGAGCCGTTCTAAAGATTTTATATGAATTGAAGGCAATTTTAAAGGCTTTAATTCTTGCTTCTCTTAATAATCCGGTTTTAAGAGAGACTCTTAGCTCTTTAAGGTCTCCTAATAACTTACGATATTTTCTGGGGACAATTTTCCTGAAGTGCCAAGTTCCACTTCTAAGGATTAAATACGATGGTGATTTTGTACCAAGTGAAGATGGGGTGTTTGTCTTTGGCAATGCCTTCATTGGGGCTCCCGTGAGTTGGCAAAATGTACCAACTGAATGTACCAAAGACCGGATCTATGATTTTTAAGGGTTTTCGGGAGAAATTCAAGCAAAAAACGGCTATTGCTCGGCCCAGAAAAAAATAAGGGATTCAAGCACTTATGGCTTAATCCCTTGAAATTCGGTGGTGCCGAAGGGGGGACTCGAACCCCCACGGGCGGTGCCCACTACCCCCTCAAGATAGCGTGTCTACCAGTTCCACCACTTCGGCATTAAAGACCTGCAGTTTCCGCATCCGGAAAGAATGAATTACGGATGGAAACTTATTGGAAGGAAAATATGTCAATCTACTCCGCAGCTCCCGGCTGCCCGGACTCAGGAGAATCCTCATCCAGCCTCAGTCCCTGAACCGGTGAGTCCGGAACGGGCATTATTCCTCTGTCCAGAATAATGGAAGCTGGCTCGGTCTGATGCTTCTGGGCGCTCATATAGGTAAAGGTAAGAGAAGTTGTGAAAAAAATTATGGCTACGCCCACAGTGAGCTTGGCCAGCATACCGCCGGCTCCGCCGCTGCCGAATAAGCTGCCGCCGCCGCCGCCGAATATCACACCCATACCCTGCTGCCCGGACTGGAGCAGGACCAGAACCACCAGAACCACGCAGGAAATTATATGTAAAGCAATGATCAAGCTGTCCAAAAAAATTACCTCCAAAACAATATCATGCCAGAACAATTCGGGAAAATGTTTCGGCATTTAAACTTGCACCACCTACCAGAACTCCATCCACATTGTCAAGGGTCAGAATGGATGAGGCATTTTCAGGCTTTACACTGCCTCCATAGAGTACGCGGATGTCCTCTCCATTCTTGAACAGTCCCTTGAGCTTTTCCCGGACAAAATCGTGGGCATCCTTGATGTCCGGAATATCCGCGGTTTCTCCGGTTCCTATGGCCCATACCGGTTCATAAGCCAGGGTCAGCTCATCAGGCCGGGTATCCTCAGGCAGATTTTTAAGACCCTGTTCAATATGGCGGGTTAAGACGTCCTGTACCAGGCCCTCTCTTCGTTCCTGCAGGGTCTCGCCGATACACAGGATGATCTTAAGCCCTTTTTCCAGGCCGAAGGACACCTTGGCGGCCAGAAATGAATCATCCTCTCCCAGGACATGTCTGCGCTC
>SLDX01000006.1 GCA_007125075.1 Desulfonatronospira sp.
AAGTTAAGCCCTCCAGCGCCGATGATACTTGGGGTCAACCCCTGGGAAAGTAGGACGCTGCCGGAACATCTTCTCCATCAAAAAAAGGGATTCCCATTTCAGGGAATCCCTTTTTTTTGGGGCTTTGTCTCTGCTAAAACATCTTCCCCTATACGCGCAAATAAACAAAGATACTGGACAAGATGTTTTGTCATTGATTAGCTTCTATCCGGTCAGAAAATATTTATGCCCTGCATTTAACTGCTTGAGATCTACATAAAACTGACTGAAAAGCCTGTTCAGAATTGTCTATGGAATTATCTACTGCTTGTAGTCAGGTATTTTGGAGGAGCTGATTACATTCTGCTTCAGTAATGTTTAATTATATAATTCCTGGAGCCGGATTTCTGGACATTGGCGCCTGCAAAAAGAAATTTTTGCCGGCACTAACCAATTATAACACTTTTGTACTGAAAGGAGTCATCCATATGAACCAATCAGCCGGTCATGACGATTCATTGCAGCAGCTTACGGATAAGCTTTGGGAATTCGCCGGACAGATCAGAGAACTTGAGAGCAGTGCGGACAAGGCATTGGAGGAAGGGTACGATCTGAAGAAACATGAAGAATTGCTTAAACGCAAAGCAAGCCTTCTTGCCTCGCTTCCTGACCAGGTTGAATTTCTGGTGGAGGCGCTTCCGGAGCAGGTCGGAGAAAAAGCTGAGCAACAGCTGCATACTTTTGCACGCAATGCTTCAAATGCTCTTAATGTCGGCAGTGTTTTCTACATGCGCCAACTGCTGTACCCCGACGACCATCAGAAAGGTCAGGACAATGACCTGGAAAAGTTCATCAGATCCTTGTCCGATTGATACTGATGCCGTTTCAAGCCTGTTCCGGTATTCATAGTTGAGGTCTATACAGAGTCCGGGCGGTAAAAAAGTCTGCAGAAAACCGCAGACAACAGGTGCGGCACTCCCTGCAAGAGGTTATTTGCAGAAGACTCTACTATGGCAATTCCTGGCAACTGACCCGATCTTGCAATGAAGTTGAGCAAGAAAATTTCCAGGCTTTATAAAAGAAACAGGAAATTTTAATTTTAACTTTTTTTGGCTAAAGCTTTGTGGCAGAATTCAATAGCTGTATATTCGTAAGAAGCTTTTTCCTTTTTGCCCAGCAGTTTTTTGCGAAAAATTCCGTTGATCAGACATAAAAGTACAATGACCAGATGATCAACCGGATGGGCGTCAAATTCACCACTGGCGTTGCCTTTTTCCAGACAATCTTTGAGATAGGCAGCGATTATTTCCTGTTGTTTGTCGATAATCTGCTGGCAGACATGAGTGTCATTTTTGAGTTTTCCGGGGCAGTTAGCCAGGATTAAGCGGCCTTCATCGGGTCTGTTTTCAGCGATATGGATATGTAAGCGCATAAGGTTGTTGATTTTCTCAAACTGGGTCTCCGTCTCTTCAGGCAGGCCGGATAAAAGCCGGGAATATTCCTGAAAAATACCCTTTATTATCTCTGTGAAAATTTCTTCTTTGCCTTGAAAGTGGTAGTATAACAAAGGTTCAGTTACTCCGGTTTCTTTGGCTATCTGCAGGGTGGTAGTGTTGTCGAAACCTTGAGCGGCAAAGAGTTTGGTGGCTGTGCTGATGATTTTTTGTTTTTTATTTTTGGCCATAATTCTTATCCTGTAGGTAGATTGTTCAATGGTTTAGGTCATGCCTGAAATAATAAACTTAGAGCATTATAAAACTTATAGTGATCTTTTAAGATTTGAAAATCTTTTTATTATCCTAATAATGCTCGGGCAAAATTTTCAGCTTCAAAAGGCCGCAGATCTTCCATTTTTTCACCCAATCCGATATAGGATATAGGGATCTGATACTGTATTGCTATGGCAATCATAACTCCACCCTTAGCAGTACCGTCAAGCTTGGTTAAAATGATTTCGTTAACATTTATTTCCCTGGCAAAGAGTTCGGTTTGAGACAAAGCATTCTGACCGGTTGTAGCATCGAGGACCAGTATGGTGCGATGAGGCATATCTGATCTTTTCTTGTGCATAACCTTTTTTATCTTTTTCAACTCCTGCATCAGGTCGATTTTGGTATGCAGTCTCCCGGCCGTGTCTATATACAAAACATCATATCCCTCATTTATTGCCCTGTCCAGAGCTTCATAGGCAACAGAAGCAGGATCGGCCCCGTGTTTTTTGGCATAAAAGCCAGCTCCGACACGATGTGCCCAGATTTCCAGCTGCTCTATAGCTGCTGCCCGAAAAGTATCACCGGCTGCTATCATGACCTTGCGGCCCTTCATGCGTTCACGGTGAGCCAGTTTTGCAATGGTTGTGGTCTTGCCCACTCCATTTACTCCAATTACAAGCACTACCTCGGGGGGTTCAGGCTTAATTCTTCTGGGCGCCTTGGGAAAAAATGAAGCAAGTTCTTTGCCTAAAAGCTCTTTGAATTTTTCCGGATCATCAATAATCTGGCCTGATACTTTTGATCTTAATTTATCTATCAGTTCTGACGAAGCCTTGTGACCTACATCGGCCATGATCAGGATTTCTTCCAGTTCATCCCAGAAAGCCTGATCATATTTGTCACTGGTAACCAATAAATTATCGATGCGCTTGGACAATTGCTCCTTAGTCTTGCTGAGTCCCTGAGAAAGCTTGATAAACAATCTGCTGCGCTCATCTTCTTCATCTTCCAGATCAAGAGCAAGGGCCAGTCTGTACTGCAGTTCAGAACGAAATTCATCAAGATGGGTATAACCCATTTCATCCAGCCATCTGGAGAAATCGGATATAAATTCATCTGCTTCTTCCCTGGGTACTTCCAGAGCATCGAAGAAAAAGTAGAGTCTTGGCCATAATTTATCGCCCTTGGCTTCTACTCCTTTGAGCAGGTGATCAAGCCAGATGCTCAGTCTGGGCTCAGCCATGGCCAGGGAGTGTTTAAGTCCTGTCTGCCAGTCTTCAGTTTCGGTTATCTTTTCTGGAGGAAACGCTTCTTTGGGGAAAACTTCTTCAAGAACAGAATCCTCTTTTTCACTCTTCCACAATTTCTTTATTTTGCTGAAAAAGCCCAATGTATGGAAACCTCCTGAAGTATCCTGAAGTATTTAAAGTAACAGCATCCCAGTCACGCCTTCGTTGTGATCTTCGCTTCGCTCCAACATTTTTACCCAGCCTGTCACGCTTTTTAGCGTGATTAAACCTATTTCCTTGTTTTACTTGGTGAAATATACGATTAGCGTAGTTTATCACTCCCAGGCGTGATGAAACCCCTCTTCTGTTTAACTGGGCGGATTTCACTGGGACCAGCATGTCAGCATCCCTAAGGATCTAAACCAAGCAAATATTTATCCCAGTAAATTTTACCACTATTTTTTCTATGGCTGCGCAGAAGAATATATAGAGCGCCTGTTCCTCCATGCTTTGGCAAAGCCGAACTGAAAGCCAGTACAATTCTTTTCAGGGGATCTATTGTCAGCCAGATTTGGATTTCTTTACGCAGGACACCGCTGCCCATGGGAGAATTTTTACCTCTGCCGGGGATTACCAGAACGCATTTCTTGTTTTGAATGTATTCATCCCTCAAAAAGCGCAACAGCTCAGCTCTGGCCTGATCGCTGTTATATCCGTGCAGGTCCAGATGGCCTTCTATACTCAGTTCTCCGTTTTTGAAGCGTCTGAAAATTCTTGAATTTATCCCCTGAACGTATCCCTGGATATACTCTTCAGAGTACTGGATATCAAACTCAATTTCTCCGCGCACGAGTTTGTGCAGGGCTTCCAGGTTGTCATCCTCTCTGACTCTGCTTTTTTCAGGCACGGATGTTTCAACTGTGATATCTCGGCCACTTCCCTTAAGCGGCTTGACCTGGGCCATAAAAGAATAAAAAAGCGCGGAATCATCCGGATCCTTTTTTTTCTGGGTGTTTACAGGCTCCGGACTTTCCTGGTTTTTCTTCTTGGCTTTGATCTTTATCTTTTTTAATTCCTTGAAAGATTTCATGGGCTGACCAAAAAAATGCGTGCACGATTAACTTACAAAACCTGTTCTGCTTTACCTGCCTGGTACGGGTCAATGTTTATCTTGCTTTGAATCAACTCCAGCACTTCGGGCGCGCTGTCGGCAATGGAGAACAGTTCAAAGTCGATCTTGTCCATATAACTTCTGCTCAGGATCTCTGCGGTAAACCAGTCAAGCAATCCCTGCCAGAATTGTCTGCCAACGAGGATTACCGGAAATGTCTTTATCCTTTTTGTCTGCATGAGCACCAGGGTTTCACAGAGTTCGTCCATGGTCCCAAGTCCGCCGGGCATGATTATATAGGCTGTGGCATACTTGATGAACATGACTTTGCGTACAAAAAAATAGCGGAAATCGCAGCGCAGATTAATGTAATCATTGGCTTTTTGTTCATGGGGAAGCTGGATATGCAGGCCTACTGAATTGGCATTGGCATCAAAAGCGCCCTTGTTTCCCGCCTCCATGATTCCAGGACCTCCTCCGGTAATAATGCTGAATCCGGATTTAGCCAGTCCGTGTGCAATATCGTAGGTCATCTGGTAATAAACATCCTTCGGAGTCTCTCTGGCTGATCCGAAAATTGATACGGCAGGTCCGAGTTCATTGAGCTTTTCGAAAGCATCCACGAATTCAGCCATGATCTTGAATAAACGCCATGAATTGTCATATGAAAGTTCATCAATAGCAAATTGTTTAGATTCAGGCATATTAACTCCACGAATTAAGATTTTAAGAAATATTGGATCGCTGGAAAGAAGCTGTCTGAAAATCAAGAACTGAATAATCTGAAGAACAGCGTAAGATTATTTTGTTTAAGGAGATGTCCTTATCTTTCCATGTTTACTGAATTAAAAAAGAATTGATTAAACTTACTTTATAAATTTAACCGGTCAACAATTCAAGTTTATCCGTGGTAAAAAAATTTGAGCTTATCTGTATAAATGCTCAAAAGCATTTATTTTTGTTTAATTTAAATTTAAATCAAGAGAAAATTATTCAGGGATATGGGTGCAGCAGGTTGGCAAAAAAGGGGCGATAATCCGTACAACTGAAACTGACAGGCGGGAAATTAAAAAGAAAAGAATCTTCTTTTAAAAAAAACTCAAATCTTGTCTTCCGTGACCATCTGTTCAAGAATGGATCTATAGCTGAGACCGGCAGACCTGAAACCTTTGGTCCCGAACTTCATGTTCGCCTCCAGCAGATAATATCTGCCTTCGCTCAGGCAGACATCCATGCCCACCAGGTCAAAGCCGCACTTTATCGCTCCCTCAAGGGCCAGCTCCAGGGCTTCATCCGGTATATTCTTCAGGCATACCGTGCCTCCCTGGGAGATATTGGCCTTGAAACTGCCCTGAGCTGGAATCCTCCGATAGGCGTGGATTATCTCCCTGCCGATTATAACCACCCGAAAATCATGATCCACACGGAGAAACTCCTGGATATAGGCAGGCCTGTTCGAGGACAGGTAACTGTTCAGCTCTTCCTGGTTGCGGATCAGCCAGACTCCGAGTCCCATGGAGGAAACCCTGGCCTTTTTGGCGATAAAGGGAAAGGAAAAGTCTTGCAGTATGGATGCATTCTGCCGGGGGCCGAAATAAAATCTTGTTCTGGGCGTGGGCAGCCCCAGATACTGAAAAAGGATGGTCTGCTTTATCTTGTCGCCTAAAAAGCGGTAGGTCTGCACGCTGGGGAAAACATCCTTGCCCATTATCTGGAACATATCCGCAAACATTAAGGTCGGAAAATAAATTTTTTTCGCTTCCAGGATCAAATCCAGCTTCCATGGCGGATAATCGCTAAGATTGGGGTAGACGCCCAGGGTCAATACATCCGGACAGCGAACTAGCTGCGAGCCTATGGCTATCTTTCTGATCAAAGAATCTGAGTTCACGATTCAGTCTTATCCGGCACTGAGGCCCTGTTCTGCATTTTTTCCATCATCTGAATATCAAAAGGCTTGCTGCTGCTGCCAAAATAGATGGACCTGTGCGGAAAGGGAATTTCAATTCCTTCCTGGTCAAAGGCCTTTTTGATCCGGCGCAGAAATTGTCTGCCGACTTCCCATTGTCTTATGGGCTTGGTTTTGAGCCGTCCGCGGATGATCACTCCTGAATCGTCGAATCTGTCTACTCCGAATATTTCGATTTTTTCCTGCAGCAATGGACCAAAATATTGGTCGTCATGCATATCCTGGCCGACCTGTTCAATTATCTCCACCACCTTGTCCGTATCTTCTTTATAAGCTACAGCCAGATCGAATACATAAGCTGACCAGTGACTGGTCATATTGGACAGAGTGTTTATGGTTCCATTGGGAAAAACATGTACCGTACCCTGCAGGTCCCTGAGAACAATGGTCCGGAAGTTCAATTCTTCAACCAGACCTCCGGTGCCGTTGATGATGGCCACATCTCCGATCCGAACCTGGTTTTCCAAAATGATGAAAAAGCCTGAAATCACATCCCGGACCAGGTTTTGAGCGCCGAAGCCTATGGCCAGGCCCAGTACGCCGGCACCCGCAAGTATTGGAGCGATGTCAAAATCCAGTTCTCTTAATAGAACCAGAAAAGCAATAAGCCACATGAAAATAAAAATACCCTGACGCAGAAGTTTAATCAGGGTGTTTACTCTTTTTTCAGTCTCGCTGGGCGGCAGTCCCTCCTGCCTGCTTTTCAGGACCAGCCTGGCTTCCAGGCGGTTTAAGCCTGTCTTTGCCAGTCGGGTCAGGACATAGGCGAGGATCAGAATGATCAACACCCTTGTCAGGGTTAAAAAAAGAGCCTCAATATTCAGCTCCTGAATAAGACGGCTGATATGTTCCATAAATAACCTCAAATCTCATGGATTTTTAACGGTTATTTATTTCAATAGGGTCTCTGAAAGACTTAAGCAAAGTCCCATCTTGGTCCTTCAGGAGTATCCATGACTTCGATTCCTGAATCAGCCAGTTCGTTCCGGATTTGGTCGGCCAGGGCAAAGTCCTTGTTCTGTCTGGCCTTCTGCCTTTTCTGTATCATTTCGTCTATTGTCTTGGGATCAATCTTTTCACGTCTGCAGCGCATGATTTTCAAATTATCGAGAAAAGATTGGCCGGAATGATGAAAAAGCCCCAGGACCAGGCCCCATTTTTTCAAAAGATCAAGCATGTCCAGCATGAGGAGTCTGCCAGGTTCACTTTTGCGGAAGGTCTTGTTTTCCAGCATGCGGTTGGCCAGACGAACCAGGCCGAAAACATAGCCCAAAGCCTCGGCCGTGTTCAGGTCATCCTGCATGGCCTGTTCCCATTTGTCTGAGAGAGCGTCAAATTCTTCTTTTGCTTCTACAAAATCCTGACCCTTACTCCACTTTTGTCTGCTCAGCTCCTTTTCCAGCGCGGCTTTGGTCCAGTAGATCCTCTTCAGGGCCTTTTCCGCTTCTGCAAGGGCATTTTCAGTATAATCCAGGGGGCTTCGGTAGTGTTTGGTCAGCAGGAAAAAGCGCAGGATCTCCCCATGAAAAGAAGCCAGGATATCTTTGATGGTTACGAAGTTACTCAATGATTTCGACATTTTCTCAGAATTAACCCGGACAAAGCCGTTGTGAACCCAGTATTTGACGAATTCCCGCTCAAAAGCGGCTTCACTCTGAGCCTTTTCATTCTCATGATGAGGAAAGGTCAGATCCTGTCCTCCTCCATGAATATCAAAGGGAATGCCCAGATATTTTTCACTCATTGCCGTGCATTCCAGGTGCCATCCGGGACGGCCCGGCCCCCAGGGACTGTCCCAGCTGGGTTCTCCTGGTTTGGCGGACTTCCATAGAGCAAAATCCAGAGGATCTTCCTTGTCTTCATCCGGAGCTATGCGTGCGCCGGATTTTAATTCTTCAATGTTTCTGCCGGAAAGGCTGCCGTAACCGGCCATTTTTCGCACCCGGAAATAAATGTCTCCGTTGGAGGTAAGATAAGCATAGTCTTTATCGAGATAAATTCTGATCAGTTTGATCATGTCTTCGATATGATCCGTAGCTCTTGGCTCATTATCTGCCCTTAATACATTCAAGGCGTCCATGTCTTCGTAAAAGGCCTGGATGTACTTCTCAGCAACTTCCATCGCTGATAATCCTTCCTGGGCAGCCCTGTTGATGATTTTGTCGTCCACATCAGTAAAATTGCGAACAAATTCAACCTTATAGCCAAGATAACGCAGATAGCGGACCAGGACATCAAACACCACGTTTGATCTGGCATGTCCTATATGGCAATAATCATACGCGGTAATGCCGCATACATACATTCTTACCAGGCCTGGTTGCAGAGCAACAAACTCTTCTTTTTGTCTGTGCAGGGTGTTGTAAATCAGCATATTTTTATTTGAATTATTTATTTAAATTCCATGCCTCAAGGCACTGGCTATTGCCAGGGCCTTTATTCCCTGTTTAGATCCGGTGAAGCCCAGGCCTTCCTCGGTAGTGGCCTTTATGTTTACCCTTCCGGGATCAAGTCCGGTCAGACCGGCCAGATTGGAGGCAATGGATTTTTTATGAGGCGAAAGCTTCGGGATCTGTGCGACCAAAGTGATATCGATATGCGTAAGTTCCAGCCTTTCCGCCCGGGCAAGGGCCAATACTTCGCTTAGAAACACGGTGCTGCTTAAATTTTCATTCGCCGGATCACTGTCCGGGAAAAGATCGCCGATATCCCCCCGGCCCAGGCAGCCAAGGATGGCATCGACCAGGGCATGGATCAGGACATCTCCGTCGGAATGGGCGAAAATTCCGGGAGCACCGGGTATAGGCTGCCCTCCGAGTACCATGGGCCTTGATCCTCCATAACGATGCACATCATAACCGAATCCGGTACATGGAATTGCAGGTTTTTTTTCATCTACAAGCAACCTTAGATCCTCAACCGTGGTAATCTTAATATTTTTTTCTTCACCTGGTATCGCCCTGACCTTATAGTTAAGCATTTCCAGCATAGATGCGTCATCAGTTGCTGTAAAGCTTTGTTTTCCAGCTTCCAGATGGGCGTGCATCAATATATCTTTGTTGAAAAACTGCGGAGTCTGTACAGAAATGAGCCGCTCCCGGGGCAAAGTGCGCGCCACCCGGTCGTTGTCTTTTTCTTTAATGGTATCCTTGCATGCAATTCCAGGAACTATTCCCTGCCAGTCCTTTGATATCGCCTGAATCAGGGAGTGGATCAAGCCCGCGGAGAAAAAAGGCCTGGCTGCATCGTGTACCAGTACATGGGTACAGTCGGCAGGCAGGGCTCTCAGGGCGCAAAGAACAGAATCCTGACGCAGCAGGCCTCCGGAAACGCCCAGAACAGGAATTCCGGGATCCTGAATGTCTATGAGTCGGTCAATCTCGGCCGTGCACCATTTAAGTTCATCAGCAGGAAAGGCGATTATTACTCCCTCGACTCTGGCGCTGCGGGCAAAGGTCTGCACACTGTGCCAGAAAACAGGTACCCCACTGTAACTATGAAACTGTTTTTTCAGCAACGAACCCTGGTTCTGCAGCCTGGAACTTTTTCCTGCCGCAAGCAGCACAGACCAGATTTTCATAATAGTTTTCCTTAAATTTTTTTGAATGAGTGCATAAGATAAGGAAAGGAGATTGGTTCGGCTTTGGACTAAAAGCAACCGATCTCTTCAGAAAGGATATAAAAATAAGGGAGTTGGACGATAAGCCGGGTTCTGTACATTCTCTTTATCAGGAACGAAACTGTCATTAATCTGGGACCGGGATTGCTCCCGGCCTCTAGCAGCCTACCCGAAGGCTTCGGCCGGGCCGGCCTTAAACGCCTTCCTATTTGGCCTTGCTCCGGACGGGGTTTACCTAGCTTGCCGTGTCGCCACGGCAACTGGTGGGCTCTTACCCCACCGTTTCACCCTTACCCGGCACCCACTTTAAACGTATTAATGCATCATTGAGGAGCTGTTTTACTACCAAGTATCAAAAAATCCATGCTGCAACCTTTCACGCTTAAAGTGGGTGCCGGGCGGTCTGTTTTCTGTGGCACTTTCCCGGGGTCGCCCCCGCTGGGCGTTACCCAGCGTCCTGCCCTGCGGAGCCCGGACTTTCCTCCCGGCACCCA
>SLDX01000013.1 GCA_007125075.1 Desulfonatronospira sp.
CTGAATCTTTAGCCCAAAAATGTTAATTCAGCCGACTCAAAAATTCTGCACATAGCATGTGTGCTTATGGTTGCTTATGGGGTCGGACCTAAACAAGCCATTGAACTAATTGAGTAAAGGGCCTCTATAAAGCCTTAAAATTGCCTTAGGATGCCTTTTTTGGCCAAAAACATAGGTGTAACCATATTATGCCCAGAGCCGGCAGATATTTATTGCCTGATCTTGACTGGCATACCCTGAAATCTCGCAAAGCGACTCCTGCTCTGTAAGGATTTCACTGGGTTTATCCTGATATTTGAATATGGTGGTTAGGTCCGACCCAAAGACCACATAATTGCGAAGCAGCTTGCTACGCAAATACCCTGGTGGCATAATGTTGTAATTGTATCAAAAATTTTTGCTGACCCCATCACGGACCGGGCTTCAGCAGTAATCCTGGCCCAAAATCATCCTGCAGGCGACCTGAATCCCAGCCAGGAAGATATCAATTTGACAAACCAGTTGAAAAAATCCGGCCAGATTCTTGGCATCAGCGTCCTGGACCATATAATCTTCAGCCCGCGAGGGAGTTACAGCTTTGTGGAGCATGGGCAGATGTGAGATGGGGCTTTCTTTCATGAAGTAAGATTAATAAATGCAAGCAATCAGGCCATAGAACCTTTGCTGGTTCCTCCCATCACAACCAATAACCAGCCAGTAGCTGATAAAATAGAAACCCTGGTGGACAGGATCATTGATTTGAAAAAAGACAGTCAGGACACAAGCCACCTGGAAAACCAGATCGACCAGCTTGTTTACCGGCTTTACAATCTGACTCCGGAAGGGATTGGGGTTGTGGAGGGATAGAAATGAAAATTTTCAGAGTTTTTTCTTGTAAACCACTTAAAAAAATGGTTACTTGGCCGGAATTTGATTCGGAAATGGCATTTATCAGAAATCCAAGGGGTTCCTGGCCTCCTTTTTGGTCTGGCTCTTGACGATATGGGTATAGATCATGGTGGTCCGCACATCGCTATGCCCCAGTAGTTTCTGAAATGCGGAAGTGCGGAAGGAGGATCAAGCTATGAATTTTGTTGCCATCGACGTAGAGACGGCGAATGCTGACATGGCATCAATTTGCCAAATAGGTCTGGTGAAGTTCGAAAATGGTATCCTGTCAGATGAATAAGAAGCAAAAATACCCGGGCATTTATTGTCAACAGTCTCATGATGATCTGGGCTTCACCAGACCGGGAGCTGCTGCTATTCAGGGACAGGGCATTGAGTTTCCTTGGCCGCAGCGCTGATAAGGATCTGGCGGTCAATTGGGCCATGATTTCTGCTGTATATCCATTTTGGTATAATGTCGCCAGGCAGACCGGGAGACTGCTTGCGCTACAGGATCAGGTCAGTCAGGTTCAGATAGTAAAAAGACTCAAGGAGCAATACGGGGATAGGGAAACCATAACCAGGTACGCAAGTTACACAGTCAGGTCATTTGTTGACTGGGGCGTGCTAAAAGATTCCAAGACCAGAGGCTGTTATATAAAATCGGCTCCAATATCGATTTCAGACCATAACCTGGCTATCCTGATGGTTGAATCCTGGCTCCACGCAATTCCTGGAGGCAAGGCAGCCTTGGAGATTGTCTTGAACAGTCCCGGCTTTTTTCCTTTCACCATGCCCGGCATTACAGGTGATGCCATTGCCTATGGCACTGACCAGATCAGTGTAGACCGATACGGCCTGGATGATGAACTGCTGAAGCTGAAGGTGGGGGGGTAGAATTATGAAACCATGCAAAAATAACATAAAACTGAATATCTTAATCACTGGAAGAGAATTAGAGGAGCTACAGAGATATACCTGTGATATGGCTGAATCTTCTGGGCTGGACAGACGTATCTATAATCAGACTTACACTTGATCATGAAGTAATCAAATGAAACAGCCAAAAATCATAATCATTTCCGGGCCTAACGGTGCTGGTAAAACCACCTTTGCCCAGGAGTTTCTTCCTGGTGAAGCAAATTGCCTCAAGTTCATCAATTCCGACCTGATTGCCGCCGGGCTGGCCCCATTTAATCCTGAAAGCGCTGCATTTAAGGCTGGGCGCTTGATGCTTGAAGAAATTTTCGCAAGTGTTCGCAAAGCCCACAGTTTTTCTTTTGAAACAACCCTGAGCGGACGTTCTTATTCAAGACATATCCCTGAGTGGAGGTCTGCCGGGTACAAGGTCAAGCTTTTTTATCTCAGACTGGCAACACCTGAACTGGCAATTGCCAGGGTAAGAAAAAGGGTTATGCTGGGTGGTCATGATGTTCCAGAACATATTATCCGTAGGAGATTTGTCAGGGGCTGGGGAAATTTTGAGAATATATACAAGAAAATTGTGGATGAATGGGCCGTGTATGATAATTCAGGAGACAGGCCGCTAATCATAGACGAGGGATAAATTATGGAATCAATGCATGATGAGTTGAAGACAAAAAAAGAGCGGGATATTGATATGATCAACGCTGAAGCCGCTTTGAAACGGGCAGCAAAAAGGGCCAGGGAGAGGGCCTGGTCCGCCGGTGTAGGGGTTGTTTATCTCAAGGACGGCATAATTGTTGAAGAAATGTCTGATGGTACTATTAAGTATTGTGATTGAGGTCCATTGTAGCCAGATTTCTGAGAACCAGCACTATGTAACCAGCCAGTAGCTGATGAAATGTCTTGAGGCCAGGTCTCTGAGACCAGCAAGTTATTGTTATCATTATACTTCACCACAAAAAAACCCCCAAATTTGGACCCCCGATAAAAATTCGCTGTGCTGAGACTTCGTCTCCCGATAAAACTCGCAGAAGCTCGACAGCACAAGGCTGTGTTTCATAGGATAAATATTTCATGGGGTAAACTTACAGCCAACTTTTGCCCTTGGTACTGACCATATTCGCGCCTAAGCATTCAAAATAATTATCGATTAACTTGTGAATTCTCTGTGATCAAAAATTTCGTTCCAGTCAGGCCAGGTCTCTGAGACCAGCAAGCTATGATCCCCCTTGTCCATCCACTAAAAATATGGCAGGTAATATTCAGGTTTTTATAATTGCCCGGATTATGTACTCAACATCATCCAGTCCGGAGCCCCATGCACATAGACCTGTCCTTTATCACCAACGAACAGAGCCAGAGCCTGAAGGACCGCTTTCAGGTCCTGATCAGATCCACTGATTTTTTCGACTGCCTGGTGGGCTATTTTTATGCCAGCGGATTTCACGCCATTTATCCCGCCCTGGAAAACACCCGCAAGGCCCTGAACAGCCTCGGGGCTGGACTCATGAATTCCATGAAGGTTTTGGGCACATTGCAGAAACATATTCCTGAAAGGCTTCTTATGAACCATTTTGCTGAAAACAGCCCTGCTGTCTCAGGCAGGCGTGAAGTTATTCTTTCCATGTATCTTGGAGGAGGTTAAATAAGCGATCTTTTGCCCGTAGAATCAATCACTGGAAAAATCATCATCTTTAGAGGGATGAAAGTCATGCTGGACCGGGATCTGGCAGAGCTTTACGGAGTTGAGACCAAGGTTTTAAAACAAGCTGTACGGAGAAACATCACACGATTTCCGGATGACTTCATGTTTGATTTGTCGAAACAGGAGGTTATGATCTTGAGGTCACAAATTGTGACATCAAGATGGGGTGGGACAAGATATTCCCCTATGGCCTTCACAGAGCAGGGCGTGGCCATGCTGTCATCTGTTTTAAACAGCGAGATGGCTGTTCAGGTTAACATACAGGTGATGCGGGCCTTTACCAGACTCAGGCGGATGCTGGCTGATAATGAGGACCTGAGACGCAAGATAGAGGAAGTGGAATCAAAATATGATAATCAATTCAGCTTGGTATTTGAAGCAATCAAGCAGCTTCTGGCTGAAGATAAAAAACCTGGCACGAAAATCGGGTATCTTAGAGAAGACATTGAAAAGTATCCACAACAGAAACAGTCAGGGTAAATGATCACTGATGGATAAAATCCAGGCCGGACAGCTGATCAGGCAGACCTTTGAAAGCCCTTTTGACAGGGACCGCTTCAGGGTGTTTGTCAAAAATCTCCTGAACATAGTGGAGGATGCCCCGTTCATCTACAGGGGCTAATACATCCCGGATGCCTATGACAAGTACCTGTCCATCCTGAGGAAGAATACTTTATCGAGAGCTTAAGGCATAAGGAGTCAGTCAATGACCTTAACCTGACCAGGCGGGATTAACCATGCAATGATCACGATTATGATGTGTGAGACTTCCATGAACATGCAAACCTTTACTCAGCCTTGAAAGTTCAATAGAATATCCTTATGCAATGTATGGAGGCTATAAAATGAGATATTACACCGCTGTTATAGAAAAATGTCCTGAAACCGTCATGTACGTTGGTTTTGTACCTGGGTTTCCGGGGGCGCATTCTCAAGGGAAAACCCTGGATGAGCTTAATCAAAACTTGAAGGAGGTAATAGAGATGCTTCTTGAGGACGGCGAACCTCATCTGGAAGCGGAGTTTGTAGGAACCCAAGTTTGGGATATATGTTCTAAATATTTGACTAAGCCAGGTAGAGGCATGTAAGTATGCAGCAGCTAAATATCAAAGTTGAAGTTTACAAGGAAGACGATCTTTATGTAGCACTCTGCCCCTCATTAAATGTCTCCAGCTTTGGAGAAACAATAGAAGAAGCCAAAAAGTCCCTTATAGAAGCTGTGGAAATCTTTATTGAGGAATGTTCAGAAATGGGAACGCTTGAGGAAGTTCTTGAAGAGTCAGGCTTTACAAGAAAAGATCAGGACTGGCTACCGAGACAGGCTGTTTCTGAAGAGCGTGTAGCCCTGGCTATTTAATGAGCACGCGTAAGATTGTTCCTGTCCACCATGAGACATTGGTTCGCCTTTTTGAGCTTGAGGGCTTTCTTGTAAAAAGACAAAGAGGCGATCACATAATAATGACAAAGCCTGGAACCCGTCGCCCGCTGGTTATCAAAACCAGTCCCCGAAAAGTACCCACCACTCATATCCGTACCAACATGACCACTGCAGGGATATCCAGAGCAAGATATTTTGAGCTTCTGGATAGGCTTTCGTGATAAATGGCAGATGATTAGGGTTGGACCTAAGCAAATCATTAAACTAATTTAGTAAAGGGCAATCTACAGGGCCTTAAAATTGCCTTAGAATGCTGTGTTCGGGGTCGGACCGTTGTTCGGGGTCGGACCGAGTCAGCCCGTTGATTTGACACAGGAAATATCTCAATTGTGATAGTTTTTCAGCCTTATAACGACCATTTTGCCCTTAAAAAGGCCGTTCTAAGAGGATAGGAGGCTGGGATCCGGATGTTAAGTTACCTGGCCGTAGATTCCAGGTTTGAAATTTTCAGGAATGAAGATAAAAGGGTAGAATAAGGTATACCAAAAGCTACGCTCCTTCGACGCTTCGTCCTCAGCTGCCGGTAATGGCGCAACGTTAGCACAGGGTCATATTTGAAAATCAGGGTACTAATAAATGTATTTTAAAATCTTAGATGATATCATTGATATTAAAGTTATTGCTGTTGATAGTTCAATTCGTGAAATTGCTCGATTGAGAAAAGTTCATGGTCCTGGTCGCTGGCGGAAGCTTTAAGGTGTTGCAAGAGTTAAACTTGCAGGTAGCTTTATCACAAAAGCTGAATTACATTGGTATGAATGTCATGGCATTGGTAAAAAAGAATTCAAGATTAAGAGGTACTTGGATTGATTCCTAGGAGGGGATATTTATGGAACACCAACTAGTGATTTGTATAAAAAATAAAGGATACGAAGCCTCGCTGGAAGCGAGAAAACTCTACGAGGCAATCCCTGATCCAAAAGCTGAGAAATATCAGCAGATCCGAGTGATAGACGAGTCTGGTGAGGATTATTTGTACCCAAAGGAACTTTTTGTCGCAATCGAACTTCCAAAACCGATCGAAGAAGCGATTTTCCGAGAGGCCTAAATCACGATTGCCAACAACAATTTACAACAGACGACATCGTGGGAATGAGAGACAAAGTGTTTGTGGTTAGTTGTAATAGTTCATAGGCCAGTCAGGCCAGGGTCGCGGTAGGAATGCCGGTTACCCGGCACCCCCCGCACAGATCCTTACGTGAGGAACTACCTCATACGGCTCCTACCTTGAGTATCTGGCGTCAAATCTTACCCATGGCCAAGGCAGGCGGGGTAAATCTTTGACCAGGTCAAGTACCTGCTCAAGTCCAAGGATTTACCCAGTTAAATGCTGCTCTGCAGCCCCCGCACCCATTTTTTTATTATGAACCGAGTGTATCAATTGTTAATTTAAATAAAGAATCATGTACAGCTTGTGCGGGGATTTAACCGGGTGAAAAAAAATTACACCGGTCGGAGGCGTGGGGGGTGAAGAGCCGGTCGGTGTCTGTTGTTTTTTGTGTGTTCGGCTTCAACCCAAATGATCTTGGAGGCTTGTCAAATCAAAACTTCTACTCTAAATAAAGAGAAGAAAACTAATATATGGAGAAAATCTATGACAATATTAGAAATTAAAAAAATGAGTGTTTCCGAACGCATTCAGGCAATGGAGGTTCTTTGGGATTCTCTGATAAGTCATAATGCTGAGATTGATTCACCTAAGTGGCATTATGATGTTCTTGATCAGAGAAAAAAGAAGATTGATAGTGGAGAAGCAGAATTCATTTCTCTTGACGATCTGGCATCCAGGCGTAAATGAAAAAAGTCAAAAAAGTTGTCGTCTTAAATGATGTAGCCCAGGATCTGAATAACGGAAAAGAGTTTTATGAGCTCAAAGAGCCTGGAGTTGGAGATTACTTCTGGGACAGCCAGATGGCGGACATAAAATCTCTTATCATCTACAGCGGCATTCATACCATAAAAAAAGGCTACTACCGAATGCCTGCGAAGCGTTTCCCCTACTCCATTTACTATACAATTGAGGATGGAGTAGCTCATGTCATAGCTGTACTTCCCATGCGAAAAGACCCTCTATGGATTGAGGAATAACTGAAAGATAGGGGTTGACTCAGGGTCGTGCGCTGAATCATGAGACAAGATGATACCATGAAAAACAAATAAATCAATTTCGATTTTCATTGGTTAACACCAGGCATCTGCTTTTGGGATCAAACCGAATTTGCCATGGTACAATGTTAGCGGGGAAGGCAAGGCAGATGGCTAAGCTGGCATGCAAATCAAAACCAGTGGTTGAGAGACACCTCCTTGATGGAGAGATACTCGGTGAAATCCGCCCATGCTGAGATTTCAGCTGTTAGCTGGGAAAGTCCCCGCGAGTGCCCATGTTCATGTGCCGATCATTTAACTTTCTTGGTGTCCTTTTGCCCTCACGCAAATATGGTCCCGGCGGGGGCAGTCCCAGTGCCAGCACAAAATCACTGAACAGCTGAGATAATTATGGAAACCATGCAAGCGGTCGTTTTTGATGGCGAGCTCCGTTACGTGCGGGACTGGCCCAGGCCCAGGGTCAAACCCGGCTGGGCCTTGATCAGAGTGCAGCTGGCCGGAGTCTGCAAGACTGATCTCGAGATTATGAAAGGATACAGGGGATACAGGGGAGTCCTGGGCCACGAATTCCTGGGACAGGTGGAAAGCTGTAACGATCCTGCCTGGACAGGCAAACGAGTGGTGGGAGAAATCAATGCGGCCTGCGGGGTATGCGACTGGTGCGCGCGGGGGCTCGGGCGGCACTGCCCCGATCGGACCACCCTGGGCATTGTCAACCATGACGGCTGCATGGCCGGGTATTGCGCTCTTCCAGTAGAGAACCTGCACATCGTTGATTCTGTCATTTCCGATGACCGGGCCATACTCACCGAACCCCTGGCAGCCGCCTGTGAAATCCTGGAGCAGATAAGTCTGACCGGAAAAGAACGGGTGATCGTGCTTGGAGACGGACGGCTGGGTATCCTGTGCGCCTGGGCTCTGGCCACAGCGGTCCCGGATGTCACCCTGGCGGGACATCATCAGGAAAAACTTGCTATTGCCCGCTGGCGGGACATCAAGTTTTCTCTGCGTGGAGAAGGTATTATCCCTGGAGCCGATCTTGTTGTCGATGCCACGGGCTCCGGCAAAGGCATGTCAAAGGCTATGGAGTTATGCCGCCCCAGAGGAACCATCGTGCTCAAGTCTACAGTGGCCCTGCAGGGGGAGATCAATCTTGCGCCTCTGGTCATCAAAGAACTTACAGTGACAGGATCGCGCTGCGGACGTTTCAGCCACGCCCTGATAATGATGCGCACCTTTCAGGACATGCCCTTGAACCGTCTGATAACGCACCGCTTTCCACTGCACCAGGCCGAACAGGCCTTTGCCGCAGCCCGGAGCGGCAAGGCCCTGAAGGTCGTGCTGGAACTATGAAGGCAGAAAACCCATTTCCGGCTTTAGGGGATCTGACCGCTTGCTTGTTTATTGAGCCAGGATTTATTTCCGCAGTTCTGGTAATAATGGGATCAATCTCTCCTTCATTTCTTTTGCTTCGCCACCAGAACAGCACATGGAGCATGACCGATTACTCTTTCGGTAACGCTGCCCATGAGTATCCTGTCCAGTCCGGTTTTACCGTGGCTTCCCATAACGATTAAATTTACATTCTTATCATTCACTGTATCTACAATCACCTTGTAAGGTTCGCCTTTAAGAGTGAGTCCTTCAACTTTTACCTCTTCCTTTTCAGCATATTCTTTTAGCTTGCCAACACTTGTCTCCGCGGCAGGCAGATTTTCATCTTTTTTGGCTACAGAAAGAGCTAAAAGAGTACTGTTTGTCCTTTTTGCAATTTTAATTGCTTCAGAAGCGGCCATTTCGCTGTATTCCGAACCATCTGTGGGAACAAGGATCTTTTCAAATGTGACTTTTGCAGTTTTTGGAACAACCAGGACATTGACTGGAGAGTGGCCGATTGTACGGGCTGTAACGCTGCCCATCATGAGCCTTGCTATTCCGGTTCTCCCGCGTCTGCCCATGATGATCATTTCGGCATTATTATTCTTTGCTTCTTCTATAATATACTTATAAATTTCCGGACCTTTTCGAAAAATTGTTTCACAATCTACATTCTCGTTTCTGGCTTTTTCTTTTACTGATTCGAGATGTACGCTGGTTTCTTTTTCCAGTCTATCTGCTGCTTCCAAAGGAAAAGTATCAGCAAATTCACGTATGTCCGGTTGTTCAGCAACACCGACAATAAAAAGCTTGCTGCCGCATGTTTTAGCTATGTTTATTGATTCTCTTACGGCTCCTTCGCTATATTTTGATATATCCGTAGCTAACAGAAGATTTTCCATTTTAGCTACCGGACAAGCTGGATATGCACTCATTGCCGACCTCCTTTTTATGCTTAAATCATTAAGAAATAATTATTTTTTTAATAATTACCTGAATCTAACAGTCAAGTATATTGGCAATACTTTAATTTATATAAATAGTATTTAAATTTATATCAGGCAATTTATAAACAATGCAGACTAATGATATATGCTTTTTCTTAATGTTTTAAGCGCATTATGTTTCAGAAATTAAAGAATGAAAACTATTCTTATTTAAGAAATATTTTAGGTTTCCTGGATCAGAGAAAAAATTCTTGATCAGTTACTTGTCAGGGCGCTTTAGATGCGTATGTTCATATCATAAAGTCAATTCGTGCTGCACAAATACAATTATCAGATTTTTTAATGGATAAGTAGTTCCAGGCTGCAGTTTTTAATATCGTCCTGATATTTTTGTCGAGATATTGCTTGTACTCATGTTGTGCGCCATTATATTTGTTTATGTATATAATTTTTAAAACCTGGAGGGTATTGCCTATGGAAATTAAAAGGATTGTTCTAGACAAACGAATCTGCAAGTTTGTTCTGCTCATTTATTTTTTCTTTGCCATGATACCCTCAACTGCAGAAGCATCACTGATTGAGAGCCGATTATCCACGGGAGAATCAGCGTTGGAGCGGTCTGAAAAAATTGAATCTATCAGAGCGGCTCTTGAACATAAGGTCGTTGCCCAGCGTC
>SLDX01000082.1 GCA_007125075.1 Desulfonatronospira sp.
TACTGGAGAGCAACCACTGGGTCCCGGCCCGGGAGGCAGCAGGCACCGGCATTGCCATTACCGAGGTCAGGTTCCGGTCCACCCTGTTTATTGGGTCCATGTAGGCCAGCCATTCGAGTCTGAAGCGATCAAGAAAGTGTAATGTATTTTGAATCAACCATATTATGGAGGATAAAATGAAATTAAGATTTTTCATTCTGGTCGGCTGTCTCATATTTGCCGCGACAGCAGTTCACGCCCACAAACCCCTTGTCTCCTGCGTTGACAACGGAGATAACACCATCACCTGTCAGGGTGGTTTTTCAGATGGATCTTCCGCTGCCGGCGTGATCATGCAGATAGAGGCCAGGGATGGCAGAGTGCTGCAAAGGGGTCTGATGGATGACAACTCTGAGTTCACTTTTACCAAGCCCAGGGACGAATTTGTCGTAGTTTTCGATGCGGGTCCCGAACACAGGCTTAGAGTTCCTGGAAGCAGGATTGCCGAATAATGAACGCTATAGAGGTACACAATCTCAGCCACCATTACAACGGCAGGAATGTATACCAGGATCTTACCTTTACTGTGCCTCAGGGATCCATATGTGGACTGCTCGGCAAAAACGGCCAGGGCAAAACAACCCTGGTTAATATCCTTATGGGATTTTTAAAGCCGACAGGAGGCAGATGTCTGGTCCTTGGAGAAAATTCTCACAGCCTGTCACCGGATGTGCGCAAGCGTATCGGCCTTCTCCATGAAGGCCATCAGGCGTATGAGTTCATGACAATCGCCCAGACCGAAAGATTCTTTCGAGGGTTTTATCCGGACTGGAAGCCTGACATATTTTATTCTCTGGTCAAAAAGATGGGGCTTTCCCACAGGCACAGGGTAGGTAATATGTCCTGCGGCCAGCGCTCTCAGGTGGTGCTGGGGGTGATAATGGCCCAGAATCCCGACCTTTTGATCCTTGACGACTATTCCATGGGGCTGGATGCCGGATACCGAAGGCTCTTTCTTGACGTGCTCCACGATTTCGCGGCCATGGACGGCAAGACCATTTTCGTTACCAGCCATATTGTTCAGGATCTTGAGCAGCTGGTGGACACCATTTTTTTTCTGGACCAGGGCAAGATAACCAGGACCGGTCTTAAGGAATTTCTCAATTCCTTCAAAAAATATGTCTTTCATTCAAACAAGGGGGCACTTCCTCTTGAAGATGAAGTCATCAAAGGGATTGAACGCAGAAGAGACCTGTTTACGGTCTATTCATATCATGACTGTGATACTGTTACAGAGCGGCTGTCCAGGCAGGGGGTCGAGGTCAGGGATCTGCGCAGAGCGGACATGACCCTGGAAGACGGTTTCATCGGACTGATGGGGAAATACTGAAATGATTTCATCAATTCTGCTCAAAGAATGGCTTAAGGTGAAGTATTTTTTCATCGGGGTCCTGGCTCTTAACATTGGGGTTTGCCTGAAGATCTATTTCGACATCCGGGGATTGATCCTGGCGGAGCATCCTGAAATGATCTGGTATGAAGCCATTCATCTGCACAATGTTTTTTTCAAGGAGATCATGTTTTTCCCCCTGGTTACGGGCCTGATCCTGGCCGCGGCCCAGCTTGTACCGGAGATCAGCAGGCGCAGGATGCGCATTTCCCTGCATCTGCCCCTGCATCGCGATTGGCTGTTGTTGTTAAGCGTCTTTACCGGTCTGTTTTTTTTCTTAACTGTGGTGGGAATATCGGCGGTACTCATTTATTTTACCATGCGGACCTGGTTTCCTTATGAAGTTTCCATGACCGTCCTTACGACCATGGGGCCGTGGATCCTGGCTGGAATTCTGGGCTATCTGGGCTTTACAGCGGTTCTTCTTGAACCATTTAAAACCAGAAAGGTCTTTCTGGCCATTATCTTCAGTGTGATCGTATCAGCAATGTATATGGGAATCGGCTACGGCTGGCTTTCTCCGGCCATGCCTTACCTGGTATGGCTTGTTCCACTGTTTCTTTTATGCGTTTTTGAATCCGGCCATAGATTTCAGCAAAGGGGGGCCTGATGACTGGAACGCTTTCCCGTTTGTCCATGCTGATCCTGGCTGTTATGGCCATGAGTTATATTTTCCCTGCAGCCTTTGACAAGGCAGTGGGCAGAAAAGCGGAAGAACCACTTCTTTTTTTCAGTCCTGTACTCAAGAAGTTCGTTTACCAGAAGTCTTTGGGTGGGCACCGGTTTATATATTCTGATGAAGACGGCGTTCTTTATGACCGCCAGGAGTTCGAGGCCCTTCTTCCCTTTTTATATCATAGAAATCTGGAAATATACGATCTTCTGCCCCTGTTCATTGATGGTCAAAGCTTTGAACTTGAAGACATCAGGGCGGGAAGACAGGCCGTTGAGATCAAATCCCGCCAGATCAGGGTCAATCGCCGGCAGATTGATCTCTACCCGCTTTTCAATAACGATCCCGGGGTTCCCATGATACCATTTCCTGAAGACATGTTCAGGATTACCAGCAAAGGCATGGAGTTTATAAATACTGATTACAACAGGATAGACAGCGAACTGACCCGGATTTTCACTCAGGCCCTCAAGGAAAA
>SLDX01000130.1 GCA_007125075.1 Desulfonatronospira sp.
AAACTATCCAGTACAAGATTGTGCAGGATATCATGCCAGTGGCTGTAGCCTACCAGATTTACAGCCCTGTTCCATTTGACCAGAAGCTGCAGATAGATCTTCAGCCCCTGAAGCTGATCCGGGCTAAGCTCAAACCCCTTCAGGTTCAGTTCACTTCTAAGATCGGCGTCCCGCATGTTCAAAATACCCCGGTTAGAACTCTCGACTTTTTTCAAGAAAACAAGTAATAGTTAAAATTTACTGTTGGGAGGAAGCGATGTCCACACAGCTTAAGGCGGTATTATTTCCCGGTCAAGGCTCCCAGGAACAGGGCATGGGCCGGGCTTTGGCAGAGGCCGATACCGGAGCCATGGAACTCTGGAAAATGGCCGAAGCCGCATCCGGACAGCCCTTGAGGGAGATCTTCTGGGACAAGGACTCTGCAGAAAAGGATCAGACCAGATACGTTCAGCCGGCCATGACCGCAGTCAACCTGGGACTCTGGTTTTATTTCCGCTCCAGGCTGGGCGCGGAATGCATGGCCGGACACAGTCTGGGTGAATTTTCAGCTCTTTGTGCCGCCGGAATTCTGGAAGCAGAGGATACTTTAAAGCTCACCGCTCTGAGAGGCCGGCTCATGGCCGAAGCTGATCCGGATTCATCAGGAGGCATGGCCGCGGTCTTGAAACTGGATGAAGACCGTGTCGAGGAACTGGTCGCCCAGGTTGCCGGGAATGACCAGGTACTCCTGATTGCCAACTATAACACCCCGGGACAATTTGTGGTCAGCGGAGAAAAAAAAGCGCTTAAACATCTTGAGCCTTTGATTCGTGAAGCAAAAGGAAAAGTGATCACCCTTTCCGTCAGCGGAGCCTTTCACAGCCCCATGATGCGCGAGGCAGCCAGAGAACTTGCCGGGTTCATGAACAGGCTGAACTGGAAGACGCCGCAGACGCCTTTATTTTTCAACTCAACAGCTGATACGGAACACAATCCGGAAATGGTAAAGAAGATCATGTCCAGCCAGATGACTTCTCCTGTTTACTTTGCCCAGCTGATTAAAAATATGCATAAACAGGGTGCAGAGGATTTTGCGGAACTAGGCCCCAAGGGAGTGCTCACCAGAATGATTCCTCAGATTCTTGGGCGCGACACAGATATAAAAAGCAGAAATATTTCCGGTCCTGAGTACTGATGAACGCCGGAAACTATATTCATGACCACCTCAAAGATGTGGCAGAAGAACTTGGCCTTGAATGGCCGGAAAGAACTGTGATCGAGCCGCCCCGGGAAAAGCGGTTCGGCGATCTGGCCTGTAATCTGACCATGCTTCTAAGCAGACAGGCCGGACAGAAACCAGTGGATCTGGCTCAAAAAATCAAGAGTCTGCTTGAACCAAGAGCCGATAAGATCGACCGGATCGAGATCGCCGGCCCGGGATTTCTTAATTTTCACTTCAAGGCCTCTTTCTGGCAGGAGTTGATTCCGGTCATAATCAGGGAGCAGGAAAACTTCGGATCTTCCGGGCTGGGGAAAAACAGGAAAGTACTTATTGAGTTCGTTTCCGCCAACCCTACAGGACCGCTGCATATCGGTCACGGCCGGGGAGCCGCCCTGGGTGATTCCCTGACCAGAATCATGCGCTTTGCCGGGTTTGATGTCTCCACGGAATACTACCTGAATGACGCGGGAAGGCAGATGGATGTTCTGGGGCATTCAACATGGGTCAGGTATCAGAATCTCTGCGGCCGGATGATAAGCCTTGAACCGGAACATTACCAGGGTGAATACCTGAAGGACGTGGCCGGGATAATTTTCAGCAAACATGCATGCTCATTGCTTAAAGAATCCGAAGACCAGGCCATGGATATCTGCAGAGAAACGGCTGTTCAGGTCATCCTGGACGGGATCAGGGAAGATCTGCAACATTTCGGAGTTGAACACCAGCACTGGTTTTCCGAAAAGAGCCTTCTGGAAAAGCAGGAAGTTCAGAAAACACTGGGATTTCTCAGCAGCCGGGACCTTGCCTACCACCACGAAGGGGCGCTGTGGTTCAAATCCACTTTGTTCGGAGACGACAAAGACCGGGTTCTGCGCAAGTCGGACGGATCGCTGACCTATTTTGCCTCGGACATAGCTTATCATCACAACAAGTATTCCCGCGGTTTTGAGACCTTGGTGGACATCTGGGGCGCTGATCATCATGGGTACGCTCCCAGGATGAAATCCGCCGTACAGGCCCTGGACAGATCTGAAAACAGCCTGCAGGTCATCCTGGTCCAGCTGGTCAATCTTCTTCGCGCAGGCAGCCAGATAAGCATGTCCACCCGTTCAGGTGAATTCGTCACTCTAAGAGAAGTCATGGATGAAGTAGGCGTTGATTCCTGCAGATTTATCTTTCTCAGCCGCAAAAGCGACAGCCATCTGGACTTTGACCTTGAAGAAGTCAAGAAGAAAAGCATGGACAATCCGGTTTTTTACGTTCAATACGCCCACGCCAGGATCTGTTCGGTATTCGCCAAGGCCGAAGAAAGAGGCCAGCTGCCTGGCAGCGACCCGGAAGCCCTGCTTCCCCTCCTGAAGACTCCCGAAGACTTGAGCCTGCTCAAGCATCTGGACGTATTTCAGGATATGGTGGAAGCTGCAGCCAAAAACTTGAGTCCTCATCACATCAGCTACTATCTGCAGGAACTGGCCGGGCTTCTGCACCGTTATTATACCGTACACTCTGTCCTGAACGCCGCCACACCGGAACTGGTTCAGGCCAGAATGCTTCTTTTGCGGGCAGTGGCCCGTGTGCTTAAAACAGGACTCAATCTACTGGGGGTCCATGCTCCAGAAAAGATGTAGATAATGGCCGCAAAGAACACCAAAAACTCCAGTCGTAAGAACCAGAACGGTTCCCGTTTGAATCTGCAGCTGACTCCGGGCAGAACATTGTCCCTGGGTGCTTTTGCTCTGCTGGCCATTATCTGGGCCTTCATTCTGGGTGTCTTTGTGGGCCGGGGCTACAATCCTGAAGATGTCATCCCGGACATTTCAAGGATCATGCCCAAGGATGAACAGCAGGCTCCAGCAGATCGCATCCTGCGTCCCGAAGAACTCGAATTTTATGACCGGCTGCGCTCAGCCCCGCCATCACCAGTCCGGGACAGACCCTTGCCTGTTGAAGAGCCGCAGGCTCCCGCGCAGGACTCCATTGATACAGCCGCTTTGACTGAAGCTCATCCCGAAGCTGATCCTGAAATTTTTACATACATCTACCAGGTGGGCTCTTTTCAGAATATGGAAAGGGCGGATCGTCTGCAGCAGATCCTAAACAATGCAGGCTTTTCAGCATCCATAACCAGGGCTTTTGCCGGAAATGAGCCATGGTACAGGGTTCTTGTGGAGATTGACTCCCCATCCTCGGAAATCGAAAGGGTCAAGAAGGATCTTGAGGAAATCGGCATCACCCAGCCTCTGCTCAGAAGCAAAAAACCCTCTTGAAAAGAGCAGTCTTTTCTCTTTTCTGTCAATCGGCTAAGCAATCTGACCCTCTTTTATAATACATGCATGCCCTGATCGAGATCTTGATCTTTGATCCGATCTGCAGGCTTAAGCCTTTTTTGATTATTGACATTGACTTGTTTTTACGCTTTGGATATACAGTTTTGTTTTGACGTTTGAATAATAATGACGAAGCATATATATTTGATGGAGGATGCGCCTGATGCTCCAGCGACCGTTCGTACCCAGCCGCGCTTTCTTTACCCGCGGAATCGGAAGACATAAGAACAAGCTGCAGTCCTTTGAGCTGGCTCTGCGCGACGCAGGCATTGAAAAACAGAATCTGGTATATGTTTCCAGCATTTACCCCCCTCACTGCAGGATGATTTCGGTACAGGAAGGAATAAAAGTGCTGCTGCCGGGGGAATTGACCTTTTGTGTCATGGCCAGGAACTCGACCAATGAAAAAGGCAGGCTGGTGGGCTCTGCCGTCGGCATGGCTTTTCCTGCCGATGCAAGCCAGTACGGATATATTTCAGAACACACCGCATTCGGCGCGGATGAAAATGAAATCGGCGATTTTGCCGAAGACCTGGCCTCAACAATGCTTGCCACCACTCTGGGCATAGATTTTGATCCTGAAAAGGATTATGATGAAAGAAGGCAGATCTATATGATGAGCGGACAAATAGTTGATTCTGCATCCGCGCCCTGCGTTACCACCGGAGTGGGCGGGCTCTGGAGCACCACGATATCCGTAGCCGTATTTCTGCCCTGAGGAAAAACATGTATACAGCATTCCTTGATCTGGAAGAAATTCAGGGACCCCACCTTGTTCATGTGTGGCCTGTGCCCTATCAGGGAACGGTGAGCTTTGGATCCGGGACCAAGAACGGACCAGAGGCTCTTCTGAGGGCCAGCTATCAGATCGAAACCTTTGATCCGCAGCTGAACGCAGATATCAGCGACCTGTGTTCGTTTAAGACCCTTCCCTTTCAAAGGCCCAGCGCAGCCGGACCCGACAGGCTCCACCTGGACATGGACGAAGTACTGAAAGGATATGACCCGGCAGAGGACTTTTTTCTTACTCTGGGCGGAGAACATTCCATAGCCCTGCCTCTGATCAGATTTTATGCCGCGGCCCACCCTGATCTGACGGTTATCCAGATAGACGCTCACGCCGACCTGCGCCCGGAGTATCAGGGAAGTCCCTTTTCGCATGGGTGCATCATGTCCAGGGTCAGTGAACTGGGCCTAAAAACCGTCTCTCTGGGTACGCGCAGTATGGACCGTGAGCAGTTCGAAATTATCAACAATAATCCGGAACAGATCTTGATCCTGCATCCATGGGATCTGCCAGGCCCAGCCGCGGCTGCCCGGGAAGTAAGGTCTTTTATCGGCTCAGGGCCTGTATACATCACCTTTGACGCGGACGGGCTTGATCCATCAATCATGCCCGGAACAGGAACTCCCGAACCTGGAGGCCTTAGCTACAACTGGATCAGTGAATTCTGGAGAAATTTATGGCCGGGTCCCGGGCTTGTAGGCATGGACTTCTGCGAACTGGCTCCCCAGGCCGGCAACGTCGTATCCGAATCCGTGGGGGTTAAATGCATCATCAAGATCCTTTTGAGCTATTTTCGCACTGTAAATAATCTTACTGCTTGATTTCGACCGCGTTCCGATTAATTTGCGCAGCCCTCATATCTTGAATGATTAATATTCAACAATCAATAAGGGATGAACATGTCTGAAAAAGATATCCGCAGCATCAATGTCCTTGGCGATCCTGAAAGCATGGGCCTGACTCCTCTGGAACCCCTTGATACTGACAGCATCAACGATTTTGACGAACTCCTGAGAGCCATGGAAAAAACGGCCTTCAGCGGACGCAGCCTGGGAGAGGCCCTGAATGTTCTGGAAGAAATGGTCTCTGATCCGGATTGTCTTGTAGTGGGCACGTTTTCCGGGGCCATGACCGTGGCCAAGATGGGCAGGCTGTTGTGCAAGATGATCGACGAAGGCTGGCTGAACGTAGTCGTATCTACAGGGGCGCTCATAGCTCATGGGTTTATAGAATCCATTGGTCTTAAGCACTTCAAATATGAAAAACACAAAATGAATGACAAAGAGTTGTTCAGGCACGGGTTCAACAGGGTCTACGACACTCTTGAACCGGAGATCAACTTTGTCCAGGCAGAGGAAATCATCCATAAGGTCATGGATGAAATGGATGAAAATCAGATACTTAGTTCAGAGATCATTTGCCGGGCCATAGGGGGCTATCTGGAACGCAATGTTCCGGGACCGGGCATCCTCAAAAGTGCCTGCCAGAAAAATATTCCTGTATACATCCCGGCATTTACTGATTCCGAGCTGGCCCTGGACATGGCCACGCACATGCTTCGCAAACAGGACACCGGACCGGAATTTGAGCCCTGGAAAAACACGGGCTTTATGTTTAATCCTTTTCTTGATCTCTTCAGCTATACTAAAAAAATTACCCAGAGCAAAAAAATCGGCATTTTCACCATCGGAGGTGGGGTGCCCAGAAACTGGGCTCAGCAGGTAGGGCCTTTTCTGGAAATTGCCGCCCAGAAGCTGCAAAATATCAAATTTCCCATGCGCCGGTTCCAATATGGAGTGCGTATCTGTCCTGAACCGGTCCATTGGGGAGGCTTGTCCGGCTGCACCTATCAGGAGGGCACTTCCTGGGGCAAATTTGTAAGTCCGGAACAGGGCGGCAGATATGCCGAGGTATATTCAGACGCGACCATTGCCTGGCCCATACTGATCAAGGGTCTGCAGGACAGACTGGCCAAGAAAAAGGGATAGCCTGCCACGCCGAAGGTGGTCAACTGTTATCCGCAATCCATCTCAGCGCGGTCTTTAAATCCAGACTGCCGCTGTAAATGGCCCTGCCCGTTATCACCCCGTGCAGCCCTTTGCGGCTCAGTGGAAAGATTTCCTGAATGTCTTCAAGAGTGGAGATTCCCCCGGCTGCAATGACCGGCTTGTTTGTAATCTCAAGGACGTGTTCCAGAGCGGAGATGTTCACCCCGCTTTGCATTCCGTCCCGGGAAATATCCGTATAGACGAAAAAAGCCGCACCCATGCTTTCAAGCTCAGGCAAAACCTGATCCACAGTGATTCCGGTGTCTTCCACCCAGCCCCTTGATCTCAGCCTGCCGTCCCTTGCGTCCAGGGATACTCCGATCTTGTCCGGAAACTCCCGGCACAGCTCTTTGAATAGTTCCCTGTCCTCAAGAGCCATGGTGCCTATGATCAGCCTGTGTACCCCGGCCTTGAAATAAGCTTTGACCGTGCCCCGGTCGCGAATGCCGCCTCCAAGCTGAACAGGAATGTTCACCGCGTCGCAGATGGAGGCAATCAGATGATAATTGACCGGTTCCCCGGAAAAAGCCCCGTCAAGATCCACCAGATGCAGCCAGGAGGCCCCGAGCCTTGCCCAATGCTCAGCCATTGCCGTGGGATCGGAGGAAAAAACGGTGACCTCATTCTCAAGGCCCTGTCTAAGCCTTACGCACTGACCGTTCTTAATGTCGATTGCCGGAAACAAAATCATAAACCAAGCTCCCTTATCCCTTTTTCCAGTCCTTCATTAGCCAGCGATCTGGCTGAAATCCATCTCCCCCCGCGCTTGAAGAATCTGCCTGCTCTGGAAAGATCCTCAAACAGGGATTTCTGACGTTCATCGAAAAAATACCGGTAGTGCTCAAAGGTACGCACATTGATCAGGTTGAGTTCAAGGGTTACTGCGGCCGGTTCCTCCACGCCCCATTCTCCACCCTTCCTTTCCTTCCATTTAAAGACAAACGGAACCAGTATATAATCTGCTTGAACGCACTTGCCGGTCTGAACCCAGTAATGAAAGGTCCCTCCTTCCTGATCGATGTCCAGATCCTGCAGTTCCCTGCATTTTTTCACCGCTGCCGGACCGATGATTTCCTGCCGGCTCTCTCCCGCCAGAACTGCAAGATCGCTGTCCAGCATCCGCAGAATTTCATCATCAATTACTTCCTGATCCACAGTAACATGTCTGGTGAGCATTTCCCTGCGATGCTTTGGCTGAGAAAAACCGGCAACCGCCACTACTGCACTTTCTTCGGGATGTACTGCAGGTTCCCTGGGAGCACAGCTTATCAATGCCGCGGAAATGATCAGGAACAGGAAGACTCTGAACATTGGTCTCAATCCAATGCCCCCTTTGTGCTCAACAGATTTTCCCGCTTAATTTTCACAGCCTGGCGCAAGGCCAGTCCCAGGGACTTGAAGGCCGCTTCCAGCAGATGATGGCCGTTTTGCCCGTAATGAAAATGAAGATGCAGGTTCATCCTGGAATTGAAGGCCAGAGACTTGAAAAATTCCCTCCAGATATCTTTTTCCTGTCCGGCGATAAGCGGGGGAAGCAGATGATCTCCGGTATAAACCAAATAAGGCCTGCCTGAAATGTCCAGAACACATTCAGACAAGGCCTCATCAAGTGGAACCTTGGCCCAGCCCACACGGCTGATGCCTTTCTTATCGCCCAGGGCTTCTTCCAGAGCCCGGCCCAGACAAATGCCTACATCCTCCAGGCTGTGATGCGCATCTACATGCAGGTCCCCTGTGGACCGAAGCCTGAGCCCCATGCCTGACCAGTGGGCAAGCAGGACCAGCATGTGATCGAAAAAGCCAACCCCGGTCTTGATCTCGCGAGGCAGCGCGTCTGCCTGATCGATGTTCAGTTCCAGTTCGATTCCAGTCTCAAGAGTCTCACGGTTAATGCTAGCCCGCCTCATATGCTCTCCCGGGAATTTATTTAAAGTTATCTAAATAATTAATCCTCATCCTCCTCATCGTCCACAGACTTCTTTTTGTCTTTACTCTCCCTTCCCCATAAATAGGCCACCCAGATGCTCAATTCATATAGAACTATCAATGGGCCGGACATGAGAATCTGGCTGATGATGTCCGGTGGAGTCAGAAAGGCGGCTGCCAGAAAAATGAGCAATACGGCGTATTTGCGCTGTTTGCGTAAAAGCTTTGAGTTGACTATGCCCATGCGGGCCAGAAAGAAAATAAACAGAGGAAGCTCAAAAGCGAGTCCAAAAGCAAAGAGCAGCTTGATGGAAAAGCTGAAATACTCCCGCAGGGAAGGCATAGGCTGTATCATTTCATTGGCAAAGCCGACAAAAAACTGAAATCCTATGGGAAAGACCACAAAGTAGCCGAAAAGAGCTCCAATCACGAAAAATGCCGCAGAAATGAAAGCTATGGGAATGATGAATTTTTTTTCAGTATCATACATTCCCGGCCCGATAAAACGCCAGATCTGGTAAAAGATGTATGGGCTGGCCAAGAATATTCCAGCCACAAGAGCTACTTTGAGGTAGGTGAAAAAAGCTTCGGGCAATCCGGTGAAAATCATGGAACTGGCTTCAGGGAGCACCCTTACCAGCGGGTCCATGAGAATGTTGAACAGTCTTTCCTTAAAAGCGTAGCAGATGAGAAATCCGACAAAAGCCGCAATAATGATTCGAAAAAGCCGGTAACGAAGCTCTTCGAGATGCTCGGTAAAGCTCATTGGCTCATCTAATGATGAGACTTCTTCGTGAACTTCTTCCTGGATGGATGTTGCCTTGGATTCATTGGTCATGACCGGGGATCAGCCTTTTTTTCCTGTTCCTGAATATTTTTATCTGCCAGGTGCTGCTCCGGCTTCTGCTCATCCCCGCCAGAAGAGTCGCCAGACTCCTTTTTCTCCGAATCAACCGCCTGTTCGTCCTTGATTTCGCCTTCTTCCTGAAATTGTTTTTTCTGTTCGGTCTTCTTTTTGGCCATTTTTTCCCTGAGCTGTTTTCGCCGTTCCTTTTCTTCCTCTTCCTCGACCTCGAGGTCGATGGTTCGCTTGACATCGGTGCTCACCCGCTTGAACTCCGCCAGCGTCCTGCCCAGGGAACGGGCGATTTCAGGCAGCTTCTTGGGTCCCAGGACCAGCAAGGCCACCACCAGAATCACCAGAAGCTCGGTTGTGCCAATTCCAAACATTTTTTACCTCTTGTCCTATTCCCACTCAATAGTGCTGGGAGGCTTGGATGATATGTCGAAAACCACCCTGTTTACCCCTTGCACTTCATTGATTATTCTGTTGGATATTGTGGCCAGAATCTCGGAAGGGAGTCTGGTCCAGTCCGCGGTCATGGCATCCACGCTGTCTACAGCCCGCAGGGCCACAACATGTTCGTAGGTGCGTTCATCTCCCATTACGCCTACTGTCTTCAGGGGCAGCAGGACTGCAAACCCCTGCCAGACCTTGGCATACCAGTCGGCGGCAATAAGCTCGTTCTGAACGATGCGATCGGCCTTGCGCAGAATATCCAGCCTTTCAGGAGTAATGGTCCCTATGACCCTTATGGCCAGACCGGGGCCCGGAAAAGGATGACGCCAGACCAGAGAATCAGGTATGTCCAGCTCAAGAGCCACTTTGCGTACCTCGTCCTTGAACAGCTCCCGCAAAGGTTCAACAAGCTTGAGATTCATTTTTTCCG
>SLDX01000103.1 GCA_007125075.1 Desulfonatronospira sp.
TCAATCTGCAGGGAAGAATTTACATGGACAAGCTGGACTGTCCTTTTCGCTGCGCTGAAGATATCCTCTCCAAAATAAAAATCAATACAATCATCATTGATTTCCATGCGGAAGCCACTTCAGAGAAAAGAGCCATGCTTCAGTTTCTAAGAGGGAGGATCAGCGCCCTGATCGGCACGCACACCCATGTCCAGACAAATGATGTTCAGATAGTGGACAGGCATACCGGGTACATAACTGACGTGGGGATGTGCGGCGTTGAAGATTCAGTGATCGGCATGGATTCCAAGCCCGCTGTTAAGGCCTTTGTACACGCACTGCCTCAAAGGTTTGAGCCGGCCACAGGAGAGGTGGTTCTGCACGGGGTAGTTCTGGACATCGATGACCAAAGCGGAACCGTGCTGAACATGCGCGCCTGGAAAAAAACATTCGATAATACCGGCATAGAAAAACCACAACATAATCTTGATGCATAAAATGATCAAATTTAAAGTAGCATTTAGGTTCGATAATGGTTATTTTTATAATGAAGAAGTAACTCAAAACCGTGCCCGCCGGAACAAACAGGCTGCATTCCAGGTTCCGTCCCGCTCAGTTTTGATTTGCCCGCCTTTTTAGCCCTGACCTGTGCCTTATGTCCGGGCATTTTAGGATTCATTAATCAGAAAATGATGGGAAACAATCAGACAGTCAGTACCGAGTGAATTGCGCCTGACGGGAACAGACGGTGTTTTGCCGGAATGCGGATGCTGGACCTCGCAGATTCAGGATTATTTAAGGTTGATCTTTGTATTCTTTTTTTATATCTTGCGCATAATCTGAGCTATGCATTAATTAAAACATTTATTTCAGTATTAATTTTTGACATTACAGTATTTGAATATTTCTAAACACAGTTGGGGAGATTAAAACTCCAGATGAATAAGCAAAGCGCTGAGGAAGATTATAATGGATGAATGCTTGGATAAAATTATTGACAACTACCTTGAAAATGAGGGCAACGTCCTGACTATTTTGCAGGATATTGAAAAGCATTACGGCTATATATCTGAAGATGCAGTCTACCGGATAGCCAGTGAGCTGGATATCCATCCCAGCCATTTTTTCGGGATAGCCAGCTTTTATTCTCAGTTCCATTTGAAACCAAGGGGAAAGAATATCATCACCATATGCCGCGGTACTCCGTGCCATATCAAGGGGTCGGAGAAAATTCTCGGCAGAGTGCGGATGGAACTGGATCTTTTGGGTGATGAAGATACTTCTGATGACCAGCTGTTTACTCTGGAAGAAGTCAACTGCGTGGGAGCCTGCGGAATCTCCCCGGTTGTGGCCATAAACAGCCGGGTTCAAGGCGAGATGGACATCAGCAAGATGATGCAGGAAATTAATAAGCTAAGAGCAACGGATTAATGGACGATAAAAAGGCAGTTGTAAAAGTATGCGCCGGGACAGGAAGCGTTTCCGCGGGCGGAGGGGAAGTTCTTCGGGCATTTGAGAACCTGAGCAGATCCTCCGGCATTAAAACCGGCTTTAATAACAGATGCATGACTCAGAAGGTGGGATGCAGAGGGTTCTGTTCCAGGGATGTCCTGGTGGATGTGATCCTCAAAGGAGAAAAAACCACCTATGAAGGCATCAAGCCGGACATGGTTCCCAGAATATTTGAAGAACACATTATTCATGGCCGGCCAATCCGGGAATGGATGGCCGGGGACGAGCATAAACGGTTTCATTCCGGTCAGACCAAAGTTGTACTCTCTCACTGCGGAGAGATAGATCCTGAAGAACTGGATGCCTATGCTGCCGCAGGTGGCTACGGCTCCGCGCGCAAAGCTTATACGCTGATGAATCCAGAAGAAATTATTGAGGAAATCAAGCGTTCCAATCTGAGGGGCCGAGGAGGTGCCGGCTTTCCCGCGGGACATAAATGGGAGTTTGCCCGGAAAACGCGCTCGGATAAAAAATATGTGGTCTGCAACGGGAACGAAAGTGACCCGGGCGCGTTTGCCGACAGATGCATCATGGAAGGAGATCCGCACAGCATAATAGAAGGCATGATGATCTGTGCCAGGGCAATTGGAGCTGATAAAGGTTACATTTATGTCCGGGACAGCTACGCCCTGGCTGTCCAGCGACTGCGCAGGGCTTTGAAACAGTGTTATGAACAGGGCCTGCTGGGCAAAAATATTTTTGGCAGCGGACAAGACCTGGACATCAGGCTCTACCCCGCGCCGGGAGCTTTTATCAGCGGCGAGGCTACCGCCCTGCTGAAGGTCATAGAGGGCAAAAGAGCCATGCCTGTGCCCAGGATGCACCGCACAGCAGAAAAAGGACTGTGGAACAGACCGACGATAGTCAACAACGCTGAGACACTGGCCAATGTTCCCGGAATCATGAGCAGGGGTGCGGAGTGGTTTGCCGGGTTGGGGACAGAAACCAGCGGTGGGACCAAGGTCTTTTCCATGACCGGCAAGGTGAATAATACCGGTCTGGTGGAAATTCCTCTGGGCACGACTTTGAGGGAGGTCATCTACGATATCGGCGGGGGCATATCCAATGGCAGGAATTTTAAGGCGGTTCAGCTGGGCGGACCTACCGGAGGCTGCATTCCGGAATCTTTTCTGGATCACCAGATTGATTACGAGTCTCTGGCTCTGGCGGGAACGATCATGGGTTCCGGCGGAATGGTAGTATTTGATCAACACACCTGCATGGTGGACACTTCCAAGTTTTTTCTGGAAATTACCCAGGCTGAATCCTGCGGCAAATGCACTCCCTGCCGCATAGGCATAAGAAGAATGTACGAGATTCTGGACAGGATAACCAAAGGAAAGGGACGGCTTTGGGATATCGAGCTGCTTGAGGAACTGGGCGCGCACATCAGGACTACTTCGCTTTGCGGCTTCGGCATGACTGCGCCCAATCCGGTTTTGAGCACTATCAGGCATTTCCGGGATGAATATGCGGTGCATATTAAGGATAAGAAGTGCCCGGCAATGGTGTGTAAAGATCTGCTCAGCTTTTCGTGCATACCGGAAAACTGTACCGGCTGCGGCATGTGCAAAATGGTATGCCCTGCAGATGCCGTCCGGGGTATACGCAAGAAGCCGCATAAAATTGATCAGCAGCTGTGCATAAAGTGCGGCTCCTGTTTCGACGCCTGCAAATTCGGGGCAATACATATTCAATAGGGGCCGAAGAGAAGGATATATATGGTTAATTTGAATATAGACGGCGAACAGATATCCGTGGATAAAAACAGTACGATTCTGGACGCCGCGAATAAACTGGGAATCACCATTCCCACCCTGTGCCACAACCCCGAGCTGACTACTTTCGGGGGATGCAGGCTCTGCCTGGTGGAAGTGGACGGAAATCCCAGGCCTGTAGCCTCCTGCGCCACTTTCGTTCAGGATGGCATGCAGGTGAGGAGTTCAACTCCATATCTCGAAAGATTGAGAAGCACCAACATAGAGCTGCTTCTGTCCGACCATCCCAATGACTGCATGCTCTGCGAAAGAGCCGGCAACTGCAAACTGCAGGAACTGGCCTATTACTATGGCATCAGAGAAAACAGATTTGAAGGAACCAGAAGAATTTACAATACACAGGACAACAATCCCTTTGTGTCCAGGGAGATGGAGAAGTGCGTGATGTGCGGGCAATGCGTGCGCATCTGCGAAGAGATCCAGGGAGCAAGAGCCATCGATTTTTCCTACAAGGGGCTCTGGACCAAGGTTACTCCGCCATTTGAAAGGGATCTGGACTGCGAATTCTGCGGGCAATGCGTTGGAGTCTGCCCGACAGGAGCCCTGACTGGCAAGATGTGGTCCAACAAGGGACGTCAGAAATTCAGGGAGGTGGATACTGTCTGTTCCTATTGCGGCTGCGGCTGTAATCTGACCCTTGCCGTTAAGAAAAATAAAATAGTCAGGGTTTATTCCAGAAAAAACACCATCAATGAGGGCATGCTCTGCGCCAAGGGCAGATTTGCCTATGAATTCGTCCACAGCCCGGAAAGGCTTTCCAGACCATTAATCAGAGTCAATCCCAAAAGCAATTGGGTCCTGGAGGATTCCGACCAGCCCTACGGCTCAGGAAAACCAAGGCAGCGCTTAGCCGGTTTCCAGGACTTTAAGGAAGTTTCCTGGGATGAGGCCCTGGAATACATAGCTTTCAAAATAAGGGAAATTAAGGAGAATTCAGGTCCGGACGCCATTGGAGGGCTTTCATCAGCCAGGTGTACCAATGAGGAAAACTATCTTTTTCAGAAATTAATACGCGCGGTGATTGGCACAAACAACGTTGATCATTGCGCCAGATACTGACACAGCTCCACGATTGCCGGTCTGGCAACAGTGTTCGGCTCCGGAGCAATGACCAACTCCATTGAGGAGATAAAGGACAATGATCTTCTGCTGGTAATAGGCTCAAATACTACGGAGACACACCCCATCATCGGGCTGCAGATGAAAAAGGCTTTGAAGAAAGGGGCCGCATTGATCGTCATCGATCCGAGAAGGATCGAACTGGTCAAACGGGCCGATAACTGGCTGCAGCTCAAGCCGGGTACTGACGTTGCCCTGATTAATTCCATCATGCATGTCATAGTCAAAGAAAATCTGATTGACCGGTCATTTATTGACGCCAGAACCCAGGATTTCGACGCTTTCAAAGAGTCCCTGTCCGAATATACACCGGAATACGGGGAAAAGATTACCGGAGTCCCGGCTGAAAAAATAATTGAAACTGCGCGTCTGTATGCCAAAGCCTCAAGCCCTGGTATTTACTATACCATGGGCGTAACCCAGCACACTCACGGCACTGACAATGTCTTCTGTATCGCCAATCTGGCGCTGATGACCGGAAATCTTGGCCGGCGCTCCACCGGGGTCAACCCGCTTCGCGGCCAGAATAATGTGCAGGGAGCCACGGATATGGGCTGTATTCCCAACTTCTATCCCGGATATCAAAGCGTGAGTATTCCGGAAGTACGCGAAAAATTTGAACGGGCCTGGAAGGCTGGGCTTTCACCACGACCAGGGCTTACCGCCACAGAAATGGTGGACTCAGCCCGCAGAGGCGATCTTAAGGCATTGTTCATTAAAGGAGAAAATCCGGTGCTGAGCGATCCGGATATAAATCATACAGTCAAAGCTTTGAAAAAGCTGGATTTTCTGGTGGTGCAGGACATTTTTCTGACCGAGACTGCGGAACTGGCCGATGTTGTCCTGCCTGCAGCCTGTTTTGCGGAAAAGGACGGAACTTTTACCAACACCGAAAGAAGGGTGCAAAGGGTGCGCAAGGCTGTTGACCCTCCGGGCGAAGCCAGGGAAGATTCCTGGATCATCACCCGCCTTGCCGGGAAGCTTGGTTATGACATGCATTATCTGAGTGCTGAAGACGTATTCAGTGAGGCCGGGAAGATGTGGCCTGCTCTGGCTGGAATGAACTATTCCAGGATTGAGAGAAAAGGACTGCAGTGGCCGTGCACCACAAGAGATCATCCAGGTACCCCCTATCTGTTCAAAGGCGGCTTTCCCAAGAAAAAGGCGGTTTTTACCTCTGTGAACTACAGACCTTCTGAAGAACTTCCTGATTCTGAATACCCGTTGACTTTGATCACGGGCAGGGAGCTTTTGCAGTATCACACTGGAACCATGACCAGAAGGGTTGAGGCGGTCAACAGGGCTTCACCGGAAGGCTATGTCGAAATCAATCCTGAAGATGCGGCCGGGGCCGGTATTGAAAACGGCCGGATGGTAAGAATATCCTCCCGCAGGGGAAGCATAAAGATTATGGCCCTGATTTCCAGAAGATCACTTAAGGGCACTGTGTTTATCCCCTTTCACTACAAAGAGGCGGCAGCCAACATGCTGACCAGCACCAAAACCGATCCTGTGGCCAAGATACCAGAACTGAAGGTTTGCGCGGTAAAACTGGAACGGATCAACAATGCTAGAGAAAAGGAGCAGGTATGATTGATTACCAGGCGTTGAAAAAGCAGATTTTGTTCAAAGATATGAATGACGATGAATTGCGCAAGATCGCCGGGATAATTGAAAGGGTTCAGGCCAGACAGGGTGAAGTACTTTTTCAGGAGGAAGACAGGACCAAAGGGCTTTGGCTCATTAAATCCGGAAAGGTCCAGATATCCAAGATGGCCGGGGACGGCTGGAGGCAGACCCTTGTTGTACTGGGTGCCGGTCATTTTTTCGGAGAACTGGCTATCATCGAAAACAGGCAGCATGTTTCCAGGGCCGAAGCAGTGGAAGATTCCGAACTTCTGCTGCTGCCCAAGGATAAATTTGAAAAACTGGTATCCGAGGATTGCGAACTGGCCCTTAATTTCTTCAAGAGCATGGTCGTGGCCTTAAGCCAGAACCTGCGCAGAATGAACGATAAGTTTTTAAGCGTATTGATCAGTTATTAACAATGAAGGTTAGAGTTTAAGCAGTTCAACCACGCCTTCGGCGTGGCAGGCGTTCAAAGTTCAAAGTTCAAAGTTAGAAGTAAAGACAAAGAAAACCATGCAGTTAAAGTTGCTAAGAACCTGCAGAGAGAAAATGATTTCACGGATTCAGTAAATAAAACAAAAAGCTCTTTTGATAAAACCAGCTGAGCAGCATAATAAATTGAAAACTGACGGGAATTTCCGCAAGAGAATCAGCTTGTAGAACAATTTCCTGCCCGGACTGATGAGGAGGTAGATATGCAGGACAAGATACTGGACGGCAAGGGAACGGCCGAAGCCATCAAGGCGGAACTGAGCGATGAGATCAAAAGACTTGAGAATGCGGCGGGTGTAACTCCCGGCCTGGCGGTGGTGCTGGTCGGAGAAGATCCGGCTTCCCAGGTATATGTGAATATGAAGGAAAAGGCCTGCAAGGCTCTGGGAATAGTTTCCCGGAAGCATCTATTGCCGGTTGACGCGCCTGAAGAAGAACTTCTTTCTGTTGTTGACGGGCTGAACGCTGACAAGGAAATCGACGGAATTCTGGTCCAGCTTCCTTTGCCTGGTCATATCGACGAGAACAAGGTTTTGGACAGAATCAAGGTTGAAAAGGATGTGGACGGTTTTCACCCGGTGAGTGTCGGCCGTCTGGTGCTGGGTCAGACTGGTTTTCGGGCAGCCACGCCGGCTGGGATTATCGAACTTTTAAAAAGAAGCAAGGTGGACATTCAGGGCAGGGAAGCAGTTGTTGTCGGGCGCAGCAATATAGTGGGCAAACCCGTGGCCCTTCTTTTGCTCAATGAGAACGCCACTGTTACCATTGCCCATTCCAGAACCCAAAATCTGAGTCAAGTGACCAGAAGAGCGGATATTCTGGTGGTCAGCGCCGGCCGGAAGGAAATGATCACCGCGGACATGGTCAAGGAAGACGCAGTGGTGGTGGATGTGGGCATTCACCGCACTGAGCATGGGCTGGTCGGGGATGTGGCTTTTAATGAGGTCAGGGAAAAGGCTTCGGCCATTACCCCGGTTCCCGGAGGGGTGGGACCGATGACCATAGCCATGCTCATGTCCAATACGGTTAAGGCCGCACGCAACCGGGCCGAAAGCGCATGACCTTATATCTAAAAACCATGCTACTCGAGTTTAACGCAGATAATTAAGGAGTATTATATACATGAATTTGAAAGCCTTGTCCCCCTGTCAGGCGGCATGCCCGATTCAGATGGACATACCCGGCTACATAGCCGCTCTATCCAGGGGAGACGTGCAGGAAGCGGACAGAATCATCCGCTTGACCAATCCCTTTCCCTCGGTTTGCGGGCGGATATGTACCCGGGAGTGCGAGACTGCATGCCGCAGGGGACACAAGGTGGATGAACCCGTGGCCATAAGGGATTTGAAGCGTTTTGCAGCGGATAACGCGGTCCATACGCCTCCGGCTGGAATGGCAGAGCCTTATTATTCTGAAAGGGTTGCGGTTATCGGAAGCGGACCGGCAGGCCTTACCGCAGCTCATGACCTGGCTTTACTTGGTTATAAAGTGACGGTTCTGGAAGCAGAAGATGAGCTGGGCGGAATGATGACCAGAGGCATTCCTGGATACAGATTGCCTGTGGAAATTGTAAGAAAGGAAATTGAACGTATTCTGGCTCTGGGAGTAGAAGCCAGAACTGATCAGGTTCTGGGCCGGGATTATTCCCTGCACTATCTGCGAAATGAATACCAGGCGGTTTTTCTGGCCATTGGCAGTGAAAAGAGCTTCTGTCCCGACTGCAGAGGTGTGGATCTTTCCGGGGTGCTGACCGCGGTAGAATTTTTAAAAGATGTAAGCAGAGGCAAGAGACCCTATCCGGGAAAAAGAGTCGCGGTCATCGGCGGAGGACACACTGCCATTGATGTGGCCAGGACCTGCCTCAGGCTGGGATCCAGTGAAGTAAGCGTTGTTTATCGCCGCACCATGGATGAAATGCCCGCGGGTACAGACGAAGTGGAAACAGCTCAGGAAGAGGGAGTTGTCTTCAGGTTTGTCACCTCACCCGTGGAATTTCTTGGTTCGGACAATGTGGAAAAAATGCGCTGCGTACGGATGAAGGTGGACAAGTCCCGGGGGGGAAAAGGTGCTCTGGTTTGTGTACAGGATTCAGAGTTCGATATTGAGGTGGATGCGATCATTCTGGCCACCGGTTACGGACCCAGGACTGAGACGGTCCCGGAACTGTTTGACAGTGAAGACGGGAAGGTTGAAATCAAGGATGGCACCGGAGCCACCAATATGACAGGTGTTTTTGTTGGAGGCGATTTTTTGAGCGGCCCGACCAGCGTGGTTAAGTCCATTGCTTCAGGCAGAAGAGGAGCCGCCTCCATCCATCGCTATCTTAGAGGACTGGCTCCTTCTGATACTCCGGAAGAGATTGTCCTGGACGAACTTAATGATCAGGTGGCAGCACAGGTACCAAAGGCTGAAAGAAAAAGCATGACCTCAATCCCGGTGGATAAGAGACTCAATAACTTTAATGAAGTAGAGCTGGGGTTCAACTTGAAAGAGGCCAAGGCTGAAGCAGGACGCTGTTTGAACTGCAGCCTGGGGGCCAATGTTTCACAGGATTGCGCCTCATGTCTGAACTGCGTTCTGGTGTGTCCCTATCAGGTGCCAAGACCAGGGGATGAGCAGGTTGATATCGACCCTGCCCAGTGCCAGGCATGCGGTATCTGCGCCGGACAATGTCCGGCCTCAGCCATAGATCTGGGCCTTGAGTCCAGACAGAGTTTTCATTCCAGGATTCAAGAAGTTCTTAAAAAGGCCGAAGCAGAAGCTCCTTATGAATTTACTTTCGAGTTCATCTGCGACTTCACTGATTCCAATGTTCATACAGCAGAACCTGGAAAATCTGTATTCCAAATTTCCAGCCCCGGTCTTGGTCGTGTTGGAGTGTATGAACTGCTGGCTCCTTTCGAAGCCGGAGCGAAAAACGTCCAGGTATATGCATGCGGCGATGGAGAATGTAAATTCAAGAGCTGTGATTACTGGACAGGATATAATGTACAAAGAGCAGCAAAGGTGCTTGAAGGTATCGGACTTGACCCGGGTCGTCTGATGATGATTCAAAAATAGAAAAGTTGTGCGGGCTCAAATGTTTTGAGGGACTATTTTTAAAAATATGCGCTTAATTTTTCTGCAATAACGCGGTACTTACAGTATAAAGCCTTGCAGCTGGCATATAATTTTCAGTAACAAAATATTTTAATTATTCAGACCAGGCAGGTGAATTTATGATCGTTGCCGAAATAAAGCCCATGGAGGAAATCCTGGGCATGACCAGAAAATACAGAAAAATTCTTGTTTCCGGATGCGGAAGCTGTACAACTGTCAGTCTTAGCGGAGGATCTCAACAGGTAGAGATCCTGGCAGCTTCACTGCGTACAGCCGGAAAACGGGAAGGAATTGAACTGGAAGTAGGAGAAGAAA
>SLDX01000106.1 GCA_007125075.1 Desulfonatronospira sp.
TCCGGGGCAGGCTCCAGCCGGAATGACGGAGAAGAAAAAAACGGAAGACGAAAGACAAAAAATACTTTTTAACAGGTGAATCCCGCTAAGGTCCCTCTTTTAACTCCTTGTTTTCACGCTGCAGCAGTTCACTGTACCACAAAGAGAACTCGTACATGGCCCGGTACCTGTCTTCTCCGTTGATGATGCCCATACATATCTCCAGAACACCCTGACCATACGTGTTGCTGTAGTCCCTGGGCGGACGCTCATACATAAACTGGCGAAAGAGTTCTTTGCTGGTTCTGCGGGTGCTGTCCCGGCGAATTTCAATGGGGTTTTTCGGTTCCTGAAAGGGATCCCATCTGTCAAAACCGATACGGTCGATAAACTTTTTTCTCCTGGGAGAAAGCCTTTCATAAATAAATTTTTTCTGCTTATCTTTGTCAGACAAATTCGCATCTTGGCTGTTTGAATTCATAATCCGGCTACTCCTTGTTTCCAAGAACCCATTGCCTGCTTGGGTCCTCCTGCTTGCCTTCCAGGTCTTCCTGCTGCTCCCTGGTCGGGATGCCCAGGTATTCATGACTGTATTCGGTCAGAAGAGCCATGGACACCGGCACAAGTACGGTATACAGCTCAGGGTACCTGCTTCTTATGCCCAGAGACAATTCATGGCTCAAATTTACCAGCTGAATGTGCAGCTTTTGCATACTAACCGTGGGATACTGTACACCCGGCTCAAACCCGGACATGGAACAGGTAACCGCGGCATCGCCCACCTTCAGGGGCAATCCGTACAAACGACATGTCAGGGGTCGATGAGGGTAAAGCACGCATTTATCCGAGTCCAGCAAAGGACAGCGAACCTTTTCTGTGGCGGCTGTCTTCAACAGTTCATCTTCAGGGGCTCCCTGCTGCTGGCTCTTGAACAGTTTTTTTTTGATCTTGTAGGTTTTGCGGTCGGTTTTATCAGCCTCAACCAGAATTCTGTACTTTAAATCCTGATCCAGCTCCTGAAACTTTTGATTTAAATACAGGGCTTCAACCAGAGTCAAGTCAAATAGGGCATAGCAGCAATCAGTACAGCCATTATCGCAGTTGACTTCGTTATTGAAGTCTTTTTTCATTTTATTAAAAATATTATCCACGATCTGCATCAACTGCTCATATTTTGAAAAATATGGGCTCATGTCAATATTTACACTCATCGATCCTCCTGAACGATCTTGTTCTTCAAGTTTGCTGGTATAAGAAAAGGTTCTTCTGATTGCCTTCATCTGCGCAGTTGTCTTTGGAGGCCAGACAATCTTTCATAAAATTTTTAATGATTACCTGCTGAAAAGAACTCTTACAATCCTGGCTAAAATCCTGATCTTTATCATGCGTGGAGAAACTATTTACTCACGGAATCTAATTAAGGATAATAATAGTATCTTTTTCTTTCATGCACAACAGGCAATTTTAGCTTATCATCGAATGCCTGATTTTTTTTGACTTTGAATCAAGACCGCTGCTTAATTTCTATCCGGCAAGTATTTCTTCCGGATGAAAACTGCATGGCCTTCAGGAGGCATTGCTTTCCCTGAGCGGGCTGAAAAACAAAGGGGAGAGCCTAGGCCCTCCCCTTTAGTCAAACGCTTAAAGAAGTCTCTGTCTATTGTTCGGTGACGGTAATAGCAGCTTCTTCACAGACTTCGACACATGATTCGCAACCAAGACACTCTTCCATGTTCACCGGGTCAGCCTTTCCGTCCTTGAGCTCGAAGACTTCAACTGGACATACGTCAACGCATTCGCCGTCACCGGTACACTTATCCGTATCAACCGTTACCAACCAAGCCATAATAAACCTCCGATTTAATTAGTTTAATAATCGTATTGTCTTGACCTTATAACAAAGTCACAAAGGAGTTAGACAAAATTACAAAGTAATGTCAAGCTGGATTTTCAAAACAATTATTTTAAGTACAGAAAATCATGTTCTGCGCGTTTTCACGATTCAGGCACAGATTTCTGATTTTGAAATTTCTGCACTCGCTTTATTCCCATGATCATTTTCAAGAAAACAAGTAAATGAGCCGGAAAAACATCCGGCTCATTTAATACCTTTCATAACTGAGAGTCAAACCGGCCTTAACCGGATTCGATTTCCTTACGCACGCCTATGCCCACCTTGTAAAGAACAGTGATGATCAAAAATCCCGTGGCCCATATTCCAAGGGTGATGAGCAGTTCAGTCTGGGTGGGTATGTAGGTGGCTATATGATGAAGCGGTGTTGGGATGAAGCCTGCGGTGATCAGTCCCAGGCCCTTATCTATCCAGGTACTCATGAGCACCAGGATCATGGAAAAGGCCAGGATATTGTCCGCCTGCCTGTTCTTGGGAAAGAGCAGGGTAATCACCGCGATTACTCCGGCTGAAATGGCAACCCAGCTGAAAGTGGCCAGCATGGTATGCCCTTCAAGGCCAAAATACAGATACTTGTAGTGCTCCAGTTTGTCCGGGACCATGCTGTAAGCTGCGGTGAAGACTTTACAGGCAATGATGAACAGATGAGCAAGCATGGCGTATATGACGACTTTGGCCAGAGACTGGATGGCTTCTTTGCCTGGATCCCATTTGGCGAAAATCTTTATCGCGTAGGCCAGCAGTATGAGCAGAGCGGGACCGGCTGCGAATGCCGAGGCCAGAAAGGAAGGAGCCAGCACAGCAGTCAGCCAGAAATCGCGGCCGGGAAGACCGGCGTACAGAAACGCGGTAACTGTATGAATACTGATGGCCCAGGGTATGGAAATGTAAATAAAAGGTATGATCCACCTGGGGGGGCCGACCCGTTTGCGTTCAGCCTGCAGGGTCACCCAGCCGACAAAGATATTCAGGAAAAGATATCCGTTTAGGACCACCATATCCCAGAAAAGAATGGAACTTGGAGTGGGATACAGAACAACATTGAACAGCCTTTGGGGCTGGCCCAGGTCCACGATGATAAACAGCAGACACATGATCACCGCGGCTACAGCCAGAAACTCACCCAGGATCAGCATTCTGGCGAATGCCTTGTGATTGTGCAGGTATTTGGGGATGACCATCATCACAGCCGAAGCGGCCACTCCCACCAGAAAAGTGAACTGAGCGATGTAAAATCCCCAGGAGACGTCCCGGTTCAGGCCGGTTACGGATAGTCCTTGATCCAGCTGCGTCAGATAGGCAAAAAAGCCCACTCCAATGACAGCCAGAAGCACCAGCAGCCATATCCAGTATAAAGCGCTTCCTTGTATAGCTTTCTCAAGCATTGTACACCCCTTAGATTAGATAATAAACTTGTGGTTCAGTGCCCAGCTTGGGCTTGCGCACCAGAGAATACCTCTCTCCCAGGACCTGACGGACTTCCGATTCCGGATCGCGCACGTCGCCAAAGAAAAGTACGCCTTCGGCAGCCTCGACACATGCCGGACGTTGACCCTGGTCCAGCAGGTGGGCACAGAATTCACATTTTTCGACTACGCCCATGTCTCTGGTAGGAAAATCCCGGTTTATCTCGTCTTCGTCCAGGAAAAGCTTGGGATCGTAATAATTAAAGCTTCTGGCGCCGAACGGACATCCGGCCATGCAGAACCGGCATCCGATACACCGGTGAAAATCCATAAGCACTATCCCATCTTCTCGGGAAAACGTAGCTTTTGTGGGGCAAACCCGCACACAGGGCGGGTTGTCGCAGTGGTTGCACAAGGTCAGGACCGGCAACTGCCGTTCCTGCAGATATGGATGCGACTGGTCATAGATCAGGTTGTAAAAGGTCTCCACCCAGATCCACTTAATGTTCTTATCGGATTCAATCCTGGGTACATTATGCAGTTCGTGGCAGGCTGCTATGGCTCTCTCCATAACCTCCTGAGTAAGCTTCGTGGTATCTATGGCCATTGCCCACCGTTCAGCTCTAAGACCTTCCTCTATCCTTTTGTACCGGCTTGGGCCGGCACCTGCCAGGGAAGGGCAAATACTCCAGCCAAGAGCTGCAAGTCCTGCGAACTTAATAAATTTTCTTCTGTTGCTCTTCATTAATACACCCCTCCTAAGGCTCGATGTGGTGGCAATCCCAGCAGTAAGGATCAACCGCTGTCTGATCGTGACAGCGGTCGCAGAATTCTTCCTTATTATCGTGACAGTCCATACAGGTTTTAGTCAGGCTCATAAGAAAGTATTGCTCCTTAAGCTCACTCCAGTACATCTGGTATCCGTCCCTTACGTAGATATCGCGCCATTCATCCAGCATTTTCATATGTTCGGTGCGCATATATTCAGTGCTTTCAAGACAGTCGTCGTAATCTTCGGGCAATTCCAGTTCCACTGGTTCATAGGCATCTGCTCCAAGATTGTACCAGAACGGAAAAGTGAACAGCAGGGCAAATATAATCAGCCCCGGGATAATATATTTGGCATTATACATTATTCTTCCTCCTCCTTACCAGGCAATGGTTCCCCGCGCAGGTTGGTCTCCCGCTCCTGTTCTCCGGGAAGAATCAGGGCGTTGCCCAACATCTCATGCACCCCGGTCACGCCTACATCCGGCTGCCAGTAATCCATCATTGCGGTCAGGGTGGCCCTGTCGATGGCGCAGACATTGGCCAGCATGTTTACCCCATGCCTGTCGCGCACTGACTTGACCGCGTTGGCCCTGGGCAGGCCGCCCATCAATCTGATTTCTTCGTTTTCCCCTGCGTTCAGACCGGATCCGCCGCCGCAGCAGAAAGTCTGTTCGCGGATGGTCTCAAGGGGCATTTCAAAGAAATTGTTGCACACCTTGTTGATCACATACCTGGGCTCTTCCAGAAAACCCATGCCTCTGGAGGGGTTGCAGGAGTCATGGAAGGTGACCCGGAGATTGTCATTTCGGCTCTTGTCCAGAGGGAGCTTATTGTGCTTTATCAGGTCAGCTACGAATTCAACGATATGGATCATCTTGGTTGATGCGGCATGATCGAACCTGGTGCCGGTAACAGGGGAAACCGGTACTTCCAGAAATTCGGGGGGACCATTCATGCTGTCCATGTACTGGTGCAGAACCCGCCACATGTGTCCGCACTCGCCGCCGAGGATCCATTTGACGCCGAGGCGCTTGGCTTCCATGTACATTTTGGCGTTGAGCCTCTTCATCAGCTCATGCGAGGTGAAAAAACCGAAATTGCCGCCTTCCGAGGCGTATGTGCTCCAGGTGATGTCCATCCCGTACTCTTCCTTGAGATAATGAAAGAGGATGAGATAACCCATGCAGGTATAGGTACCCGGATCTGCGAATACGTCTCCGGATGGGGTGATGAACAGATAATCAGCTCCTTTTTTGTTGAAAGTGGGTTCAGGCCTGATCCCGGTGATTTCTTCTATATCGTCGCAGAAAAAATCGATCATGTCCTTGAAGGCGTGAGGCTGAATACCCAGGTGGTTGCCGGTGCGGTAACAGTTGGCCGCGGGCTTGGCGATCCAGTCTATGTTCAGTCCCAGAAGGTTCAGCAGCTCCCTGCCGATAATGGTGATTTCGGCCTGATCGATGCCGTAAGGGCAGAATACCGAACAGCGCCGGCATTCAGAGCACTGGTAGTAATAATACCATATTTCCTTGAGCACGTTTTCAGTCAGCTCCCGGCCGCCGGCAAAACGCCCCAGAATCTGTCCTGCCTTGGTGATCTCCCCGCGGTATACTGATCTGAGCAGTTCAGCACGCAGAACAGGCATATTTTTTGGATCGCCGGAGCCGATAAAGTAATGACACTTGTCCGCGCATGCTCCGCAGCGGACGCAGATGTCCATGAAGATCTTGAAGGACCTGAATTTCTCAAGTCTTTCCTTCATGCCGCCGATGAAGGTTTCCTTCCAGTTTTCAGGAAGCTTCCAGTCATCGTCCTTAGGATTCCATTTCCTGGGATTGGGCATGCCCACATATTCCAGCGGCCCCGGATCGGCCGCATAACAGTATCTGCCGGGCTTGATCTCCAGGGGCACATCCATCCAGTTGGTCTCTGGCGGCTTATGACTGATGTTTCGGTATAGTACATCCGGTTTTGATATAGCCATTCCTGTTTACTCCTTCTTTTCGTCATTTTCTGAAGTTTCTTCCGCCTTTTCTTCCAGAGGCTTTACCACTGGCAGATCAGCCTCAACCATTTTTTCCCGGAAATCATCTTCGTATTCTTCGTAGGTATGTACCTTGACCGGGTAATTCCAGGGATTGGCATGATGTTTTTCGCGGCTGTCATTAGGCAGGTTCCTGGTGGGACTCAGGAAAACTCCCCCCATGTGCATGAGCTTACTGAAGGGAAAATACATCAGAAGCACCGAGAACAGAAAGAAATGGACATAGAAAGTAAGCCCTATACCCTCGGGCACAGTGGGGCTGAACTGAACCAGGCCCATGGCCAGTTCCTTCACAGGCATCAGGTCGGTCTTGAACGGACCTACATAGCGCATGAGCATCCCGGATACGACTATGCTGATGATCAGAAATAAAGGTACATAATCCGCCGGCTGGGATATGTAGCGCATTGAGGGCACAAAAAATCTTCTAAGAAGCAGATACCCAAGAGCAACGAGTATGAGCAGGCTGGAGATGAATAATGGTGGAGTCAGAATCTGTAACATGCTGTCCGCCTGGTCAAGAAAAACTATTACTCCGGGTATGGGTTCCGTGAAAAACCGCAAATGCCTGAGAACAATAATTAAAAAAGTATAATGAAATATTAAGGCGAAAATCCACAGCCATTTACTGGAAGAATAGGCTACATACTGACCCGGGTGCAGTTCCACCTTGGTGTTGCGGAACAGGGATCTGAACAGGACAACTTCAAAAAACATCCGCCCGACTGTGCCGAGCTTGGTTCCGGGGTTGTCCAGCCTGCTCCATTTGTCCTTGAACATGGGCAGGGATTTTGTGGCCTGGCCACAGGTTGTCGGTATCCTGAAAGGTACCGCGGATTTGCCCCAACCGACCATCTTGGTTATGAAGCCGACGATGAAGATGAGTACCGCCAGATAGGGTATGATCACTCCGAAGAGATATTCGATACCCAGAGCTCCCGCACCAAGCATGGCGATTACAATCAGGGCTAAAACTAGAATCAGTGAGTTAATCGCTTTCATGTGCTGCAACCTCTTTTAAAGATTAAACATTTTACATGATATATAAAAAACTATTTGCCTGCTTTGGTGATGAATCCTGCTCTTTCCAGGAGCTTATGCGTTCTGGAATGCAGAAAGTCTGCTCTTTGTTTCCAGAGTTGTTCACGGCAGGACATATAATTATCAAAAGCCAGCTGCATCAGCTCTTCAAGTCTGACATTCAGTTCCAGCCATTCCTGATGCATGCCTTCTCTGGCAATCTCCCTGCCGCATACTTCCCAGATGCTTTCCCTGAGCATGGGCACAAAGCTTACTGATACAGATGGGGTAAAGCCCTGCACAGCCCGGATGCGGGTAATGCCGTCAACAAATTCGCTCATTTTCTCTGGATCATTGTCCAGAAACAGCTCGTCGAAAATCTTTTCCATATTTACACGAAATGTGTAGCCTACCGGATTGCTGAACTGTCCCTGATTGTCTCTGAAAAACTTTGCAGACTGCTCTGAATAGGTGTCGGTGAACTTTTTGATCCAGATATTGAGTATTCGGGCCTTATTTTGTTTTATCTTTGAACTGAAATTCATTTATAATCCATCCTGAGTATTATATATTGTTTATTTGCCATTTTACTGCAGTGAATATCTTCACATGCAAACTTCATAGACATATTACTGCAAAAACCTTCCTTTCAGGGTATAGTTTTGGAGGGAATAGTTTTGTTATGGAATTGCGGCCGTATTTAAGGTTAATTATGCTCTTGACAATTAAGAGAACCTTTTAAACCAGCCGGTTTTGATCGTCAAGTTAATTTGGGAAAAAAATAACAAGTAAAACTTAAAATTATATTGATTCCAAGTTTTTCGCCATCAGAAAACAGAAAAAAATAAAAGCCTGTTTTCGGACGACTCAGCAACAGGAAGGCAGCTTTTCAGGACGTCAGCAAAACTGCAAAACGCAAGCACGGCAGGTGAAACTTGAGGAAAGGTGAATGCGGAACAGTTAAATGTGCAGAATAATTCCCTGAACATGAACAGGTTCAGAATGCCGACTGAATAATGCTTTTTGAAGCCGGCTTTCTGATTCTGAGAAATGATGACCAGGCTTATTCCAACCGTTTTCACTCAATGGTGATGTTCACACCGGATGGCTTGGGAATTTCTTTTTTTGGTATGGTTATGGTCAGCACTCCGTTTTTCAGGACCGCCCTTATTTCATTCATGTCAACATTTTTGGGAAGATTGAATTTGCGGCTGAAAGGTCCGTGGGTTCTTTCAAGGATCTGATACACATTGCCTGTGGCGTCCTTTTCTATTCTTTTTTCGCCGTAAACAACGAGCTGACCACCCTTGCTCTCCAGGCTGACCTTTTCCTGGTCTACCCCGGGCAGCTCCAGTTCGATAAGATATTGCCCACTGGCTTCATAAACATCGGCAACAGGACTCCATAAGGCAAAGTGTTCTTTTTCCTTTTTGCGAGATGTAGTTCTGTCCATGCCTTCATCGACTATTCTGTCGATTTCTTCACGCATGTTCTGTATTTCCAGCCAAGGATTCAGAAATTTGCTCATAACCCCTGCTCCTGAATTATAGTTAAAAAATTTTTAAACATTCATCAACAGGTGTCAACCAGTTTGTAAATTTTATTCACATGCAAAGAAGTTTGCAGAATGATTCAGTTAAATCAAGGTGTATATTCCAAGTTGACAAAGTCTCAGCTTTAAATATCCTTGGTCGGCAATAAACAGACTCAATTTTTCCGGAACCCTGTTTCTGCCTGCTGGATGCTTTCGAGCTTCGGACTGGCAGTTTATGACGGCAGACCAACTTCTCACTTCGCGCGGCATTTCCTCAACTTCAAAATATAATTCGCTGATGTTTTGTTTGATTTCCTAATCATTTAAAAAATCATTGTTTCCGGATTGATTGGCAAAAATGTTGACTTAACCCTTAATATCAGGACTAGTTTTAATGACAGCAGAATACGATACCAACATCGAGATGTTAGGGCCTGCCAAGATTACCTCCTCCCTCCCCTTATGGAGACATACCGAAAACAGGGATACCGTGACCATGCACCTTGATCCTGAAATGATCGGTGAACCCCCCAATGGTACTATTCCTCTGGAAATAGAAATCGCAGGTCCTCGTTCCAAAATTTTTTTTGATCCTCCCAAGACAAAGTGCGCCATAGTCACCTGCGGCGGGCTCTGTCCGGGCATCAATGACGTTATCAGAGCCATAGTCATGGAGGCATACCACAACTATAAAGTTCCTTCAGTCCTGGGCATACGTTACGGGCTGCAGGGATTCATGCCGGAATACGGCCACCCGGTAGTGGAGTTGACTCCTGAGAATGTGAGCCATATTCATGAGTTTGGAGGAACAATTCTTGCCGCTTCTCGTGGCCCCCAGCCGCCTGAGGAAATCGTTGACGCCATGGAGAGAATGAATATCAGCATTTTGTTCATGATCGGAGGAGACGGTACAATGAAGGCTGCCCAGGCCATCGAGCGCGAAGTGGACAAAAGAGGGAATAAAATGTCCATAATCGGCATTCCCAAGACAATAGACAACGATATTCACTTCGTATCCAAGACTTTTGGGTTTGAAACCGCAGTGGAAAAAGCCGCAGAAGCCATCCGCTGCGCTCATACCGAGGCTCTTGGAGCACCAAACGGCATAGGCATGGTCAGGCTCATGGGCCGTGAATCCGGATTTATCGCCGCTCATGCGACCATTGCCCTGAAAGAGGTCAATTTTGTCCTTATACCCGAATCCAGATTTCAGCTGCACGGTCCGAACGGCTTTCTGACTCACCTGGAAAAGCGTCTTGAGAAGCGTGGTCATGCGGTCATAGTCGTGGCTGAAGGCGCCGGACAGGAACTTTTTGAACGTAAAGGCGCAGATCTTTCAGGCAACATAATTCTTGGAGACATCTGTTCTGTGCTCAGACAAGAGATCGATCAATTCTTCAAAAAGAAAAATAAAGACATAACCTTAAAGTTTATTGATCCAAGCTATATTATCAGATCAGTACCGGCCAACTCAAACGACCGGGTTTACTGCGGATTTCTGGGCCAGCACGCCGTCCATGCGGGAATGGCAGGCAAAACCAGTATGCTGGTGAGCATGCTTCAGGACAGATATGTTTATCTGCCCCTGTCTCTGGCAACCCAGAAAAGAAAAACCCTGAATATTAATTCAAACTACTGGGGTTCTGTGCTGGCCAGCACAGGTCAGCCTCCAGTCATGCTCAGCCCTGAAAGTTGAGCCTCAGCAACAACTCAATTCGGAGATGGATGATGAAAGAAGATACCCTGGAGTGTGTTTCCAATACCGATCCGGATCTAATGCAGATATTCAAGCCCTATGCTCTGAAAATGGAAGAGCAGTCTTTGCCTCCCATTGTTGTCAATCTTTTTAAATGTTACTTTTCCCAACTGCTTTACGGCAGCCAGGGCAAACTTACCAGACAGGAAATCCTTCCGGTTGAAGAAAGAGAATTCGAGAGCCTGGAGAGCATATCCGAATATAAGAACCGGGTTGATGAAGCAATTTCCGAGCTGGTGGTCATCAAGCTTAACGGAGGCCTTGGTACCAGCATGGGCCTGGAAAAGGCAAAATCCCTGATCAGGGTCAGAGCCGACAAATCCTTTCTGGAGTTGATTGTAGACCAGATAAATGTCCTCAGAGATAAATACCAGACTTCAATCCCTCTGTTGTTCATGAACAGCTTCCGAACGCACATGGACACCATGCTCCAGGTGAGCAACCTTGAAAATCCCTATCATCTGCCCCATGCCTTTCTGCAGCACAAATACCCCAAGATACTGGTCGAAGATCTTTCCCCTGCCAAGTGGCCGGAGAATCCCGAACTGGAATGGAATCCGCCTGGACATGGCGACATTTTTACCGCCCTGGTCACCTCCGGAGTTTTGTCCAATCTGCTGGACAAAGGCTACAGATACGCCTTCATCTCCAATTCGGACAATCTGGGAGCGACAATGGACGAAAGCATCCTGGCCTATCTCAAGCACCAAGAATTCACCTTTCTCATGGAGGTCACACCCAGAACGGCTACCGACCGCAAGGGGGGGCATCTGTGCAGACTTTTGAAAAACAACCGCCTGGCCATCAGAGAGATCGCCCAGTGTCCGGATAATGAACTCGATGAGTTCATGGATATTCAAAAATATTGTTTCTTCAACACCAATTCCATCTGGCTCAACCTTGAAGAAATGGAAAAAGTGTTCATCAGGCACAGCATGATCCCCCTGGATCTGATCATCAACACCAAAAATCTGGACCCCAGAAATCCGGAAGCACCAAAGGTATACCAGCTGGAAACAGCCATGGGTTCAGCCATATCCGCATTTGATCATGCAGGAGCATTGAATGTTCCCAGGGATAGATTTGCTCCGGTCAAGACGACAAATGACCTTCTGGCTATAAAGTCCGATCTGTTCAAACTTACTGACATGAAGACCATTATCCCGAATCCGGAACGTAGAACACCGATCCCTGATATTCAGCTGGATTCTGCTTACTACAAAAATATCGACCAGTTTGAAGCCAGGTTTCCCAAGGGCGCTCCCTCGCTTCTTGAGTGCGAGGATCTCAAGGTGGAAGGTGATGTAGTCTTTGGACAGAACGTCAGATTAAGGGGCCGGGTTGTCATTCGCAACAACACCGGTCAGCCTGCGCACGTTGAGGACGGTTCTGTTCTGGAAGGCGAAGTGAATTTTTAGAAAAAGTGTTTTGCTGATCCGGGATACAAGGAAGAACCCCGAGTTCTAAAAAAACTGTTTTTACTAAAACAAATTAAAGTTTAATAAAATGGAAAATCTGAAAAAACACTTTCTGCTGGCAGTCAGCAGCGACCAGAGCATTCAATACGGCGCCCGCTTTCTGGGGTATTTCTTTAAGAACAAGGACAACGTCCTGGTGGATCTTTTAAACATTGCCCATAATCCGCAAAAAACCATGACTGATAAACAGGATCCGGGCCCTGGCCAGCAGACCGGGTTGAAACGCACTTACATGGAGAAAGGGCACCAGGCATTAAGCGCTGCGTCACAGAAGCTGCAGGAATTAGGATTTCCCAAAAATCAACTGAAGACTGACCTGAAATTTCAATCTGTTTCAACAGTCAAGGATCTGATCTATTTCGGCCGCAAGGGCTCTTATGACTCTCTGGTTCTGGGCAGGCGCGGTCTGTCCATGCTTGAAAACCTGATTCAGGACAGCGTAAGCAGTAAAATAATGGACGAAGAATATGACATGCCCATTTGGATCTGCAGGGAGCCTGTCAGGGAGAAAAAGAATATCCTGCTTTGTGCAGATGGTTCCAGGCCCAGCCTGAGCATCGCCGACCACGTGGGTTACGTTCTCAATGAAGAAGCTGAACACAATATAACCATTCTGCACGTCAGAAGCTCTGCAGAGGAATTGTCCCCTGAGGAAATAATGAAAAAAACAATGGAGCAGCTGACCCAAAATGGAATCGAACAGTCAAGGATCAACCAGAAAACAATTTCCGGGAACAACATATCCAGAATTATCCTCGACTATGCCCAGGAAAAGAACTTTGCAGCCATTGCCATGGGCCGCGAGGGCTGCTCCAGAGCAGCGAACGGGTGGAGCTGCTGGTTTATGGGCTCAGTCAGTGAAACCGTCATGAAAAATTTCAACCGTTCCAGCCTGTGGATTCATAAATAATTTCAATTTTGGCTTCAGCGTATTCTTGCAGTAAAAAACGATACCTGTTTGTCCTTTAACTCGATCAAGCACTCACATACTTTAAATCTTACAAAATTTCTTGATTTTCGATTAAAAAGAGCTTATAAAATTTTTTTCAGGCGAGGTAGCTCAGGTGGTCAGAGCATGCGGCTCATATCCGCAGTGTCGGGGGTTCAAGTCCCTCCCTCGCTACCATGAAATTTCTGGAAGGTCCGGCTTGCCGGACCTTTTTTATTTGTTCTTATTTATTCTTCCCTCATTCATTTCCAGTTAACTGCTTCCTTTTGTCTGAGCCTCTTAACGAAACACCTTCATTTGAACTCCTTTTCATGTGTATATTTCAATTAAGTGTCCAATTTATGGACACCAATGATTATTTTTCTTTTTGATGAACGTGTTCGGAGATCAAATCGAGTTCTTGATTTGGACATGTTTAAGCCCATCAGCTGTCCTTGGCCTCCTAAATCTATCCTCTAACTAAGGCAAGTGTTCATAAAACACCGCATCCTGCCATTTCACAATTATGGCATGAAGTTTGCCATAATTGATTTATGCTGAGCATAAAAAATTATGCATCTCAAAGTTAAGGGTATTCAATTTAAGGTTCAAAAGAATTTTAACTTTAAAAAACGGATAGTTTGTAAACGACAATAAGGAAATATTTTAAAATGACAGCCCGATTCAATTTAATATGGGAGGAAAAGAAATGAAGCAAATGGATATCGGCAACAGGGAAGATCACGGCGGAACCGGTATTTCCCGCAGAACTTTTGTCAAGGGTGCTGCCGCTGTCGGCGTCAGCCTGACGCTTGGCAGCCCGGCTCTCCGGGCACTGTCCACCAATACCGCTGATGCGTCCCGGGGAATATTGCAGGGCCAATGGAAAAGCACCTTTTGTACGGGTTGCACAACCTGGTGCCCCCTGCAGGTCTATGTGGAAAACGGCCGCGCGATCAAGACGCGCGGACACGCACATTCAAAGACCAACGGTCAGTACTGCTGTCCCAGAGCGCATCTGGCCCTTCAGCAGCTGTATGACCCGGACCGGGTAAAGACTCCGATGAAGCGCACCAACCCCAAAAAGGGCCGCCATGAGGATCCCGGATTTGTGCCCATAACCTGGGATGAGGCCATGGGTATGGTCGCGGACAGGATCATGGAGCTTCGGGCCAACCGGGAAACCCATAAATTTTTGCTCTTCAGGGGCAGATATACCTCGGTCAACAGTATGTTTTACAGCAGCGTGCCCAGAATAATCGGCTCGCCGAACAACATCTCCCACAGCTCCATCTGCGCTGAAGCGGAAAAGATGCGCTATTTTCTGGACGGACAATGGGCCTACATGCAGTATGACATATCCCGAACCCGCTACGTTCTTGTCTGGGGAGCGGACCCCCTTGTGGCCAATCGCCAGGTATCCACAGCGCTGAGAAACTGGGGTGACGCCCTGGACAACGCCCGCATCGCCTCGGTGGAGCCCAGGCTTTCCGGCACCGGAACAAAATGCGATGAATGGCTTCCGGTCAAACCCGGCTATGACGGCGCCCTGGCCTGCGCCATGGCTCACGCGATACTTGCCGAGGGCATGTGGTACAAGCCGTTTGTCGGCGATTTCAGGGACGGGCAAAACCGCTTCAAGCCGGGACAGACTGTTGATGAGGACACCTTTGAGGAACAACACACGCATGGACTGGTCAAATGGTGGAACCTGCATCTCAAGGATACAACACCTGAATGGGCGGAAAAATTGTGCCGGATTCCTGCAGACCAGATCAGAAGAGTAGCTTTGGGCTTTGCCGATGCCGCTCCCAGATGCATGGTCTGGGTGGGAGGCGGACCTGGCATGCAGCCCAGAGGTTCCTATGGATGCATGGCTGCTTACGCCTTAAACGGTCTGACCGGAGGAATCGACAACGAGGGCGGGGTACTGGCCTATAACTCCACAGTGTATGACAGTCTGCCGGACCACGATGATTTTGTCGACGACCTGGCCAAAGAAGGCAATGCCTACGAAAAAATCGACCAGCGCGGACGCCTGGAATGGCCGAACCTGGCCCGTGGTGAATCCGGGGCTGGAGTTAACACGAACAATGTAGCCGACGCAATTTTGAATGAAGATCCCTATCTGCCCAAAATGGGCATAGGTTATTTTGCCAACTTCAACTTTTCCTGTCCAGATACTCAACGCTGGTTCAAGGCCATGCAGAAGCTGGAATTTTTTGTGCACATGACCACCCACGCTTCTGAAATGAGCTGGTTTGCCGACGTTGTTCTGCCGGTAAAGAACTGCATGTTTGAACAATGGGCCACACTGAATCACTCCAGCAATCTGCATGCTTCCGCAGCAATAAGCAGCCCCATGGTCGACTCCATCTGGGACGCCAGGGCCATGGAGACTGAAGTACCCTGGCTGCTTGCTGAAAAACTGGCGGAACGTGGTTTTGACAACCTGCTTCGGTATTACAAGACCTTCAGGGATCCGGAAACCGGCAGAGAACCTGCCAGCGGCAGTAATCTGGATCTGTATTCGCTGAAGATCAGGACGCAGAAAATGTGGGATCCGAAAAAACATGAAGGCGGAGACAAATTCCAGAATTGGGAGGAGTTCAAAAAGATCGGAGTCTGGAATTCGGATAGATACGTTTACCGTCACAGGTGGAGCAATATGGGCACCAAAACCGGCAAATTTGAATTCTACAGCGAAACCCTTAAGGAGGCTCTGGAGAATCATGCTCAGAGGCATAACGTCTCTGTAGACAAGGTTCTTGAAGCCTGCAATTACGAGGCCCGGGGTGAAGTGGCCTTTATCCCCCATCATGAAAATCCTCATGAATGGGGTGACCCGGAGGAATATCCATTCAAGTTCGTGGATTACAAATCAAGACTCAATCGCGAGGGTCGTTCGGCCAACTGTCCCTGGTACAATGAAATGAAGGACGTGGACCCGGGAGATCTGCCCTACGATGACGTGGCCAAGCTCAATCCCAGGGACGGCAACCGTCTGGGGATCAGAACCGGAGATAAGATCCGGCTGACCTCACCCACTGGAAGCATAGTCTGCACTGCGAGCCTCTGGGAAGGGGTCATGCCGGGCACTGTGGCCAAATGCTTTGGACAGGGGCACTGGGCTTACGGGCGCTACGCCTCCAAGGTATTCGGCAGGGAACCTCGCGGGGCCAACAACAACGACATCATCCCCGCGGATTATGATCGTCTGAGCGGGTCCACTGCTTTTTACGGCCATATCCGTTTGAAAGTGGAAAAAGTTTAAAGGAGGATGAATATATGCCAAGATACGCAATGGTTATTGACCTGCAGCGCTGCGGCGGATGCGGGGCCTGCATAACCGGCTGCAAGAATGAAAACAATCTGCCCGAAGGCGTGCGCTGGTCCAATAAAATGACTGAAACCCTGGGGACGTTTCCCAATGTTCGATATTATTACCGTCCAACTCTTTGCAATCACTGCGAAAACGCTCCCTGCGTGCGCGGATGCCCCACCAGGGCTCTGCACAAGGTCGAGGGCGGCATTACCGCCCATGATCCAAGGAAGTGCATCGGCTGCAGATACTGCATGGTCAACTGCCCTTATGGAGTTATAAATTATACCTGGAACAAGCCTCATGCAGAATGGGAAGATGACAGTGAAGTCATTCCGGAATGCACCATGTCTCCCAGAGAACAGGCCAGACTCATGAATGTCCAAAGCTGGCCCCTGTTCAATCCTGATCCGGATTTCAACTATCAGTCCATTCGCCCGGCAGGAATCGTGGAGAAATGCCATTTCTGCCGCCACCGGGTTGTGAATGGTGAACTACCCTATTGTGTAGAGGTTTGTCCATGTGATGCCCGCATCTTTGGAGATCTGGACGATCCGGGCAGTCTGGTGAGCCGTGTCCTGGGTATGTTCCGGGCTGAAAAGCTGCGCCCGGAACTGGGTACTGAACCAAGGGTGTTTTACATCCGGGAATTTTGTCCCTGCGTTTACGAACCCGGAAAAGGCATGATCTAAATATGGAAAAAAACCACACCGTCTCAAGTAAAACAAACAGACCTGAGATCGCTGCCTGCCAGCGGTTTCAGATAAAATTGGGAGGTTTTTGATATGAGTAAAATATGGTTCGGTCTCCTTGCAGCAGGTGTTGTGCTCGGGGCATTCGCAGCCCTGACCGTTGTCAGCAGAGGGCTAGGGGTCTATAATTTAAACGATGTAACCTTCTGGGCTCTGCCCATGTCCGGATACCTGTTTTTTGCCCTGACCGCGGCCGGATTGACTCTCTTATCCTCTCTACCCTCCATTTTCGGACTCAAGGAATACTATCCTTTTGCCAAGCGGGCGGCTCTTCTTGCCTTTGCCACCCTTTTGGTGGGCATAATGTGCAAGGCTCTTGATCTCGGGCCTATGACCACTCTGATGAACACGGTCTGGATAGGACTGTCTCCAAATCCCAGCTCGCCAATCTGGTGGATGGCGGTTCTTTACGGCATCTATCTGACCTTTGTGGTCATCAAATTCTATTTCCTAAATAAAGGCGAGTGGCACTCCAGCTGGAGCTGGACAGCAGGGCTTCTTGCTCTGGGGCTGATGATCATGTCCTATACGGCTCTGAGTATCGTCTTCGGCACCGCGGATGCCAGACCCGCCTTTTTCGGACATTTTACCGCCCTGTACTTTGCGGTCACTGCCCTGGCCAGCGGCATGGCGGCTATTGTCCTGGCCTCTTTTGTCCAGTCGGCCATCAGGGGCGGCATGTCTTTCCAGGAGGAACAGGCATTTGACAAGGTTGCCAAACTCTTTGCCATCATTCTGGCCTTGGCTCTGTTTACATTCCTGCTCAGACATATAATCGGCTATACATCTCTGCAGGCCGATTTTCTGGGTTTCAGACACATTGCAGGAACAGGCATCTATCGTACGGAGATGTTGATCGGACTGGTCATACCCTTGATTCTGATGCTAATCCCTGCGGTACGCAAATCCGCAGCGGGCAAGGTTGCCGCGTCAGTTCTGGCTCTTACGGGCATGTTTGCCGGACGCCTGGTCATGCTTCTTTCGGCACAGGTCAAGCCCATAGGGGTCATGACTGAGAACAGGCCGGAAATTGTGACTTATTTTCCCAGTTTATATGAGTGGGGCATCATTATCCTGGCTCTTTCTCTTTGCCTGCTGATTTATTCGCTGGGAGTTAAATTCCTGAAATTAGAAGCCGCTCCTCAGAGTTGATTCAAATCCGTAGGAGGAGGGGTCGTCTGATCTCTCCTCCGTATAATAGATTCAAGCAGCCAGGATTACGGATTACAGGTATGATTAGAGGCAGCAAATGTTTATCAGCAAAAAACTAAGCTCAGGTCTCTTTGCAGATACAGCATGTACAGGGAGCAGCAATGAAAATGCAGGTCTATAAAGCTTTGGCTGATTGTTATTTTCAGCCTGACGAACAACTCTACGATGCCGTACAAAGGCTTAAGCAGGGAATTGATTCCTGGATCCCTGAAAACATTCACCTTGCCCTGGGTATGGATCAGGAGCTTAAAATTCAGAACAACGATCTGCTGGAATTAATCAGGGAGTACTCCAGACTTTTTGTCGGACCTTTTGATCTATTGGCTCCGCCATACGGCTCTTTGTATTTCCAGCATAAACATCCGGTACCTCAAATCATGGATTCCTCAACATTCGACGTCCAGGAGGCTTACAGCAGGGCAGGCTTGAATGTTGCTCAGGACTTTAACAGCCCTCCTGATCATATCAGCGCTGAGCTTGAGTTCATGTACTTTCTCCTGTTCCAGGAGTTTCGCGCCCTGGAAAACAACGATCCGGAAGAAGCCTTGAATTTTAAGAATCAGAGAAAGACATTTCTGCAAAGACACTTAGGTATATGGGGCCCTGTTTTTGCCGGCAAGGTGGCTGAGAATACAAAATCAGTATTTTACCTCAATCTTGCCCGATTGACCAAAGAAGTGCTCATGAAAGATAAAAAGGAACTGGAGCTTATCCGTTAATCTTTTTCGTTCCGCCGGGAGCACGGTGCGCGAAATATTTTGTTGAACAGTTGATTTTTTTGCAATCTATACCAACCGTCTTAAACTGTTTTTAAGGATTGTAAGACACCGTCTCGAAGAGGGCGATTTCGGCACACCTTTCAAAGGAAGGGCCATGAACAGATATCAGCCGAAAAACATTACCCCTGTTTTTTTCGCGGGCTTGATCTTTCTTTGCCTGGCATTTCTTGGCCATTTAAGCTCTCGCGCAGATGCTGGGTCTGCATATGATCAGATTACTGCCAAAAGCGTTCCGGACTCAACTGAAATAATTTCCGGCCGGTTAAATCAACCGGTGCTCATCACCGCTGGAATTGAAACATGCCCTCCGTGCAGGCTTATTGCCTCCAGCCTGCTTGAGCTTCAAAAAGACTACGCCCATATTTTTCAGACACATTATTACGATCTGCACAGGCATGCCGAAGCAACTGAAAACTTCGACATCCGCATGGTGCCCACCCTGATTTTCTATGACCGGAGCGGGCAGGAACTTTTCCGCTATGAAGGATATCTTTCCAAAACCCATATCCTGAAGAAGTGGTCAGATCTGGGTTATGAAGTCGGAACAGGCAGATCCTCCCTGAGACCCGGTGAATATTTCTCCCTGGATTATATTCTGTCCAATCTCAGTCTTGCGGTCCGCGGCGCGCCTCTGAGCGCCATGCTGGCCGCCTTTATCTGGGGCATTCTAAGCGTCCTGCTAAGTCCCTGTCACCTGGCCGGCATTCCTCTGATCATCGGATATATCAACCGGCAAAAGATAGAGTCCACCTCCAGAGCCACTGTCTTGTCCCTGCTTTTCGCGGCAGGCATCCTGCTTAGCATTCTCATGGTCGGGATTCTCAGCTCCGCAGCCGGGAGAATCATGGGCGATCTGGGCGCGCTGCCCTATTATCTGGTATCCCTGGTCTTTGTACTTTTTGGACTAAACCTGACGGGAGCAGTACCCATGAACTGGAATCTGGTTGACAAGCTGGTTCCCCGGGACGGTCGCAAAAGAGGCGCGGTGTTTCTGGGACTGGTCATTGGCGTTGGGTTGGGGCCTTGCACTTTCGTATTTATTGCCCCGATACTCGGGTTGACTCTGACCCTGTCCGCGGCTGAACAGGCCTTTGGCATCCTGCTTCTGGGAATCTTCGCCCTGGCCCACTGTATGTTGCTGGTTCTGGCCGGAATTTCGCCGCGATTCATTAATTTTTTCCTGCGTTGGAACGATCTGTCTCTGAGTTCATCGGTACTCAGGAAAATTTGCGGCATTCTGCTTATTTCAGGCGGGATTTATCTGTTCTTCTACTCAACTTGACTTTTCCCTGACGCTGCACGGAAATTCAATATCTCTGCTCCTGCCTGCACAGGGAAGCGGCCCGCGATAAGCCGAATAAGCACCTTCTGCCTGCTGTCTGATTTGCCCCGATGATCACTTTCCGGGAATTGATTGTCGGGAACTGCAACTACTTAAGTTCCTGAAAACAGGGCAGGCACCCCTCTCCAGTGACTGTATCCACAATGGCCCGCATCTTGCCTTCAATAAAGCCGTGACTCTGCTCCAGTTCCAACAGTCTGGCCCGGCCCTGCTCCAGACGGTTCTCCATGAACAAAGTAATTATGGAAACCAGTTGAGCATAATAATCCTGATAGGCACTTTCCAGACCTTCAGCTTCGGGAAATCTGGATGTCAGATCCTGGATCAGATCAAAGACTTCAACAGATTGCCTGGACGCCTGGATCAGGTAATCTTCATCCTCGGCCAGTATCCCGTTTTGCACCGCCTGTCGCACGGCAGTGACTTTGCGCTCAAACTGCAGAAACATGCCCACTTCGGCATCGCTAAGCTCTGCTTCCCTGGCGGCATCCCTGTCCGGGATCTGAGTATAGTACAGGAACATGGCAGCCAGTCCTGCACCAAGCAGCAACACAAGAAAGGCAGGAATCTTCTTATTCATTGCACGACCTCATTATTTGTCTTTAATAAGATATTGTTTTTTTGATCACTGCATATTCATAAGCATAAGTTTTGGAAATTCATTATCTATATTGTCCAAATCGAAACAATTAGAAAACCGAAAGAAACGCGATAGATCGCAGAAGCTGTTATTTCATCTATATTCCTTTACCGTAATAAAACCCAGCTCACGAATTACCTGCTGACCTTTTGGCCCCAGACAGAAATCGATAAAATCCCTGACCAGCTCTTCATTTTCCTTCCTGTATACCAGATTCAACTCCCGAGTGATGGGATATTCTCCAGAGATTATACTCTTTTGGTCCATTGAAAATCCTTCAAGTTCGAGAATCTTGATCGGCATACCCCTGTCCTGAAGGTGCTTCGATATGCCCAGAGACAAATAACCCATTGCTCCGGGCACACCCCCGACCAGAGTCGCGCCGTCCAGATTGGAAGCAATCTCGTAAGCTTTTTCTGATATATGCCCGTTTTCACCCCCCGGATTGCTGCGATGATGCACTCCGGTATGGACTTCAAACAGATCCAGAGTGGATCGCCCCAATTCCTTGGAGACAAGTACAACAGTCCTGTCCCAGTCGCTAAGCCCGTTCCAGTTTTGGATTTGACCGGTAAAGAGCTCTATGATCGCTTCCCGGGAAATGGACATCATGGGATTGCGTTCATTGACGATATAAACCAAAGCGTCCAGACCGATGGTCTTATATTCCAGTTCAGCTCTTTCCTCAGGGAACAGGGCTCTTGAAACCATGCCCAGATGGCTCATGCCCCTGGAAGCGTCTTCTATGCCCGCTCTGCTTCCTCCTCCTTGAACCATGATTTCCTGGCCGGTTTTAATTTTATAGTCCCCGGCCAAAGCCTCGATCACCGGCTGAACAGTAGTCGCGCCGACAATGCTCAGTACCTCCCGGCTCTGGGTCATTGCCTTAACTGGAAAACAGAAAATAATCGCGCTCAGGGATAAAGCAGCTAAAAGAACGGCTGACTTCATTTGCTGACCTCTTTGTAAAAAAGTTTTCTTTATTGGACTGTTTTTTAAACATTTAAACTTTAAGCTCTTAAGCAACTGGTTAAACAATACTGCAGCTCCCTCACATCAGGAGGACTGGCCAGCACTCCGAACATATGCTCTCTGAGTGATTCTTTAAGATGCGGATGATAGGCCTGAGAGGAAAGCCCAATGATCCAGATGTGGGGGTTATTCTGCTTAAGGCTGTAAATTCTGCTGTTGTTCACGCAGGGCAGATCCAGATCCAGCAGGGCTATCTTAAATTTTTGCGGGTGGTTCAGTCCAATGAGTTGATGCATGGTTTCGAGCCTGGTAACATTGAGTCCATTGCCGGCCAAAATATCTTCCAGCTCGTTGTTCTTTTCTCTGCTGCTTACCACCAGGGCATGCTCGCCGGTCATTACCAATCTCCTCACAGGTTTATTAATTGTTCATAACAATACCTGATTCAAATAATGTTCCATATTTTTTTAGGTTCTTTCAACACTGAAGAAACTCTTAGACCTTGCCGGGCCAAGGTTTGCAGAAGGTATATGACCTTTGATTACGCAACAAAGGGTTGATGTCTGAAAACAGCCTGCGCACAATGTCCAAAAAACAGACACATTCCAGGATTTTGCACAAGATGGGCATTCAAGGAAAAATTTATTCGGCAGGTTTTTTGATCAAGGGAATAAAAGACGTGTTCGACTACCTTTTTCTTGGAACTCCGGGGCCGGATCCAATGCCGTGTTTCTTCAGCTTGGCATACAGGGAACTGCGTCCTATGCCCAGTCGCTGAGCAGCCATTTTCTTGTTCCAATCACAGGCTTCAAGTGTTTCCAGGAGCAGATTTTTCTCCTGATCCTTCATGGTTTTGCGCCTGGGAGGCCTTTGCTGTAGTAATTTTCCCGGCAGATCCTCGATAGCTATCACTTCTCCCTTGCACAGCACCAGGGCCTGTTCTATAACATTTTCAAGTTCACGGACATTACCCGGCCAGGAATAATCGAGCAGGGCACGCATGACTGAGGAACTGATCTCCTTGACTTCCCTGCCCTGTTCCCTGGCGAATTTTACCAGAAAATGCCTTGCCAGAAAGGCTACATCGTTGCCTCGCTGTCTTAGAGGAGGAAGATTAACCGGCACCACATCCAGGCGATAATACAGATCCTCTCTAAACCGACCGGCTTTCACCTCTTCCAGAAGATCCTTGTTCGTGGCCGCAAGGATCCGTACATCGATTTTGATGCTTTTTTCTCCGCCCAGGCGCTCAAACTGCTGAGTCTGCAAAACCCTCAGCAGCTTGACCTGTGCTGAAAGTTCCACTTCAGCGATTTCATCGAGAAAGACTGTTCCTCCCCTGGCCTGTTCAAATCGTCCGGGGCGCTGGCGAATCGCTCCGGTAAAAGCCCCTTTTTCATGGCCGAACAGCTCGCTCTCAAGAAGGGTAGCCGGGTAAGCGGAGCAGTTGATGACCACAAAGGGCTTGTCTTTACGCGGACTGCGATCATGAATAGCCCTGGCCACCAGTTCCTTTCCGGTACCTGATTCCCCCTGAATGAGCACTGTCACATCAGTGGGAGCCACATCTTCTATGAGCTTGAAAATAGTCTGCATCTTGGGATCACGGCCGGTCATGCTTTCAAATTTTGAAGTTTCAGTGACACTGCTCTTCAGCTTCTTAATCTCTTCCTGGTGCAAAATGGCCCTTCTAATTGTTCCTGTAGCATGAGAGAGAACCAGGCTGACAAGCTCCATGGATTCACGGTCGCATTTGCACGCGTTTGAGCAGGAGGAAAGCATGGCTCCGCAGAGAACATCTTCATAATAAAGAGGGACCACCACCTGTCTGGAACCAAGGGAAACATCTGCAGGCATGGGCAGGGAAGCAAACAGTTGCTCCTCCATCCACTCCACCCCATTTACCTTTTGGAGCCGCGCGTCAACAGCCGCAGTCAGGTGCGGATTATTTACTCCGAATACACCCTTTTCGCACAGAATATAGAGCAAATCCCTGGAAGAGGTGTAAGTCAGGATCACGCTTTGTGGACAGCGGACGATCTTTCTGATCCTGGCCATCAGATATTCTCCGATATCCTTGATGTCGTTCAGCGCGGAAATATTTCTGGCCACTTCACAGGTGGTCTGCATTCTTTTATGCGCCGCTTCCAGGTCCCGGGTCTGGCATTCAAGTTTCCCGGTGTATTCACGGATTCTGACCGTCATGTGCCTGAAGGCTTGAGCCAGAGACTGAATCTCTCTTTGCCCCTGCACATTAAATTGGACCTCATCCATCCTGCCCGGCTCCACCTTGCCTGCGGCATCCACCAGACAGGCCAGCGGCCTGGTAATCCGACTGATGACCAGTGTGCCCAGAAGCAGAGCCGGAACTAAAATGGCCAGGGCCAGAAACAGGATATCTTTCCAGAGTTGAACAAGCTGCATGCTCAGATGTTCTTCGGAAAAACCGAGTCTGAGCACTCCTGCCCGGCCTTCAAACACGGGCACGGCCAGATCCAGGTACTTGTTCCCATTGGTGGAAAGTATCTTTTTCAGATTTATGGCCTGATTATCTACAGGCTGGTTGGCCGGAATAAGTTCCACAGGGATATTGCCGCCCCCGTCCATTGTGGACGCGAGTATCCTGTCCTGCTGCTGCACAAAAAGATAACTCAACTGCGGAGTGGACTGCTTGTACCAGTCAAGTCTTCTTTGCAGGCTGACCAGATCATTGGTCAAAATCAGATCAGTGCTTTCCTCGCCAAGAGTATACCCCAGATTGACCGCCTGGGCTTCAAGCAATTCTTCCTGACTTTTGGCATAGCGATGAGAGGCCAGGACGGCCACGGCCAGTATGCTCAGGACCACCAGCAGGATGATGGCCAGTACAAGAGTGCCTTTAAGGCTGCAGCGTTGAAGAATTTCCATTATCCTTTAAAATCCTGAAAATATCTCTTATGGAATCGTACCATTCGTCTTCAGCAGGGACAAAGCGCTCGATCATCAATTCAGACAGAATTTCCTGCCCGGCAACATTTTCATGCATGTTAAGCAGTACTTGTACGATCCGGTCAGCGGTCCGGACATCGAGGCTGGAGGACACAACCACCGGAGGCATGCCGAAGGGCTGGGATGTTTTAATCACTCTTGTGTTTTTGGTAATTTCCGATCCGGTCTTTAACAGGTATTCCCAGATCAGATGGTCCACTGCGGCTCCGTCGACAAGCCCTTTGGATACGGCCAGAATAGAATTGTCGTGGCTGTAGGTATAAATGACGTCTGAAAAAAATTCTTCCGGTGTGGTGCCCATGTTCTTAATCCAGTACATGGGCACCATGCGTCCGGTATTCGAGTCCGGATCAGTAAAAGCAAAGATTTTGCCCCGCAGGTCATTCAATTCCTGATACGGACTTTCTTCATGGACAATAAGATATGAATGATACTCCCATCTGCCATCGACCACAGGAGCTGCCAGGAGTCTGAAATCGTAATCTTCTTTTCCGCGCACGTAAGGCCCGGAACAGATAAAGGCCAGATCTATCTCGCCCCTGCCCAGCAGTGCGTTGATCTCTTCATAGGTTTTGCGCTGAGTGAATTCCAGCTGCAGATCCAGTTCATTGCTCAGGTAAACCAGAATTTCCCGGTAAGATTCAAAAGTCTCTCTGGGTGAAATCATGGCCCCTACCGCAGCTCTCAGCAAAGGCCTGTCCACTGCCGGGGCATCAAGTTCTTCAATACTTACGGTCCTGGTAAAGTCTACTTCCAGGTAATTGTCATTGGAGTCACAACCGGCTGACAGCAGAAAGAACAGACCTGAAGCCAGAAGGCAAAAAATTAAACCGATTCTATATGTTTTGGGTATCATATGCACCCCTCAAAGATTACATCCGATCAAGCAATAATTTCCAAATTTTATACATAAATATATAGGCATTTTTGGACTGTGGTCAACTGTATTTACAGCATAACAGCCCGGAAAAAGAAAACAGATGTCCAATTTCAGAACATCTTATCCGGACATTTTTGGAAGCAGATCTGGTGAGTTTTAACATCAGGCAGGATAGCGCTGAGGCACTGCCCTGCCTGTTTTATTGGGAAGGCTTTTTTGGAAATAAATGTGTCTGGACTTACAGGGCTTAAGACCTTGTCTACACAAATAGAATGGCCACCAGCAGCCCAACCGGGATCAACCAGGCTGCGATGGCTGCCGGGACCAGAAATTTCCGCTTCTGAATCATCTTGCGGCATCCGGAAATCTGACCAGGATCAGACAACTCGGCTGTCAGCCTGGCCAGCTCAGGTGCGGCTGTTTCAAGACGTTCAAAAGTTTCCTGCGGAAGATTTTCCAGAAATTTGTCCACAGCCCGGACTGCCTTCTGCCCATGCTCGAAATATCCTTTCCTTTCCAGCTCTTCAGCCCTTTCAATTAAATCTTTGATCAGGTTCTGACCGGTTATTGTAGTTTCACGACCCAATTCAGTAAACGCTTCCATCTGCTGCAGGGCGGCATTGATATTATGTATATTTTTCAGAAAAAGGATAAAGAGCTCCCTGACCTCCCGGCCGTCAACATGCACATTGGCCAGTTCCAGTTCCTTCTGCAGGGAATGCATGGCAGAATTATTGACAATATTAAGATCCCGGACGAGATCCCGGATAACATCCCCCTGGTTCAAGGCTTCCTGGGAAAAGTCAACCACCGTGTTCAGTTTATTGTTCATTTCTTGGAATATTTTATCGTTCGGATTTGCCATATCGCTAACTCCCATGTCATAAGTTTATCATGATTGATACTTTCCGGCCATGCTCATATAAGGCGATACCGGAAGATCCTTGCCCCTGAGCAGCAGATGCCAGTAAGCCCAGCGAAACATCATTTTACCGTAATGATTCATGCTCGTTTCCTTAAGCAAAGTGAAAGGTCCCACTCCCGGGAGGGGAAATCTTCCAGGCAAAGGTTCGGTGTCATAGTTGAAGTCGATGAGCAGGGCCTTGTTGAATCCTGATTCAATAAAGCAGTTGGAATGGCCGTCATACTTGGGCAAAGGTTCCAGGCCGTCCAACCAGCGCAAAATGTTTTCCACAAGGATTTCGCTTTGAAAATGAGCTACTGAACCGGCTTTGGAAGTGGGAACATTAGTCGCGTCGCCAAGCACGAAAATGTTTTCGAAATTTTTGCACTTCAGCGTATTATTATCCGTGGGCACCCAGTTAAGCTCGTCCCCCAATCCGGATTCCTGCAGAAAGGATGCTCCCTTGTTGGTGGGGATGGTCACCAGCAGGTCAAAATCAAGCTCCCGGCCGTCATAAGAGACGATTTTTTTGTTTTCATTGTCCACATGACTGATGGCGAATTCAGGGACCACCTCAATGCCTTTTTCATCGCAGATGTACTGCAGGGTCTTGGATGCGATCGGCTTGGTGAAGGGACCGTTCAGTGGAGTGGCAAAAAATATTTTTACTTTATTTCGAAGTTCGCGTTCGTGAAAATACCAGTCAGCCAGCATGACGAATTCCGGCGGGGCCACCGGACATTTGACCGGCATTTCAGCCACATTTAGTACCAGACTGCCTCCGTGGAAATTACGCAAGGCCTTTTGCAGTTTCATGGCTCCGTCTATGGTGTAAAAGTCAAAGATGCTTTCCTGCCAGTGCCTGCCGAGCATGCCTTCCTGCTCTGAGGGATCGACACTGGATCCGCTGGCGATGATCAATAGATCATACTGAAGTTCTCCCTGTTCGAGATAAACCTTGTTCTTTTCCGGATCCACCCTCTTTATGGATGAAACAATGAATTTGGCTTCCCTGGGAAGGAAGTTGTCCCTGGGCTTAACCAGATCTTTTTTATCCTTGTAAACTCCAAAAGGGATGAACAGCAGCCCTGGCTGGTAAATGTGCTCACGGTTCTGATCCACGATGGTTATGGAATATTCATTGTTTTCAATGCTCTGACGCAGACTTTCGCAGAGCCTGTTGGCCATCATGGTGCCGCCTGTACCCGCTCCTAAAATGATAATCTTGAACATACGCATTCTCCTTTTTTTTAATCACCCTAACAGGTATGTTTTTAACTTCAGAGTTGCAGGTTTAATACCAAGAACAGCCTGCAATGTTCAAAAGAAGTTAATGCATTTAAAGGTCGAAGCGTATCATCCGGCTTCAAATCAATCAGCTTTGATTGTATTAAAGATAATGAGAGGAAAGAAAACGATGTTGATTTCAAGCATCAAGTGAGGATCAGAAAATTGTTGTTCACGGAAAATTCGGAAGGATTTCGGGCTGGAAATTACCATGTGTCCACCATTTGGACACCGGGAATGATTATATTACCTGTCTGAA
>SLDX01000020.1 GCA_007125075.1 Desulfonatronospira sp.
TAGCTGTTGATGCCAACGTGCTCATTTTTGAACGCATCCGGGAGGAACTGCGCCGGGGACTTTCTCCCAGGGCGGCGGTCAAGGAAGGCTACAACCGGGCCACATTAACCATACTGGACGCAAACATCACCACCCTGCTGGCGGCACTGATTCTTTACCAGTTCGGCAGCGGCGCGGTCAGGGGATTTGCGGTCACTCTCTCCCTGGGAGTGCTGGCCTCAATGTTTACGGCTATCTTCGTCTCCAGAGTGCTTTTTGAATTGTGGGTCACTTACCGCAAACCAAAAACAGCTTTGAGCATATAAGATCTAAAAGGCTGAGGACAAAAACACATGGGTTTTCAGATAATCAGACCGAACACAAACTATGACTTCATGGCCAAGCGGCGGCTGGCCTTGATTTTATCCCTGATACTACTGCTTGCGGGCCTTTTGTCCCTGGCGGTCAAGGGAGGTCCCAGACTGGGGATCGACTTTGCCGGAGGCGTTGTCCTCCAGGTTCAGTTTGAGCCCGAAGTGGACATCTCCGAACTGCACAACATCATCCAGCCTGCCGGCCTGCCCGGACTGACGATTCAAAACTTCGGAGCCAACGAATATCTGCTGCGCACTTCAGCAGACGAAATGACTCCAAGCGATGTGCGGGTAGCCGTGCAGAACGCTCTTCTGGAACAGTTCGAGCAGGGAGATTTTTCCTTTCAGCGCCTGGAAATGGTTGGGCCCAGAGTGGGCGCGGAGCTGAGGGAAAATGCCCTGCAGGCCTTATTTTTTGCTGTTCTGCTCATCTCCATATATATTTCCGGGCGTTTCGAGCAGAAATGGTTCATTGCCGGATTCATGGCCGCGGGTCTGGCCCTGGGAGTTTACCTGCTTCAGATCATTGCCGTGCCTCTGGTATTTTTGATTCTGGCTGCGCTGCTTATCGCGATTCTCTTTACCTGGTACCTGCGGCTTAGTTTTGCGCTGGGCGCGGTTCTGGCTCTGATCCATGACGTACTGATCACGGTGGGTATTTTTTCCCTGTTGAACAAGGAATTCGATCTGAGCATCGTTGCAGCCCTGCTGACCATCATCGGATATTCCCTGAACGATACCATCGTCATCTTTGACCGCGTCCGGGAAAACATGCGCAAAAAGATCAGCACTTCACTTACTCAGACAATCAATGCCAGCCTCAATCAGACTCTGGGCCGGACTCTGGTCACTTCCGGGACCACATTGATGGTGGTCCTGTCTTTGCTGATCCTTGGCGGCGGCATCATCCACGATTTCGCCTTTGCTCTGCTGGTGGGGGTTTTGGTGGGAACCTATTCATCCATATTCGTGGCCAGTTCAATTCTTCTGCACCTCAGGCCTGCTCTGCCTGAAGAGGATGAAGACGAAGAGGAAACAGAAGAGACCAGGCAGATCCGGCGGCACGCCAAAAAGAAACCAGCGTACGACGCAAGGTAGAGATCCTCAGAACATATCCTTTTCAGTTTCCTCGATGGTCTTGTCGATGCTGGCCTTGAGTTCGGGGGGCAGGCCCATGATGTCCACATTCATGAAGCCGCGGACAATGGTCGAGGTGGCCTGTTCCTCATCCAGGCCCCTGGCCATGAGATACTCTATCTCCTGCTGGGCTATTTTTCCTACCGCTGCCTCATGAGAAAGCTCCACACCGGATACCGTACCCTTGAGTTCGGGTATGGCGTGAATGATTCCTTTGGACAGGATCAGGCCCTTGCACTCCAGATGTCCCTTGGCCGGAACGGCATTGCCTTCTATGAGAGCAGGGGCGATTATGGTACCTCCGGTGGTTATGGTCCGGGCAATTATCTCCCCCCTGGTATCCGGAGCGTTAAGCACGATCTTGTTTCCTGAATCGATATGCGAGCCTTCCGGAGCCACCAGAATGGAATGGAATCTGCCCGTTGCCCCCCTGCCGTTCAGAAAAACTGCGGGGTAAGACTGCAGGGAACTGACCGGCATCATCATAATATAGTTGTTGACGAAAACTCCGTCTTCCTCAACTATACACACCGTCCTGGGCCGGACCATTACTTCCCTGCCCCAATTGTGGACCATGGTGAAGGTCAGGCTGCCGCCCTTCTTGATGTAGAACTCTGAAATGCCCAGATGCAGCGCAGAAACGACATTGGATGAGGTAGTGCAGCCGGTAATGACCTGCAGCTCGGAATCTTCCTCCACAATTATGATATTGTGCACATTCTGACCTACATTATCACCCTTGATAAACAGACACGACTGAACCGGATGCTTGATTTTAGCGCCCTTGCTGGTGCGGATAAAGTATCCGCCGTGTATCTTTTCCGCTGCAGCCCGGGTAAATTCATCCTTATCCTTGTCCACGGCCTGCCAGTAGTATTCCGGGAGTCCGTCGTACTTGTCCAGGGCTTCCTTGATATCCAGGACCTCAACACCCTTCTGTGTTGCTTTGCAGTGCACCTTGGAGTGGTTGACGTGCAGATAGGAACCGCTGCGCTGAGTCTCGGAAATATCCATGCCGGCCATGGTCAGCTGCCTGCGGTCTTCCTCGCTCAACTGACGGAGGTCTTTTATCCCGGGCTGTTCACCGTTATCAAAACTGTATTTGCCCAGATCAACACGCTTCCTTTCGTCTTTTTTTAACTGAGACATCTAACACACTCCTTGTACCCGTACTTGCTGATATGTTCCAGAATATCCCTGGGCCTGGCTACGCAGCACAGCACGCCCTCATAGAGAACAGTTCCGCGATCAGCGTTAATATAGTCAAGAATATATCCGGTATGGGTGATGATCAGTCCTGAAATCTGATGTCTGGATTTGAGTTCCTTCATGGAAACTCCGTTTCTTGGCTCCAGAGGACCATCCAGGATGGATCTGGTGATGCGCCCGATCAAGGACATGTTTTCCAGGTCGACTCCTGATTCAGGTTCATCAAAAAGTACAAGGCTAGGTCTCTGAGCCATGAGCTGCAGAAGCTCAGATCTTTTAATCTCGCCCCCGGAGAAGCCCGCATTGATGTCTCGTTCCAGCAGACCGGTAAAGTTCACTTCCTGAGCCAGCTGATCAACATCTACTTCTTTGCCTCCGGCGCACAGCCGGACCATATCCCTTGTCTTCAAGCCCTGGATGGTCGGAGGACGCTGAAAGGACATGCCAATGCCCAGTCTGGCCCGCTCAAAAGGAGACATATGAGTGATATCCTCACCTTTAAATATTATTCTTCCCTGAACGACATCATAGCCATCAAACCCCATCAGGGTCATGAGCAGTGAGGTCTTGCCCGATCCGTTCGGACCGAAGAGAATGTAATTCTCCCCTTCATCGATATGCAGGTTAATACCTTTTAAAATTTCTTTTCCACCGACTTTAACGTAAAGATCTTCTATTGTGAGCATGGCAACTCCTTGACTGTACTAAAAATACTGCAGTAAAGAATCAGTCGTTCTTCTTCCTTCTTTGATAACAATAATAGCACCTCTTTTTATCCTTGAAAAGCGGAAGCAAAGCCATGCCGGCCAAAAACCCTCCGGCATGAGCCCACCAGGCAACCCCGCTTCCCGCCCCGTAAATATCGGCCCAGATGCCTGAAATAATCTGAATCAAAAACCAGATTCCCAGAAAAACAACTGCAGGTATCTCAATAATAAAAAAAAGAGGTATGAATGTGACCACCCTGGAATGAGGATAAAGAAGAAAATAGGCACCCATGATTCCGGCAATTGCACCTGATGCTCCTACCACGGGTATAGTAGAACCCAGATTGAAAATCATGTGCGCAAAAAGGGCCACCACCCCGCAGGCAAGGTAAAAGAGCAGAAATTTGGCCGGGCCCATGACGTCTTCGATATTATCGGCAAAGATGAGCATTATCCAACTGTTGATCACAAAATGACCAAATCCGCCATGGACAAACATATGCGAAACGATCGTATACCAGCCGTGATCAGGATAATTCATCATATCCGCCCATTCCGGACTGGTGAATCTTGCCGGCACCACCCCGTAGAGGTGAAAAAATCTTACCAATTGCTCCAGTTCCAGGCTGAGGGTATATATGAAGACCAGGGCGTTGATCCCGATGAGGCACCAGACCGTATAGGGCCTGTGCACGTTGGGGATACTGTCTTTTAAAGGTATCATGGCCTTGAGATCATCTTGTTTATATGTTTCCAGAGTCTGCGCTGCTTATTTCTGCGCAATTGACGCAAGGCTCTGTCCAGCCCGGCAACTCTTGACTCAAAAGCGGAAAGCCCCTGACTGTTGTCCAGCACGAGTGCGCATCTTCTGAGTTTTTCTTTTTGGCTCAGCTGCATTTTATCAAGCCTGGAGAATACATGCTCCTCCCAGTTTCTGTGCCCGGCAGTTCTTTCCCGGCGCAGAAAATCCGGGCAAAATACGCCAACAGTAATACTTTGTTCATCTTTCAGGCCGGATTCGAACCAAAGAGGCACCTCAGCCAGAGCCAAACGTCTGTTTTGGTGCTCATCCCAGAATTCTTCCAGCGCACGGCCCACCAGGGGATGAATCAGATGGACAACCTCCGCCCTGATGGAACTGTCTTTTGTCATTGCCTCAAGCAGGAGCTGTTTGTCCACCGCCTGATCCTCATCCGGGATGAACCGGGTCCCGAAGCGTCTGCGCAGCATCAGCCATCCGTCATTTCCCGGTTTATACAGACTGCTTACACACTTATCCGCGCTGAACACAGGGTATCCGGCAGCCTCGAAACACTTGAGCACAGTGCTTTTGCCGCTTCCGGGTGAACCGGTGATCACCACCTTTTGACAGCTGCGGCCAAGCCAGAGCAAAGATCTGACAAGATCTCCCGGCCCGGGCTGATTAAATTCAAGTCTTGCACGGCTTTGAGGATGTACAAAGCTCAAATACATGGAATGCAGCAACTGCCTTCTGGCCAGCCTGGACAGAATCTTCCCCTTCCATTCAAAATAGTTCCAGTTTCTGCCTCTGTAAACAGCATCTCCTATTATTGGATGTCCCGCATGTGCCAGGTGCACTCTGATCTGATGCGTACGGCCGGTATAGATGCTTACCTCGAGCAGGGTCCATAATCCATGGGGATCTCTGTCCAGCACTTTGAAGCTGGTCAAGGCTTTGCGGCCTTCTGGTACGGCAGCCATGCGGGTCTTATTCTGCCTGTCTCTGCCCAGGGGTATGTCGATGCTTCCCTGGTCGCGGCTGACACAGCCCTGGACCAGAGCCAGATACTTTTTGTCCACCTGGCGCAGGGCAAATTGCCGGCACAGATCTTTCAGTGCTTCCCTGGTCAGAGCCACTACCATAAGACCGCTGGTGTCCTTATCCAGACGGTGTACAATGCCTGGTCTTTGCTTTTCCTGGAAAAGCCTCAGTTCAGTATACTCATGCAGAAGGTAGTGAACAAGGGTGGGTCCGGTTTCCGAAGGTGCGGGATGAACGGTTATTCCGGGTTGTTTGTTTATCACCAGCACATGGCTGTCCGCATATACTGCAGCTGTTTTCCCGGCTATGGGCTCTGGATCTTCGCTGTGCTGAGCAGGAATCCTGAGCTGCACCTTCTGTCCGGAAGTCAGTCTATGACCGGGTTTCAGGCAGGGCTTCAGGTTCACATGGACCCTGCCCTGTCTGATCCACTCCTGTAGCCTGGTTCTGGGAAAAGGATCTGAAATATTTTTCAGAATGAATTTGTCCAGCCTGGATCCAGCCTGGGATTCATTTACTGTCAAAAAAACTTGTCTCTCCAAGAGGCTGGCTCCTGAAATGCAGGCAGAGTATTATTCAGGCTGACGGTCAGAATAAACCTGCGCCCGGTATGGCCGGACTAGAATACAACTTCCGTGCCTACCCCGCCCCTGGTAAAAATTTCCAGGATAATGGAATTTTCCACTCTGCCATCAATAATATGGGCCTTTTGCACCCCTTCTTCAACTGCTTCCAGGCAGCACTTGAGCTTGGGGATCATCCCTCCGGCGACAAGCCCTGATTCGATGGCCTGTACGGCCTGTTTGCGGGTCAGACTGGAAATTATTTCACCTGAGCTGTCCTGGACCCCGGCCACATCGGTCAGTAGAATCAGTTTTTTGGCTCTTAGAGCCGAGGCCATGGATCCGGCGACAAAATCAGCATTGATATTGTAGGTTTCGCCCTCTTCATCGACTCCAACCGGAGCGATTATGGGAATAAATCCCTTGGCCTGGATGGATTCGATAAGTCCTGTATTGATCCTGACCACCTCTCCAACCTTGCCAAGATCGATGATTTCCGGAGGAGCATCTTTTTTGCTGACCACCATTTCCATCTTACGGGCCAGTATGGTCCTGCCGTCCTTTCCGGACAGACCCGCAGCCACACCTCCGCTCAGATTGATCAGGTTCACGATTTCCTTGTTCACCTGTCCCACGAGAACCATTTCCACCACATCCATTGTGGCCTGATCAGTGACCCTTAAACCTTCCCGGAAATCACAGGCAATGTTCAGCTGCGAAAGCATTTTTCCGATCTGGGGGCCGCCGCCGTGTACGATTACCGGATTGAGTCCGATGTATTTGAGCAGAATAATATTCAGGGCAAAGCTCTTTTTCAGGGCAAGCTCGGTCATGGCGTGGCCGCCATACTTGATCACAACAGTCTGGCCGAAGAATTCCCGGATATAGGGCAGAGCTTCCAAAAGGATCCTGGCTTTTGCTGCTTCGTTTTGCATATGCTTTATTAGCTGTGGGCCGGGTTACAAGATATACCTGGTTAGATCCCTGTCTTCCTGAACATCCTTTAACTGTTCCAGTACGTATTCCCTATCCACCGTAACTTTCTGACCGGCCATTTCCGGAGCCTTGAAGGAAAGGTCCTGAAGCAGCTTTTCCATAATTGTATACAGCCTTCTGGCTCCAATGTTCTCGGTTTCATCATTGACCTTTTGGGCAAAAGAGGAAATCTCCTGTAAGGCTTGATCATCAAATTCCAGGGCTATTCCTTCTGTCGCCAGCAGGGCTTTGTACTGCTTGGTCAAAGCGTTCTGCGGTTCGGTCAGGATCCGGTAAAAATCCTTACCACTCAAGGCGGACAGTTCCACGCGCAGGGGAAACCTGCCCTGCAGCTCAGGGACCATGTCCGAAGGCTTGGCGTAATGGAATGCCCCGGCAGCGATAAAAAGGATGTGATCGCTGCGTACCATTCCGTGTTTGGTATTGACCACGCAGCCTTCCACAACCGGCAGCAGATCTCTTTGCACGCCTTCTCTGGAAACGTCTACTTTAGCGGATTTGTCGCTGGTACAGACTTTGTCTATTTCATCGATAAAGATGATTCCGCTTTGTTCCACTCTTTCCTTGGCAATCTCAGCCACCTTGTCCATATCCACCAGCCGTTCGGTTTCTTCCTGGACCAGGATCTCATAGGCGTTTTTGACCTTGACCTTTTTGGTTTTCTTGCGTTTGGGGAAGACTCTGCTGAACATGTCCCTGAACTGCATCTCCATGTCTTCCATTCCGGGCATGGCCATGATTTCAATATTGGATCCGGCCTGAACTTCAACCTCTACTGTGCGCTCGTCCAGACGGCCGTCACGCCAGAACTTGCGCAGTTTTTCCCTTGTGCGCTGTTCGTCGGCCTGTGTTTGTTCCTGGGTATATCTTTCTGACTGCTCAAGACCTGCTGCATATTGATAAGAAGACTGGGCTGGGCTTTGAGCGGCTGTCCGAAGATGCTGATCTGAAGGGGTTTTTTGGGGAGGCAGAAGCAGATCCAGCAGCCTTTCCTCGGCATTGGATTCGGCCTTGGCCTGAACCTTTTTCTTTTCTTCATCACGGACCATGTTCACGCCGATTTCCATAAGGTCGCGGATCATGGATTCCACATCCCGGCCCACGTAGCCTACCTCGGTAAATTTTGAGGCTTCCACCTTGAAAAAAGGTGAGCCGGCCAGTCTGGCCAGCCGTCTGGCCACCTCGGTTTTTCCCACTCCGGTGGGACCGATCATGATGATATTCTTGGGTGCGATCTCTTCTCTTAATTCAGGGTCCAGCTGCTGCCTGCGCCACCTGTTGCGCAGCGCTATAGCCACCATATTCTTGGCTTCCTGCTGCCCGATTATATATTTGTCCAGCTCGGATACAATTTCTCTTGGAGTAAGTGGTGTACTCATCTATCTTTCCTTTAGTCAATTTTTTCCGTGACAATGTTCGAATTGGTATAAACACAGATGCCGGCGGCTATGTGCATGGACTTGAGCACAACGTCCTCAGCGCTCAGGTCATTATTCTCAATAAGTGCTCTCGAAGCGGCCAGGGCATAGGCGCCTCCTGAACCGATGGCTGCAATACCGTCATCGGGTTCAATCACATCTCCATTGCCACTGATTATGAGCACGTTATCCCTGTCCGCGACAATAAGCAAGGCCTCCAGGCGGCGCAGATACTTGTCCATTCGCCACTCCTTGGCCAGCTCCACGCTGGCCCTGAGCAGATTTCCCCTGTACTCCTCAAGCCTGGACTCAAAACGTTCAAACAGGGTAAAGGCATCAGCAGTAGCTCCGGCAAAACCAGCCAGCACTTTATCGTTATACATGCGCCGAACCTTTCTGGCTGTCTGCTTCATAATCGTGGCCTGTCCCATGGTCACCTGACCGTCTCCTCCCATGGCTGTCTGCTTGTTTTTTTTCACAGCCAGGATTGTTGTTCCAATAAACATGATCCGTTTTCATCTCCTGTGGTTGATATGTGTCTGCTTCCGCAGTCCGGTAATGTTATTCAGCTTGCGCTGAAACATGTATCTTTTATCCGGCGCAACTGTTTTATGTTCGGCTCCGGCATACTGAAAAAACATTAAGAAAAATGATCATGCGTAAGGAATTGTCAAGATGGAGTCAGGCCTGAAACAGGACTGCAGCGGAAATGCCTTTCATGCCCGGGCGCACTAAGCTTATTTCAACGTATCTTCAGGTACATCAGGGACAGGTTCGCGGGGCATGTCATCAATCTTGGGCCAGGCTCTGATGACCGCCTGGACAAGAGTAGCCAGAGGAATGGCGAAAAAAACCCCCCAAAACCCCCAAATTCCTCCAAAAATCAAGATGGCCGCAACTATGCCCACGGGATGAATGTTAACCACCTCTCCAAGCAGCAAAGGGGCCAGAACATTGCCGTCAATGGCCTGGATGATGGCATAGGCCACAAGGATCCAGACGAATTCCGGACCAAAGCCCCATTGAAAATAGGCTACCAGAGCCACCGGAACTGTCACCACAGCCGCTCCGATATAGGGAATGAGCACGGACAGGCCTACGGCCAGGCTCAAAAGAATTGAATACTGCAGGCCGAAAAATGCAAAGACGATAAATGTGCCGATCCAGACAATGATTATTTCCCACGTCTTGCCCCGGATATAGTTGGAAATCTGGTTGTTTACATCTTCCCAGACCTGAGTGGCCAGTGACCTTTCCCGAGGCAGAAAGCTTGCGAACCAGTTCAGCAGCAAATACTTGTCCTTGAGAAAAAAGAAGACCAGGAGCGGGACAATGATCAGATATACGAGCATGGTTATCAGCCCCACAACTGAAGCCAGGGAAATGGTCAGGATCCTCTGTCCCAGATGGGTGACCTCACCGCGAATCGCGGCAATAAACTCATGAATCTGTTCCTGGGAAATCAGATGCGGGTAGCGTTCGGGCAGCTGCAGCAGCAGACGCTGCGCTTCAGATATCATGGCCGGAAGCTGCTGGACCAGTTGGGTTATCTGCTTGATGAGCATGGGCACCAGCCAGAAAAAGGTAAAGAACAAAACAAGCATAAATCCTAAAAATACCAGGATAACAGCCAGCAGCCTGGGCAGGCCGTATCTGGTCATCTGACTGACCACGCCGTCCAGAAGATAGGCGATGATCAGCCCGGCAAAAAAAGGAATAAGCATCTGGCCCAGAAATATGACTATTCCAAAGA
>SLDX01000072.1 GCA_007125075.1 Desulfonatronospira sp.
CCTGAGTGCTGCCATTTATTTCTCCCGTTTAAGCCTTAAAGGTCTTTTTGAACTCGTCTATGGCGGCGGCCAATCTGCTCTCCAGCTCGCTGCTCAGATCTCCTGTATCTTTGATCTCTTTGAGGATTTCGGGTTTCTGGCTTCTGAAGTACTCAAGCATTTCCGTTTCAAATCTGCTTACGTCTTCAACCGGCAGATCATCCAGATAGCCCTTTGTTCCGCAGAACAGTGAAACCGCCTGCTCTTCCGAGGGCATGGGCTCATACTGGGGCTGCTTTAAGAGTTCAACCAGCCTTTCTCCCCGGGTCAGGCGTCTTTGGGTGGCTTTATCCAGATCAGAGCCGAACTGGGCAAAAGCGGCCAGTTCTCTGTACTGAGCCAGATCCAGGCGCAGTGTTCCTGCCACCTTCTTGACCGCCTTGATCTGGGCGGCACCGCCGACCCTGGAAACAGAAAGACCGACGTTGATGGCCGGCCTTACCCCGGCGTAGAAGAGGCTGGGCTCCAGATAGACCTGTCCGTCGGTAATGGAGATGACGTTGGTTGGAATATATGCGGACACGTCTCCGGCCTGCGTTTCAATGATAGGCAGAGCTGTCAGAGACCCGGCTCCGTGTTCATCGCTCATCTTGGCCGCTCTTTCCAGCAGTCTGGAGTGCAGGTAAAATACGTCACCCGGAAAAGCTTCACGACCGGGAGGACGCCTGAGAAGCAGGGACATCTGCCTATAGGCTACAGCCTGCTTGGACAGATCGTCGTACATGATAAGGGCGTGCTTGCCTTTATCCCTGTAGTACTCGCCCATGGTGCATCCGGCGTAGGCGGCAATGAACTGCAATGAGGCAGGTTCAGAGGCAGTGGCTGAAACAACGGTTGTATAGTCCATGGCGCCGTGTTTTTTCAAGGTATCCACAACCTGGGCGACTGTTGATTTTTTCTGGCCGATAGCTACGTAGATGCAGTACACATCGGTCTCTCTCTGCGCCAGGATGGAATCGATGCAGATTGCGGTTTTGCCGACCTGGCGGTCGCCGATGATCAGTTCGCGCTGCCCGCGTCCGATGGGGGTCATGGCGTCGATAGCCTTCAGACCGGTATTCATGGGTTCATGCACTGATTTTCTTGGAACGATGCCCGGAGCCTTGACCTCCACCAGCCTTGTTTCCTTGGAATCAATGGGTCCCAGACCGTCCAGGGGGTTGCCCAGGGGATCGATGACCCGGCCCTGGACCGCTTCGCCTACGGGAACCTGTACGATACGACCTGTCCTCTTGACCAGGTCCCCTTCCTTGATGTGGGTGTCTTCTCCGAGAAGGGCGCAGCCGACGCTGTCCTCTTCCAGGTTAAGGACCATGCCCATGACATTGCCCGGGAACTCCAGAAGCTCCATGGCCATGGCGTTTTCCACGCCGTAGACTCGGGCTATGCCGTCGCCCACGGACAAGACCACGCCGGTTTCGCTCATTTCCACACGCTTTTCGTAGTTCTTGATCTGACCTTCGATGATCTGGCTGATTTCTTCTGCTTTTATTTGCATAGCCCTATTCACCCCTTTTAATGTTTTCTTTCAAGATTTGCAGTTGCGCCCTTATGCTGGCATCCAATACCTTGTCCCCCACCTTTAACACGAGTCCGCCCACAATGTCAGGATCAACCTTGTAATCCAGAGACACCTGCAGCCCGGACTGTTTTTCAAGTTTGCCAACTATTTCCTGCTTTAAATTGTCGGCCAGTTTGATCGCGGTCACAATCTCCCCGCGTACAACCCCCTGATGCTCGTCCAGAAGTCTGGCATAATAGACCTGGATCTCGGTCAGATGGTCCAGCCTGCTTTTATCGGCCAGGAGATGGCAAAAATTGACGATGGTTTTGCTAGGTTTCAGCTTGTTCAGGAGTTGTGCTACAACAGCCTTTTTCTCGGAAACACTGATAACAGGGTTGCGAAATATCCGGATCAGCTCCGGGGACCCCTCCAGGACATCGACAATCTTGGCCAAATCATCACCGTAAGCCTTGAGCTCCTTGTCCCCCTGCTTCTGCGCCAAAGCAAACAGGGCACGGGCATATCTTCTGGCAACTATATTTCCTATCAATTTAGCACCACCCTTGTTAGACTGTCGTTAATCAGAGCTTTGTGGTCCTCGGCCTTAAGTTTCTTCTTGATCATTGCTTCAGTGGCATCGGCCACTTTTTCAGCCAGATCAGCACGTATTTCCTGCAGGGCCAGCTTGGCCTCCTGCTGTGCTGAGACCTGAGCCTGTTCCTTGATCTGATCCGCCTGAGCCTCTGCCTTGGCGATAATCTGGCTTTTCAGGCTTTCGCCCTGAGCCTTGGCCTGCTCAAGAATCTGGATTCTTTCCTGCTCCAGGTTGGCGATATTCTTCTCCACAGTCTCAAGCTTCTTTTCCGCTTCCTTGCGACGATCATCCAGATCCTTGAGATCGGTTTCTATCTCCCTGCTGCGGCTTGGAAAATACTCAAAAATCTTTCTCCCCCCAGCATAGTAAATGAGGGTCAGGAAGAGGATGAAGTTGATCACTCTGTAAATCTGGTCCCTGGCATCCGCAGGCAGATTAAGTGGATCAACGATGTTGAAGATGGCGGCTGCAAGAAGAATGAGTCCAATGATCAGTAGTTTTGCCTTTGTGTTCACCGCTTAAGCCCCCCTTAAAAATATTTAGGCCTTGCCCAGAATCTTTTCTGCGGCACGCCCTGCAAATTTATCCACTTGTTTTTTTAGCGCGGTCAATGCGCTTTCTTTCTCGGTTCTTGCCTTCTCCCGGGCAGACTGAAGTATTGAGGTTGCTTCCTGGGAAGCTGATTGAACTATATCCTTTTCCGTGGAAAATCCTTCCTCTTTTTTGGACTGCCGGATCTCCTGAGCCTGCAGGCGGGCCTTTTCCAGCTCCTGCTCGTATGATTTAAGCTTGTCGTCGGCCTTGACGTTGAAGGCTTCAACATCCTCGACTTTTTGACTCATGATCTCAGCCCGCTTTTTCAGCATTCCTCTGATGGGCTTATACAGAATCAGATTTAAAAGCAATAAGACAATGAAAAAATTGATCAATTGAACAAAAAAGGAAATGTTTAGTTCAATCATAGGCCCTCCCGAGAATGTGAATTTTTTTTCAAAGTTGACTTTGCCCGTCAAATTTCAATCTGGCTTTAGCCAATTTAGTATCTTGTGTCAAAGCCTTTTTCATTATTTTCATGAACCGAATCAATTTATCTCTAGACAGGCTTAGAGCAAGTGATTGTAAGACTTTTATCATGTAGTCGTTATGCTTAAATATTTTCATCAAAAAAATTTGCGCATGATTTCACATTCAGGCTAAAAAAATTTTTCAATAAGCTTTCAAGTCAGACCAGGAATCATTTGCCGGCTGGCTGAGCACCATCCATGTTTACTTCGCCTTTGATCTTCGCCCCTTCTTCAACCACCAGTGATGGTGTTGTAATTTTGCCGTTGAGGCTGGCCTGTTTGTAAATCACAACTTTGTTCTGGGCTTCAAGCTGTCCTTCCAGGCTGCCGCTTAGAACCAGGTGACCTACTTTTATAGTGCCTCTTACCCGGGCATCCTGTCCGATTATCAGGGTTCCTTCCGAGCAGATTTCCCCGTCAAATTCACCATCAATGCGCACTGTGCCCTTAAAGACCAGCTTGCCCTGATAATTCGTGTCCGTACCCATGAATGCGTTAATTTCGTCCTTGCCCATACCGACCTGTCCTTGAAGTTGTTGTGCAGTCTCATCGCTTAACTCTTGAACATGTATCTGCGCATGGAGATATTTAAAACCAGTCCGACCATGATGAAATTGACCATGGCAGAAGTACCTCCGTAACTTATGAACGGTAGAGGGATGCCCACCACCGGCAATAGACCCAGAACCATGCCCATGTTTACCAGAACCTGCCAGAAGAAGTAAAAAAAGACTCCGACGCAGATAAGTGAACCGAATCTATCCTTGGCCTCCTGTGATACGGAAAGTATCTGATACAGGAATACGCAAAACAAAAGCAGCAGAATAATTGCTCCTGCAAACCCCCACTCCTCTCCAAACACTGAAAAAGCGAAATCAGTATGCTTTTCAGGAAGAAAGCGGAGCTGACTCTGGGTTCCCTCCATAAAGCCCTTGCCCCAGAAACCGCCTGATCCTACGGCTATTTGAGACTGGATCAGGTGATAACCAGAGCCCAGAGGGTCCTGAGTAGGGTCCAGGAAACTGAGCAGTCTTGTTTTTTGATAGTCATGAAGAAAAAACCAGCCAAGAGGCAAGTGCAGGGGCACCAGAACCAGCAGAACCTTGCTCAGTTTTTTGTCAATTCCGTGATAAAGAACAATGCCGCCTATGAGAAAAAGGATCATCAGCCCTGAACCAAGATCCGGCTGTTTGATCACCAGCAAAACAGGTATTATGGCTATGACAAAGATTTTGCCCAAGTCATTGAAGTTAAGAGGGTGCTCTATGCGGGACAGGATGTAGGCGGTCAGGATCAAGGCGCTGATCTTGACCATTTCACTTGGCTGAAAACTGAAGAAACCAAAACTCAGCCATCTTTGAGCCCCGTATATCGAAGTACCCCAGAAATGCACGCAAACCAGCAAGATCAGAGCAACAGCGTATACATACCAGGCAGCCAGCTTCAGATGACGATAGTCGAAAAGCATGACCAGTCCCATCGCAGCTGCTCCCACCAGGCCCCACACAAGCTGTTTGTTGTAAAATGGAGTAAGAGTGGTCCCTTCGCCGATCCTGTAGGCACTTGCCGAATACAGATTGAGCACTCCAATGGCAAAGAGCAGGACCACTAAAGCCAGCATGGCCCAGTTCATATGCAGGATCAATTGCCTGTCAATCATCTTGTATGGCTGCCTGTGGGCTCTCCTGTTTTCCGGAAAAAATAAAATCGTAGACGTCCCTGATCACCGGCCCGGCTGCAGAACTGCCTGATCCGCCATGTTCCACCAGAGCGGTGACAGCAATTCTTTTGTCTTCATTGACGGCAAAACTGATCATCCAGGCATGGTGTCTGAGCCAGTATTCAACAGCTTCCGGATCATCCTCTTTATGTTCGGGCATCAATCTGACCACCTGTGCGGTTCCGGTTTTGCCGCCTACTTGAACGTCTTTTGTTCTAAGCCTTCTGGCAGTCCCCCGTTCTTTTTCCACAGTATCCAGCATTGCCTGATAAATAAATTCCAAAGTCTCTTTTTTCCAGGGCAAAGGTTGGGGATCCAGCTTTTTTTCATCAAGAAGCAGGCTTGGTCTGTACAGATTGCCTCCATTAGCAATTGCCGCTGTCAGTCTGGTCATCTGCAGCGGGGTGACCTGAGTAAATCCCTGACCTATGGCCAGGTTGAGATTGTCGCCACCTCTCCAGGCATCATTAAATCTTTGTCTTTTCCATTCTCTGGTAGGAATGAGCCCGGACCTTTCAAAAGGCAGGCTTATTCCGGTCTGCCTGCCCAGGCCGCTTTCAAGGGAAAATGTGCTGATCCTGTCCACTCCAAGCTTCTCTCCCAATTGATAAAAATAAGTGTCACAGGATTCTACAAGGGCCCTGTTCATATCCACCCGGCCATGTCCCTGCCAGCACCTGAAAACCCGGTTGCCCAGCCTGTAACTTCCGGAACAGAAGATCTGTTCTTCAGCACGTATTGACGGTTGCTCCAAGGCAAGTGCCGCCATAAGCGGCTTGAACACCGAACCCGGAGGATACGCGTTCTGTATGCTTCGATTGCGCAGGGGATGATGCGGATTTTCAATAAGATTTGTCCATTGAGTGCCTGTGATTCCATAAACAAACTTATTGTTGTCATAACCAGGGGTGCTGACCATGGCCAGCACTTGACCGGAATCTGCGTCCATGACCACTACCGCCCCTGTTTTGCCCTGCATTACGGAAAAAATATATGTCTGCAGATCCAGATCGATGCTCAGATATAAATCCTGACCTGATTCAGGCTGAACCAGAGTATGTTCACGCAGGATTCTGCCCGAGGCATCCACCTCGAGCTGCTTCAGCCCTTTTCTTCCCCGCAGAGTTTTTTCCATGGCAAATTCAAGGCCCTGCTTGCCGACATTGTCTCCAAGCCTGAGGTCCGGATCAGCCGCCAGTTCCTGTTCATTAGCCTGGGCTACGTAGCCAAGAACATGGGAGAGCACTTCACCTTGAAGATACTTCCGCCTGGGCTGAACCACCACTTTAACTCCCGGCCAGTAGGGAGCATCGGTCTCCACTCTGGCCAACACATCAAAGCACAGGTTGGATACCAGTATCTGGTTTTCAAACGAGCGAACCATTCTTCTTCCCCGCCCGAATTCTTTGCTTAACTCTTCCAGCGGCATACCGGTCCACTTGCTGATCTGCTTCAGTGTTCTTTCGATGTCCGGGGCGTCCTCACGCACCAGGGCCAGGCTGTAGGAAGGTTCGTTCACCGCCAAAAGGCTGCCATCACGGTCCAGAAAAAGTCCTCTGGGCGCATATATATGCTGCCGGCGCTGCAGATTGTCCTGGGCCTTCTGAAGATAATAATCGCCTTTATACACCTGCAGAAACCACAGCCTGAGGGCGAGCACGCAGAAAAGAGCTCCAACCAGAAAAAGCAGAAAGTTAAATGCCAGCCTTTCGCTAGGCAGGCTTCTTTTTCTTAACAGGCTCATGCTTCAAAAAATTTTTGCATAATGAATAAGTTGTCAACCATAACCCGAAATATACTCCAAACTGGAAAAAAAAAGCTTCAAAACTGGCTTGCTCAGCCGGAGCAACACCCTGTAAAGAAATCATGATCCCAATCAGACCGATTTTAATGGCCGCCAGAACCATAAAAAAAACAGCTGAAAACAGCAGATTCCTGACCTCAAAAAAAGCAGCTCCAAAATAAAAGGCAAGGACGAGGCCTGCATAATAAAGCATTACCGCACCAAAGGCCAGGGTGCCTGTCCCTTCCTGGATCAGCATCCACAAAAGTCCAAACCAGAAGGCAGAGCTCAAATAACCCAGCTGCAGAAGCACCACCAGTCCTGTGGTTAAAAAATCCACTCCAGGCATGAGAAACTGTCCCCATATACCTATAATTGTAAATGCAGACCAGAAAATAATCGACTTAATCCACAAACAATCCTCCCGGGAATCGGCAATAAGATCTGCACAGGACAAAACTCGGTCAGGTTAAAATAAGCTTATTAGATTGTGCGAGGAATATTGAAAATCCGGCAGCGAAAGCTGCAGAAGAAAACTATTACCTGATGCGTACAGGAAAAATTGCTGGAAATACATCAGGGACCATTTGTCTGCCGGTCAATCCTTAATAAGGCCTTCGGGAGATATGTAAACGGGTTTAAAAGATGACTGGCTGTCCAGGATCAACACTTCTTCCCTGTTCCTGACCGAAAAGAGCTGTTTTGCCTCAACCAATTGAAACAGATGGATATCAGAACGCTTTATTTTGCTTACCCGAGCTACGGGCAGGCCCTTGGGGTAAATACCTGCAGTACCGGAAGTGACCAGCAGCTCGTCATCCGCAAGAGGGGCATTCAGATGAACATAGTGAACCGACAAAGATTTGTCCGAGCCCTGACCGGAAACGATTCCAGGCGTCCTGGATTCTGCGCTGATAACGGGTATGCGGCTGTTTGGATCAGAAATCAGAAGAACTGTGGAATAATTAAGTCCCACTTTAAAGGTTCGGCCAATAATCCCGTCAGGAGTTATGACCGGCATATTTGTACGTATGCCCTGCAATTTGCCCTTGTCCACGATAACCGCATTAAGAACCCCCAGAGGTCCGTAGTTGTGGGCGACCACTCTGGCCCCGGTGCTGTTCCAGTCCGCAGGAGGCATAAATTCAAGAAGCTTTTCCAGGCGAACTGCAGAAGCTGCCTTTTCCGTCCTGAACGCCAGCTCCAGTTTCAACTGATCGATTTCCCTGCGCAGGACCTCATTTTCCTTATGCACTTCCACAAGATATACATACCTGTCCCAGGAATCTTCTACTTTTTTATGCAGCAAGGCCCCGGGCTTGAGTACCCAGCCCACAATTTCCAGGCCGGTATAGGCCGCCAGACTGTCCAGGGCTCCAGTGCGGGCATTCCAGGTGTAAAGGCTCAGATAAAGAACAACCAGAACAAAAAAACAGCCGATTATTTTTTTGGGTGTAGGTTCCAGACTAATCGATGGTTACCTCCTTGAGCACATCCAGATTGTCCAGGACTTTTCCTGAACCGACTGCAACCGTGGACAGGGGATCGTCAACCACGGTAATAGGCAGGTAGGTCTCATCCATCAGCAGTCTGTCCAGACCTTTGAGCAGAGCTCCGCCCCCGGTTAAAACTATGCCCCGGTCAACAATATCCGCGGCCAGTTCGGGAGGGGTCTGCTCCAGGGCGATCCGCACAGCCTGCACAATACTTTCGACTTGTTCGGAAATAGCCTTGCGCACTTCTTCAGAAGTTATGGTGATGTTCTGGGGAATCCCGGAAACTAGATCTCTGCCTTTGACCACCATTTCCTGTTCTTCTTCCATGGCATAAGCCGATGCGATCTTATTTTTGATCAGTTCAGCGCTGCTTTCTCCGATGAGCATGTTGTATTTTCGCTTTACATGATGCTTTATGGCGTCATCCATCTTGTCTCCGCCCACGCGTACTGAACGGCTGTAGACTATTCCGGACAAAGAAATCACCGCCACTTCGGTGGTACCTCCGCCGATATCCACAACCATATTTGAGGTAGGTTCGGTTATGGGCAGGTTGGCTCCTATGGCCGCGGCCATAGGTTCTTCAATGAGATATACCTCCCTGGCTCCGGCGCTTTGAGCAGATTCCTTGACCGCTCTTTTTTCCACCTGGGTAATGCCTGTTGGCACGCAGATGATTATTCTCGGCCTTACCAGACGCCTGCTGTTGTGCACTTTGGTGATGAAATGCCTGAGCATGGCCTCGGTCACTTCAAAGTCGGCAATAACACCTTCTTTCATGGGCCTGATTGCGGTGATGTTGCCCGGGGTGCGACCAAGCATTCTTTTGGCTTCGGTACCAACGGCCAGAACCTTGTTCGCGCCCCGCATATCTCTTTTTACCGCCACCACAGATGGTTCACGCAATACAATTCCTTTGCCTTTGACATAAACGCAGGTATTGGCTGTACCCAAATCAATGGCCAGGTCGTTGGAAACGATCCCGAACAATCGGTCCAGAATTCTAGGCATGAATTTCTCCGCAAAAAACAATCACCAGCTTGCCGGCATTAATTTTGGCAACCGTGAGTTAGGGTTATCAGGCAAGTAAGCCGCAGCATGAAGAGGAGCATGGCCCTGGAAATTGACCCCGGGCTCGAATAAACTTATATCTGAAAGTATCTTGACGGCTGGATTCAATTCCTGTCCTGGCCGGCTCAGGCCACAATCTGTTACATCGGGATATTAACCGGAATAAATGTCTTTAACAAAAGAGAGCTGGACAGGCAACATTGCCGGGCACTTTTTTTTGCATGAACCGCTATAATAAATTATCGTTTTACTGGAAAAATCTCTTTCAGACCAGGATACAGAAAATCCCGCTGGATGCGGGCTTTGACTGCCCTAACCGGGATGGACTGATATCCAGGAACGGCTGTATCTTCTGTACCCTTCAGGGCTCTGGAACAGGTCTTGGCATTTGCGGCATGGGGCTTCGCGAACAGTACCATTACTGGAGAGTCAGGCTCAGGGAAAAATATAAAAGCTGCGCTTTTGCCGCCTATCTGCAGTCGTACAGCAATACCTACGGCCCCTTGTCCAAACTGAAGGCCACCTTGAATCAGCTTCTGGATCTTCCTGACCTGAGGGTCTTCTGCGCAGGCACCAGACCGGACTGCATTGATAAGGACAAGGCCCGGCTGCTGGCTGGTTTTCCTGCTGATGAAATATGGCTGGAATTGGGGCTGCAGAGTGCAAATGATAAGACACTGAGCCTGATCAACAGGGGACATTCAGCGGAAGATTTTGACCGCGCCTGCGACATGGCTGAAAAGAGAGGCCTTAGGATCTGCGCTCATGTCATAGCCGGACTGCCCGGAGAAGATATAAACGACTTTGCGGATACGGTTTTATTTCTGAACCGTCTGCCGGTGCACGGAATCAAGATACACAATCTGTATGTCTGTGCAGGAACCACTCTGGCCCAATGGTGGCAAAACGGGCTTTATACCCCGTTAACTCTTGAAGAGTACGCAGCCTGGACTGCGCGGGCCATAACTCTTATCCGGCCGGACATCATCATCCACAGAACTGCCTCCGACCCTGCCGGTGCTGAGCTTCTGGCTCCTGCCTGGGCTGAAAAGAAAAACATGGTCATCAACACCATTGACAGGATTCTGGAAAATAACAACCAGCATCAGGGTCAAAATTTCACGAAACTGACTCAACACGGCACACCCAGGTTATGATGCGCGTCAAAATTACGCTGGCATATGAAGGAACTGATTATAGCGGCTGGCAAATGCAGAAAAACGGTCCCACAGTTCAGCAAACCGTTCAGGAAGCCCTGGCCAGGATCTGCGGCCATGAAATCAGGGTCCATGGCGCGGGGCGCACTGATGCGGGAGTGCATGCTCTGGGCCAGGTCGCTCATTTTGATGCGCCCGGGGGAAAGTCAGGATTTCCCTGGCTTAGAGCATTAAATTCCCTGTTGCCTTCTTCTGTGCGCATTGTTGGCTGCGAGGAAATGCCCGGGGATTTTCATGCCAGATTCTCTGCCAGAATAAAGCATTACTCCTATACACTATGGACCGGGCAATTCTTTGTTTATCCTCAAAGAAGACGTTTTGTCTGGAATGTCGGTAAACTGGACCATGAGCTGATGCGCCGCACCGCCGGATATCTCTGCGGTCGGCACGACTTCAGCTCGTTTATGAACAAAGGAACTCAGATCATTAATACCACCAGATGTATACAGAGCATTGATTTCAAGCCGGGATACTTTTTGCAGGAAACCGTTGTGCATATCCGCTCTGACGGATTTTTAAAACAAATGGCCAGGAATATCATCGGAGCACTGGTTCAGGCTGGAAAAGAAAAACTTGATCCTGAAGACATAAAGAAAATACTGGCGCAAAAAAACAGGATCCTGGCTCCGGGCACCGCTCCTGCCCGTGGACTATGCCTGGAAAGAGTGGAATATTGATTTGAAATTTGATTTATGTTACTTATATAATAAATAAAAGGCATTGTTTGCTGAACAGGTCCGACATTGACTTTTGGCCAGAAATTATTAGGCTGAATGTCTATGAGTAAAGAATTTCCCGGATCATTGCCAGCGCCCGGAGTCGCGGTGGAGCATGAGCTCAAGGAGCCGCAGCGCTACAAAGTACTTCTGCATAACGACGACTACACCACTATGGAATTTGTAGTCTTTGTGCTCAAGAAGGTGTTCCACAAGACCGAAGCCGAGGCAGTGCAAATCATGCTTAACGTACATAAAAACGGATTAGGTGTTTGCGGAGTATACACCGGAGAAGTGGCTGAAACCAAAGTGGCCATGGTGGCCAAAATGGCCAAAAAAGAAGGGTATCCTCTGAAATGCACCATGGAAGAGGTTTAAATGCTTAGCAAAGAATTGGAAAGAATAATCGCCAGGGCTATACGCGAGGTTAAAGTCCGGCATCATGAGTATCTTACACTCGAACATATACTGTATGCTTACCTGCTCGATGACAAGGGCAAGGAGGTTCTCTCCGACTGCGGAGTGGATCTGTTCAAGCTCAAGAATCAGCTTGAAAGATTTTTCCTGGATCACATGGAGGTCATGCCTCCTTCCGGAGACAGGGAAGTAGTACAGACCATAGGTGTGCAAAGGGTCATGCACAAGGCTTTGTCCCAGATACAGTCTGCCGGAAAGAACATGATCCAGGCCGGGGATCTTCTGGCTGCCATGTTTGAGGAAGAAGAAGCCTTTGCGGTATATTATCTGCAATCACAGGGTCTGACCCATCTGGATGTTCTGGAGTACATCTCCCATGGAATGGAAAAGGATCATCCAGGCACCTCCTGCCCGGACTGCAAACCAAAGGAAAAAAACGACAAGGGTTTTCTGGCTCAATATACAGTTGACCTGGTGAACAAGGCCAGAAAAGGGCTTATCGATCCTCTGGTGGGCAGAGATGAAGAGCTTAAAAGGGTGGTTCAGATACTGCTGCGCCGCAGAAAAAACAACCCGATCTTCGTTGGAGATGCCGGTGTAGGCAAAACAGCAATGGCTGAAGGCCTGGCTCTGCAGATCGCCAAAAAAAAGGTGCCCGGCCCTTTTTTGAACACAAAGATATTTGCCTTGGATATGGGCGCACTGCTTGCCGGAACCAAGTTCAGAGGCGACTTTGAGACCAGACTCAAGGGTGTGATCAAAGAGATCAGGGATATACAGGGAGCCATTCTGTTCATCGATGAGATTCATACCATAGTCGGAGCAGGAGCAACCAGCGGAGGGTCCATGGACGCTTCGAACATCCTTAAACCTGTCCTGGCTTCAGGTGAAATCAGGTGCATAGGCTCGACTACTTATGAAGAATACAAGAATCATTTTGAAAAGGACAAGGCTCTTTCCCGGCGGTTTCAGAAAATCGATCTCCCTGAACCGAGCCTCAAGGAAAGTCTGGAGATATTAAAAGGCCTGAAACCCTACTACGAGGAGTTTCACCATGTCAAATACATGCCTTCAGCCCTGAAGGCGGCCGTAGATCTTTCCGCCCGGTACATAAATGATCGCTATCTTCCGGATAAGGCCATCGATGTCCTGGACGAGGCTGGTTCGATCTTTGTACTCTCAGGAACGGCCAAGACCAAAAAGCAGATCACTCCAAAGGATATTGAAAGCGTGGTGTCCAGGATGGCCAGAATTCCTTCCAGGCAGATTTCTTCTTCGGACAAGGATAAGCTTTTTCAGCTGGACAGCCGGTTGAAGAGCAGGATTTTCGGTCAGGACCAGGCTGTAGACGCTCTTGTTAAGGCGGTAAAACGCTCCAGGGCCGGACTCAGGGAAGAAAACAAACCTGTGGGCAACTTTTTACTCATTGGTCCCACCGGAGTAGGCAAGACTGAATTATCCAGACAGATGTCCCAGGTAATGGGAGTAAGTTTTGTCCGCTTCGACATGAGCGAATACATGGAAAAACACGCTGTGGCCAGGCTGATAGGAGCACCTCCGGGTTATGTGGGCTTTGATCAGGGCGGACTTTTGACTGAGGCCATCCGCAAAAATCCTTATACTATTCTGCTTCTGGATGAAATTGAAAAGGCCCATCCGGACATGTTCAACATTCTGCTTCAGATCATGGATTACGCCACTTTGACCGACAACACCGGGCGAAAGGCTGATTTTCGCCATGTAACCCTGCTTATGACCTCAAACGCCGGAGCCAGGGAAATGAGTTCGCCCAGCATAGGCTTTGCCCAGGAGGGCAAAGAAGATCTTTCAGCCAAAGGCCTTAATGCTGTGGAAAAACTGTTCAGTCCTGAATTTCGCAACAGGCTCGATGCGATCATTACCTTCAATGCTTTGAGCAAAGAGGTCATGCAGCAGATAGTGGACAAGAGTATTTGGGAACTCAATCAGCAGCTGCAAGCCAAAAAGATCAAGGTGGAACTGTCCGGACCAGCCAAATCATGGCTGGCGGAAAAGGGACATGATCCTTCATTTGGAGCCAGGCCGCTGTCCAGACTTGTTCAGGAGCAGATCAAGGATCCTCTGGCGGAAAAACTTTTGTTCGAAAACCTGGACAGAGAAACACCCATCAAGGTAGAGCTGGACAGAAAGAATGATCAGTTAAGACTTAAGTGACCATTACCTTTCTTTCACAAAATCACGATTTTCCTCATCCCAGTCAGGCCGGACCCGACGGACTGCTGGCCATAGGAGGAGATCTTTCACCCAGCCGGCTGCTTTCAGCATACGCGACAGGCATATTCCCCTGGTATGGTCCGGGATCACCCATATTGTGGTGGTCTCCGGACCCCAGGCTGATCTTGTATCCTCATAGAATACACCTCTCCAGAAGACTGCACAGAGTTTTGAATTCTGGAAAGTTTGAGATAACCGCTGATCTGGACTTTGAGCAGGTCATCTTATCCTGTGCCCGGGCGTCCAGAAAAGGCAGCTATGGAACCTGGCTTGTCCCGGAAATGATTGAGGCCTATATCCGCCTGCATCAGCTGGGATATGCCCATTGTTTCGAGGCATGGCATAAGGGCAGACTGGCCGGAGCAATTTACGGAGTGGCACTTGGAGGGATTTTCTTTGGAGAATCCATGTTTTACAGAGTCTCGGATGCCTCCAAAGTTGCCTTGGTGCATTTATGCGACTTTCTTGAAAAAAACGGCTTCCTGCTTATGGACTGTCAACAGACTACCGGGCATATGCTGCGTTTCGGGGCTGTGGAGATAAGCCGTACCGCGTTTCTGACGAATTTAAAAAAAGCTGATGGCCGCGGTCCTGGACCTGGAAAGTGGAGCATCAGCAATTAGCCTGAAAAGGACTTGCTGCGGCGAATGCCTTATTCCTGTTCATTTTGCAGGATGGGAGGATGTGCGCTTAGATCATAAAAGCCATGCACAGGAAAGCTTAGAGTAAAATTGGGCACCTTTTCCAGCCGGATACGCCCCAGATTTTCATCCTCAGGCATCTCAGAGAGGGGCACCAATCCTTGAGGAACAGGAAATGGCAGCGGCGCGCTGTTGATGGCTTTGAGCTTTTCAGCATATCTGTTTTTCAGATACTCGATAAGAGCATTACGTTCTTCCAGATTAAACGCCTCCATAATCACCTTTATCGAGCTTCTCTCCTCCATGGCCAGCTTTTCCGGAGGCTTGCCGAAGATTGCGGTCCAATCATATTGATTCTCTTCATCATCATCCCAGTAGGGGCGGTGCAGATGCACTTCCACGTCCTTTCTGCCTTTGAAGGAACGGATCAGCATGTTGACTACATAAGCCCGGTCCAGGGGAAGGTCCTGGCTTGGAGGAACAATGTTTATTTCCATGAAGTCTCCTCAGTCTTGATAATACTCAGACCGCATATTTCGGGCAATCCTGAGCTTATTATTTCAGTGACATCAACTCGGCGCAGGAACTGCGGTCAATACAGCCGCCAGATTTACTAAAAGACTTTATAGGCTTCCTTGTTCCAGGATCTTATAGAACATTGGGCGTCAAGAATGCAGTGCAAAGTCCTGGGTCCAGGAACAAGGAAGTCATATTTTGGACGCCTATCTAATCCAGCTGCTTCTGAAGGGCTTCTCTGACCTCTTCTATGCTCCCGCTGCCGTCCAGTTCAATGTATTTAAAACCTTCCTTGTCCGCAAGTTCCTTGAAGAAGTAAGCCGAGGCCAAGGTTCCTGTCTGAGTGTCATAATAGATATCGTGCCTCTTATCTATTGCCTCTTCATCCTGGTCATCTGATCTGGTCTTCAGATCTCCGCCGCAGACTCTGCATTTGTCGCCGTCGGGCAGGATGGCTTCAACATAGATATTGTTGGGGTGGTTGGGTTCATTGACGCACAACCTGCGGCCCATTATCCTTTTCTTGGCCGTTTCTCTTGGCAGCTGAACCTCAATCACATAATTTAGCTTCAACCCTTCATTTTTCAAAGCGTCCCAAAGCATCCTGGCCTGGGCTACATTACGGGGGAAGCCATCCAGAAGCCAGCCCTCTCCCTGGTTCTTCAAGGTCTCCAGAACCATGGGAACAGTGATTTCATCAGGCACAAGCTCACCCTTGTCAATATACTCCTTGGCCTTCTTTCCCAGTTCCGTGCCCTGTTTGATGTGCTCTCTGAATATGGCTCCGGACTCGATATGCGCCAGATTATACTTGCTTTTAACCAGTGAACCCTGAGCACCCTTACCGCTTCCATTAGGACCGAAAATCAAGCTGTTCAATTTAGACCTCCTTAGTTTATATCCAAGTTCAGAGCAAATTTTGCCGAAAAAATAGCCTTGATCTTTGGTTATGTCAATCAGGCAAACCTGCATGGACCAGTTCGGCGTATAAGACCTGCAAACTATACTTGGCAAGAGAGCTTCATTGGGATATATATTTTGATGTTGCGGGAGGACCAGGGGCAGGCTGAAGATAGACTGTCTCTGGCATGGACCTGCAGAACAACAATCTCTAGTGAGTGAAACTTTACGGAAAAAAACATGAAGACCAAGTTTATTTTCATCACCGGGGGCGTTCTTTCTTCCCTGGGCAAAGGACTTGCTGCCGCTTCCATAGGAGCGCTGCTTAAGGCCCGAGGGCTTTCAGTTACCATTCAAAAACTGGATCCCTATATCAATGTAGATCCCGGAACCATGAACCCGTTCCAGCACGGTGAAGTTTTTGTGACCGAGGACGGCGCAGAAACCGACCTTGATCTTGGGCATTACGAACGTTATCTGGACCAGCCTATGAGCCAGATCAACAACTTCACTTCAGGCAGGATATATTACTCGGTAATCAGCAAGGAGCGCCGCGGGGATTATCTAGGGGGCACGGTGCAGGTCATTCCCCATGTAACCGATGAAATCAAGAGCGCCGTCTTGAGCGTGGCTCAGAACCAGGAGGACGTGGCCATCATCGAAATCGGCGGAACAGTCGGGGACATTGAAAGCCTGCCCTTTCTGGAAGCCATAAGACAGCTTAGGAGCGACCTGGGAAAGGAAAATGTTTTATACATTCACCTGACCCTTGTTCCTTACATCAAGGCGGCAGGGGAAATAAAGACCAAGCCCACTCAGCACAGCGTCAAGGAGCTGCGCAGCATAGGCATTCAGGCGGACATCATTTTATGCCGCTGTGAAGTTGACCTCGATCAGGAGATCAAATCCAAGATCGCCCTGTTCTGCAACGTTGATCCGGATGCCGTATTTACGGCAAAGGATGTTCAGAGCATCTACGAAGTCCCGCTGATGCTCTACGATGAAGGATTGGATCAGAAAGTGGCCATTTTGCTCAAGCTGCCCGCCAAAAACCCGAATCTGCAGGCGTGGAAGGGCCTGGTGCACAGGCTGCATCATTTTAAGAACCAGGTGCGCATTGCCATCGTGGGCAAGTACGTCAATTTGAAAGAGTCGTACAAAAGCCTGCACGAAGCCCTTGTGCATGCCGGACTTGAAAATGAGACCCAGGTAGTCTTAACTTATATCAACTCTCAAGAACTGACCGAACACAATCTGCTCAAGAAGCTGGAAAGTGTACACGGGATTCTGGTTCCCGGAGGATTTGGCAGCCGGGGCATAGAAGGAAAGCTGCTGGCCATAAGGTATGCCAGGGAAAACAGCATTCCCTTTCTGGGTATATGCCTGGGCATGCAGTGCGCTGTGATTGAATTCGCCAGAAACGTGCTTATTATGGAGAACGCCGATTCCCAGGAATTTGATCCTGATGTTCTAAACCCGGTTATCTACCTGATGACCGAGTGGTATGACTTCAGAAACCAGAGTGTGCAGAAAAGAGAAACGTGCAGCCATAAAGGCGGAACAATGCGTCTGGGAGCTTACCCTTGCGTACTGAAGCCGGAAACCAAAGCGATGCAGGCCTACAACATCCCTCAAGTGATGGAAAGACACAGACACAGGTATGAATTCAATTTGAAATATGCAGCCGAGTTTGAAGCCAAAGGCATGGTGCTCAGCGGGAAATCTCCTGACGAAAAACTGGTGGAAATAATCGAACTCAAGGATCATCCCTGGTTTTTAGGTTCGCAGTTTCATCCTGAATTCAAGTCCAATCCCATGCGCCCCCACCCGCTTTTCAGAGATTTTGTCCGCGCCGCGGAAAAAAATGCTGCATCCGGAGTTTCGCCGCTCACGGAACAGGAAGTGGAAACAGAATTCGGGGGAACAGCTTGATCTTGTAAGCGCATAAGCATCATGAAAAGTATTTTTTTAAGCAGCAAGTCAGAACCTTTTTTCATCCTGGGACCATGCGTTCTCGAAAGCCGGGAACTGGCCTTGAGTGTAGGCGCGCAGCTCGCAGAGATCGCCGCCGGTCTGGAAACGACTGTTTTTTTTAAAAGTTCTTTTGACAAGGCCAATAGAAGCGCTAAGGACAGCTTTCGCGGCCCTGGCCTGGAGCTGGGCCTGAAATGGCTGGAGGAGGTGAAAAAGTCGACCGGGCTGCCTGTAGTTACTGATATACACCTGCCTGAGCAGGCGGCTGCAGCCGGCGAAGTCGCGGATGTCATCCAGATCCCGGCTCTTTTGTGCCGCCAGACCGATTTGCTTTTGGCTGCTGCCGGCACCGGAAAGATTGTGAACATTAAAAAAGGACAGTTCATGGCTCCCTGGGATATGAACAGAGCAGCTGACAAACTTGTCTCCGTGGGACACAAAGCCATCTGGCTTACAGAAAGAGGCACCACATTCGGCTACAATAACCTGGTGGTTGATTATAAGGCCCTGCCGGTTATGGCCCGTACGGGTTTTCCGGTAATCCTGGATGCCACCCATTCTGTTCAGCTGCCGGGCGCGCTGGGTTCCTGCTCCGGAGGAGAAAGGGAATATGTACCTGTTCTGGCCAGGGCTGGAATGGCAGCCGGATTCAACGGCATATTCATGGAAATCCACCCTGATCCTGAAAGGGCCTTGTGTGACGGGCCGAACTCCTGGCCTCTCAGGCAAACCCGCTCCTTACTGGAAACCCTTTTACGGATCCGCAGAGCCGCTTATGCATAAAGACCCTTACCAGGCTGCCCGGCAAGTCAGGCTGCTTATCCTCGATGTGGACGGAGTGCTTACCGACGGAGGGCTTTACTACGATCAGGAAGGAAGAATCGCCAAAAGATTCAACGTACAGGACGGTCTGGGGATAAAACTGGCCCAGTTTGCCGGCCTGAAACTGGCTGCGATTTCCGGGCTCAATTCCCGGGCTGTGGAAGTCAGACTTCTTGAACTGGGCATTACTGACTATTTTGCCGGATACAGGCACAAATTGCCATTGCTGCAAAAGCTCTCTGAAACTAAAAATATACCTTTTGTTCAGATGGCATATCTGGGAGATGACTGGGTGGATGCCCAGGCCATGAGCAGTGTGGGCCTGCCTATGGCTGTGGCCAATGCCCAGCCGGAGATCAAAAAACTGGCTCTTTGGACTACTGCCGCTCCCGGCGGTCACGGGGCGGCCCGTCAGGCTATTCATTTTATCCTCCAGGCCCAGGGCAGGCTTGAGGAACTGTGGACTAAATGGACCCGGGAGTATGAATAAACTTATCCCTGCGCTTCTAAGCCTGCTGCTGATTGCCGGCATGCTCTTTATTTTTCTGAAGGATACGCCCGGTCCGAAAAAAATTGACTTTGACCGGGACATGCAATTTGATTTAAATATTGAAGGCCTGACTCTGGAGCAGGGAGGCGGAGAAAAAAAATTCTGGGAGCTCGAAGCCAGCAGGGCTGCCTTTTTACGGGTGGAAAACGAATACCTGCTGTTTGAACCGGTCATGATCTATTACCGCCAGGACGAATCCCCTCCCCTGAGGATACAGGCATCTCAAGGCAGAATAAACCAGAATGACCAGGTCATGCAGATGTGGCCCGATGTCAGGGCTGAATCAGACGGGTTGACCACCCGGTCAGACAGGGCGACCTATCTTGAAGATTCAGGCTGTATTCTGCTTGAAGGCAACGTGGTTTTTACCGGCAGGGGAGTGGTGATAAAGGCTTCCAGTGGACTTATTGACCTGGAAGAAGATACGATTGCGGCCACCGGAGGGGTGCAGACGAACATAATTGATGCAGAAGACGAGCCATAGCCTGCTGCTTTACTTTGGCCAAGGTTGACCATTGAAACAAAGAGTTTATACATAGACGAACAATATTATTTAATTATGCGGGACAAAACACTTTTTTTACTGTATCTAAGCATATTGACAGTCTTGATCTTCAGTTCCTGGAGCCATGCCGGCTCCCATATGAGGGGAACGGAGATAACTTCCGAAGAAATGACCTATACCGGCACAAAAAACCTGATTGTTTTCACTGGTGAAGTTTATGTGCTGCGCTCGGATTTTGAGCTGTGGTCGGACAAATTGTACGTTTATTTGAAAGCTGGAGCAGACCAGGACCCAGCAGCAGCGGGCGCGGGAAGTGATGACAACATCGAAAAAATTGTGGCCGAGGGTGGTGTGCGCATCAAGGGAGACGGCGGCCGGGAAGGCCGCAGTGAGCTCTTAACCTACTATCCGGATACAGAAATCGTGCGTCTGGAAGAAGGGCCTATACTTATTGAAGACAGAAACACCGTAGAGGGAGAGGTCATCATTTTGAACCTTAAAGAAAACACCTCTCAGGTACTGGGCGGAGACGAAAAGCGGGTTCGGGTCCTTTTTTACTCCGATGAGAATGAGTAGTGGCCATCCTGCAGGCTGTCGAGGTTTATAAACAGTTTGGAAACAGACTGGTGGTCAAGGGAATTTCCCTGGATATAAGCCAGGGCGAGATCGTGGGTCTGCTCGGCCCGAACGGAGCCGGCAAGACCACCACATTTTATATGCTGGTGGGGATAATCGCTCCGGGCAAAGGCAGGGTCATTTTTGCGGGTAAAGATATAACTAGACTTTCACTGTCCAAAAGGGCAGACTTGGGTATGAGCTATCTTCCCCAGGAGAGCTCGATTTTTAAGAAACTGACGGTGTACGAAAACTTGATGCTCATTTTGGAGTACACCTGTAAAGAGAAAAAAGTCCGGCGTGAAAAAGCCGAAACATTGATGCAGGAACTGGGAATCTCCAGGCTTGCCGGGCAGAAGGCTTCCTTCCTATCCGGAGGTGAAGCCAGGCGCCTGGAGATCGCCAGGTCGCTGATCAAGGATCCCAAATTCATCTTACTGGACGAGCCTTTTGCCGGAATAGATCCTATTGCTGTTGATGATATCCAGAAAATTATTCTAAGGCTCAAACAAAAAAATATCGGAGTGCTTATCTCTGATCACAACGTAAGGGAAACCCTAAAAATCTGTGACAGAGCATCACTGATTTATGACGGCCAGGTCATTTTAAACGGCACGCCCGGGGAAATTTCGCAGGACGCGCGGGCCAGGCAGGTTTACCTTGGAGAATCTTTCCATCTGTAATCGGGAACAATAATAATGTCTCTGGAATTAAGACAACAGCTTAAACTATCCCAACAACTGGTTATGACTCCGCAGCTGCAGCAGGCCATTAAACTGCTGCAGCTTTCGAGGGTGGAACTGCTGGAAGTGGTCCAGCAGGAGCTGCTGGAAAATCCTCTTTTGGAAGAGGTTTCCTTTCAGGAAGATGAGCAGGTTGACAGTGATAATCAGCATGAAGAAAGACAGAAGAGCACTCTTAGCAGCGAGGAACAGTCGCTGATCAAGAACGCTGACTGGGAGAATTATCTTGGAGAATTCGCGAGCAGCTCCAGGCACTCTTCATACCAGGAACGCGAAAATCCCGAGGAATTGCAGAGCTATGAGGCCAGATATTCTTCCAAGGTATCCCTTCAGGGTCACCTGCTCTGGCAGCTGCAGCTTCAGAATTTTTCCGCATCAGAAGTCATCATCGGCGAGGAAATCATAGGCAATCTCGATTCCAGAGGTTACCTGCAGGCAACGGTACAGGAAATAGCTGCTTCCTGCCGGATTGAACCCGAACTCGTGGAACACGTCCTCAAGCGTATTCAGTTTTTTGATCCTATCGGCGTAGCTGCAAGAGATATCCAGGAATGTCTTCTGGTTCAGCTCGAGTCCCTGGAGGAGGATGACCCGGTGCTTATAAGCCTGGTCCGCGATCACCTCGAAGACATAGAGAAGAACAGGATAGCGCCTCTGCTTAAGAAATTCAAACTGAGCAAAGAGCTCATGCATGAATACATCCAGGTTATAAGGAGCCTGGATCCTTTTCCGGGATCCAGTTTCGGCAGCGAAGATGTTATCTATATCAGCCCGGATATTTATGTGTACAAGCATGAAAATGATTTTGTCATCATGCTCAATGAGGAGGGCTTTCCCTCCCTGCAGCTCAGTTCCTGTTATGCCGCAGGCAATGCCGGGAACAACAGCAAGGCAAACAAGAGAGAAATAGAATACATCCAGGAAAAGACCCGCTCCGCCATATGGCTGATGAAAAGCCTGCATCAAAGACAGCGCACACTGTATAAGGTCATGCAGAGCATTCTAAAATTCCAGAAGGAATTCTTCAGGCACGGAGTCAGTCATTTAAAACCGTTGATCCTCAAGGAAGTGGCTGAAGATATAAGTATGCACGAATCCACAGTCAGCAGGATCACGACCAACAAATATGTCTCCACCCCCTACGGCATCTATGAACTCAAATTTTTCTTCAACAGCGCCCTGAACATGGAAGGCGGCGGTCACATGGGTTCAGAAAGCGTAAAGGCGGCCATCAAGAAAATGGTCGTAGAAGAGGACCCCAAAAGACCCCATAGCGATGAGGCTATAGCGGCCATTCTGCGGGAAAAGCTGGATGTGAACATAGCCCGCAGAACTGTGGCCAAGTACAGAATGGCCCTGAATATCCCTTCTTCCTCCAAAAGAAAAAAATATTTTTAATCACAGACATCAGATTCAACTTGAAGGAGGCCCAAATGCAGATCAAATTCAACTTTAAGAATTTTGAGCCCTCGGAACATTTGAAAAAATACGCCCAGGATCGTTTTGAGAAACTTTCCAAATATATGACTGACAACCACGCTGCTGAACTGCAGGTAAACCTTGAGGTAGAGAAATTCAGACACATCGCGGAATGCATACTTACCGCTAAAGACCTGCACATTTCTGCCAATGAGGAAACCGAAGACATGTATTCCACTGTCGACCTCAGCCTGGACAAACTGGAAGCTCAACTCAAAAAACAACGAGACAAGGTCAAGGATAAAAGAAAAAAATCCCGGGAAAAACAACAGGTGCGCATGGACATAATCAGTTTCGCTCCTTCTGAAGAAGGAGAGCAGGAACAAAGTATTGTGGCCAGTGATCAATACGAAGCCAAACCCATGGCCCTCGAAGAGGCGGCCATGCAGCTTGAAGCTCTGGGCTATGAATTTCTGGTCTTCCTGAATGCCGAAACAGAGAGGGTAAACGTAGTTTACCGGCGCAAGGACGGAGATTTCGGTTTTATCGATCCCGGGGTGTAGAATATATCTGCGCGCCATAAACAGGTAAAAAAACATGGAACAGGAAGCATTGACATCAGGGATAAGCAGGCCCTGATTTTCATGCTCCTGTCCGCTTAAGGAACTGATCTTAAATGCATCTTGCAGAATATCTCAGTCCAGAGCAGATTGTTGTCGGACTTGAGTCCAGAAGCAAATCCGAAGTTCTGGCTGAGCTTATAAAGCCTCTGATCCACAAGTATGACTTCCTGCATGAGCAGGAAGTATATCAGGTCCTGCTCAGCCGGGAAAACCTGGGCACTACAGGCATTGGAGACGGTGTAGCCATACCTCACGGCAAACTTGGGTCCCTCGAGAACATCTTGCTTACAGCCGGGCTAAGCAGACAGGGTGTTGATTTTGCAGCCCTTGATCACAGACCTGTGCATATCTTTTTCCTGGTATTGGCTCCTGAAAAAAGTGCAGGCAAGCATTTAAAGTTCTTAGCCTTTATCTCCAGGCTGCTTCAGGATCCGGAGTTCAAACACTCCTTCCTAAATGCCAAGTCCAGAGACGAATTATGGCAATTGATCAGCAAGTTCTGAGCGCTTCTTCCATGCTTCAGGCAGGACATTCAAGCGACTGCTATCCGGTGATAATCGTCACCGGGCTCTCCGGAGCCGGAAAAAGTACGGCTCTAAACGTCTTTGAAGATCTGGGCTTTTTCTGTGTTGACGGTCTTCCTCTCAGCCTGACTCCCACAATTATGCAGCTTTTCGCCCGGGAAAATCCAAAAGATTATCGGGGACTGGCTTTGGGCATGGACCTGCGCCAGAGCGACTTTGCCCGGGAATGGTCCAGAGTCGGCAACAGTCTGCAGCAAAAAAACATCCAGGCCCAGATAATCTTCCTTGAGGCCGGGATGGGCGTGCTGGTGCGAAGATATGCCACCACCAGACGTCCCCATCCACTGGAAAGCAAGGGACTTGGTCTTGAACAGGCCATGGAGAAGGAAAAACAGATTCTGGAACCTGTTCGCTCCGAGGCACATCTGGTTGTGGACACATCGGATTTCAGCATTCACGATCTGCGCAGAGTAATTAAAGAAAAATGGGAATTTCTGGATCAGACTGTTGCCGGCATACGCCTGCACCTGATTTCTTTCGGCTTCAAATATGGAATGCCTTCAGAGGCGGACATGGTTATGGATCTTCGGTTTCTGCCCAATCCTTATTTTGAAGACGAATTAAGGCATCTCACCGGAAAGGAGGAGATCATCTCCAATTACGTGCTCGAAAGTGATCACGGCCGGTCCTTTATGAATCATTCCAGGAAGTATTTGGGGGTTCTTATACCTTTGTTTCAAAAAGAAGGACGTTACCGTCTGACCATAGCCTTTGGATGCACCGGAGGCAGACATCGTTCAGTGGCTGTGGTGGAAGATATCGCCGGTTTTTTCAGGAAAAAAGGTCACCTGATCTCTATAGAACATCGACACCTTCAATTGGGCTGAATGGCTGTATCAGTTAAGCCTGTTTGCCAAAAACTTCGATAGATGGTAATAATATAATACTGGAATCATTATGGTTGGCATAATAATTGTTACTCACAACGATTTTGGAGCCAGGCTACTGGAAGCAGCCTCTTTAATCCTGGGCGAGGATCAGAGCTGCTGCTCTATTGGCGTGGACGTATCCAAGCCGATGCAGGATATTATTGATCAGCTCAAGCAGAAGGTCGTTGAGCTGGACTCCGGGCAAGGTGTGATTATTCTTACGGATATGTTTGGAGGCACCCCGACCAACATCAGCCTGTCTCTTTTGAGTCATGCCCGCCTGGAGGTCATTACCGGCGTCAACCTGCCCATGGTGCTTAAAGCTTTGGGCAACAGGGAAAAGAAATTGAACGATCTGGCTCAGGAGATAAAGGCAGCCGGCAAACAGGGGATACTGGTGGCTGGAGACGTGCTCAAACGCCAGGTGTCCAACCCCGGCGGAAAGACAGAGTAAATCATGTTCTGGGTGCGCATAGACAACCGTTTAGTGCATGGACAGGTCATCGAGACCTGGATACCATACACCCGCACCAGCTCGATACTGGTGATCAACGACGAGCTGGCCGGAGATCCTGAGCGCCAGGAAATCATGAGTCTGGCCGTCCCGGACAACCTCGACATATCATTTATCACCGTTGAAGACAGCCCTGAAGTGCTGCACACCGTCTTCAGAAACAAACAGTCCTCGCTGTTTATATTGTTTGCCGGATGCAGAGATGCCAGGGCGGCATTTGAACACGGTCTATTGTTCAATACTTTGAATATTGGCAACATTCACTACGGACCTGGCAAGAAACAGGTCTGTGCACATATCGCTTTGAATGCTGACGAAAGCCATTGTCTGCAGTATTTTTCCACACAGGGTGTGAAACTTGATTTTCGCTGCGTACCCCACAAACAGGTACAGGTTGATACATGGTAAGTCTGGATGAACTTGGACTTTTCAGCCTGATCTTATTCAGCGGTTTTTTTTTGCGTTCTTTTCACTGTTTCGTTTCGCAGTCCCGCTAGGTCTGCTGGACAGACCCCTGGCAGCGGCCTTCTTTTTGATTCTGTTTACAGGTGAAGTATTCCCTGTATTATACGTGGCCATTTTTTTTGAACTGCTCTGGATCGATCTCATACCCGCAGGGACCTTTATCCCCCCCAATGCTGTCTTTTGCCTGGTGGCCACCACGGCTTTGATTTTTTACTTTCAGCTCGAATCCATTGAACAGATCTTTTTTCAAATGCTTTTAACCATACCCGGAGCCTACATACTGGCCCTCTTCGAGGGCTGGCACAGAGTCAGGCAGAACAAAAGTTACAATATAGTCCTCCACCAGAGCAGGGACAAATTTGAGTCTTTTCAGCCGGAAAAGATGATCTTCAAATCAATGGCCGGCTCTCTGGGTATTAATTTTCTCGCGGCCTGCGTGGGCCTGTACCTTTTAACCCTGATCCATCCCTTGATCAATATCCTGCCTCAGCCCGACCAGGACATTCTTAAATGGCCGCATCTGCTGATGATTGCCGGCATAAGCGCCATAGCCGCCCTGCGCATTAAAAGGGCTTATACTTCTCTTGTGCTGGCCATGCTCATTATCTCCTTATTTCTGGCCTGGAGGCTGTGGCTGGGACCCAGCTAGCTTTCACTCTTCACCCAGATACATCTCCACAGGCATGACTGCAGTCCGCAAATGCCCGTGAGCCTTTTTCTGATCCTTCAGGTTCTTCAGCCGGCCAAGCAGCCCTTCGAGCAGATGGTCTTCCACCAAAGCCTGGCACACGGTCACGCTTCCGGGAAAGATCTGGCTGCCGAAATGCTTGCCGTCTTTGTCCTTGCCCTCGATCATGGAATAGCGGACAAAATCAACAACTCCTTGATCATCCAGTATCTTTTCAACCAGGTCCATGTATTCAAAGCGAAAGGTGATGTGCACGAATTTCATGATCATTCTTTACCGGTTTTGGATTTCAGGCCTGAAAAACCTGTGTATGCTTCTTTGCAGCTGATCGTACAGGGTATAAACCACAGGGATGACCAGCAGGGTCAGGGCGGTTGAGGTCAGCAGACCGGCGGCGACGGATACGCCTAGTGGAGCCCTGGCCTCGCCTCCGGCACCGTAACCAAGAGCGATCGGAGTAATGCCCAGAATAGTGGAGATGGCGGTCATGACCACCGGCCTGAACCGCTCTCTGGCGGCTTCCTGGGCCGCCTGAACCGGGCTTTTGCCTCTGGCTACCAGGACATTGGTATAGTCTATGAGCAATATGGCGTTTTTAGTGACCAGGCCCATGAGCATGATCAGCCCGATAAAGGCGAAAACACTGAAATTGAGTCCTGCAAGCCACAGGGATCCAAAAGCCCCCGCCGTAGCCAGAGGAAGGGCGCTCATGATGCTCAGCGGGTAGACAAAGGATTCGAACTGAGCCGCAAGGATCAGGTAAATAAAGATTATTGAGAAAATTATGGTTATGGTCAGATAATAAAAGGATTCCTCAAACACCTCGGACATGCCGGCCATCTGATAACCCGTTCCCGGAGGCAATTCAGCCTGCAGGTATTCTTCCAGTTCGTCTACGGCATGCCCCAGGGCAACTCCGGGAGGTGTGGAAGCGGAAATGCTGGCTGAACGAAGGCGGTTGAAGCGATGGATTTCGCTGGGGCCGATGGTCTCTTCCAGGTGCACCAGGTTATCCAGAGAAACCAGGCTTCCGCCTGATCCGCGCACATAAATGTCCTGCAGATCACCAGGGCTGATACGGCCGCGTCCAACAGCTTCGGTGATCACATCATAGCGCTTGGCCTCCCTGTCTATATGGGATATATCCACTTCTCCGAAAAGGTACTGCAGAGTTCTGGAAATTTCCGCGACTGAAATGCCCATTTCCGCGGCTCTGTCCCGGTCGATGCCCACGTTGACCTGAGGCCTGTTCAACTCCAGGTTGGTGCGCACTCCCACAAAATATTCCGGACTGTCCCGCATCCAGTCC
>SLDX01000062.1 GCA_007125075.1 Desulfonatronospira sp.
ACCTGGATGTTTTTGAAAAGTTCATGAAGCGGGTGGACCGTCTGGGCGTGCCCATCCTGGGAGGGGTAATCATGCTCAAGTCCGCGGGAATGGCAAAATTCATGAACAAAAATGTGGCCGGAATTGCGGTTCCCGAAGCCCAGATCAAGGCCATGGCTGAAACTAAGGACAAGGTCAAGACCAGTGTGCAGATTGCATCCGAACTGATCAAGGGTATGAAGGACATGTGCCGGGGTGTGCATATCATGGCCATTGGCTGGGAAAAGAAGATCCCCATGGTTCTGGAAGAAGCGGGACTTCAGTAGTCAGGAGACAGGAGACAGGAGTCAGGGGACAGGGGACAGGAGTCAGGAGTCAGGAGTCAGGGGACAGGGGACAGAATTCAAATATTAAATATAACTTTTGACTTTGCCATAAAAAATCAAATGTCTTTCAGAACAAGTAACATCGCCATTATCGGGGCAGGGGTGGTGGGTACTGCTATAGGATATCTGCTTAAGCAAAGCGGCTACAGCATTACCGGGATAGGCAGCAGGTTAATGGAATCCGCCGGGAAGGCCAGAGATTTCATCGGTCAGGGAGAAGCGTCCACTGATCTGGTGCGTATAGCCCGGAACGCTGATATAGTCTTCATAACCACTTCTGATGACGCCATCGAACAGGTTTGCAACCATATTTCCGGGCAAAGGGGATTCAAGCCGGGCAGTCTGGTTGCGCACACCAGCGGTGCCCTGCCGGTTGAGGTCCTGGATGGAGCAAAACAGGCCGGAGCCTTAACCGTCTGTATACATCCCCTGCAGAGTCTTCCCAGTGTGCAGGAAGCCCTGCGCAACATTTCAGGCTCATATTTCTGTCTTGAAGGTGATTCCAGTTCTCTTAAAGCTGCAAGGGAGCTGGTCAAAGCTTTAAATGGCCTCGAATTAACAATAGCTCCCGGAGGTAAATCCCTTTATCACGCCGGGGCCGCCGCTGTTTCCAATTTTCTGGTGGCCACCATCGGCTTCGGCCTGCAGTTGCATGAAGCAGCTGGTATAAACAGACGCGATTCCCTGAACGCGCTTCTGCCTCTGATCCGGGGGACACTCAAGAATGTTGGGCAGCTGGGCATACCGGATGCTCTGACAGGTCCCATTGCCCGGGGAGATGTGCATACAGTTCAAAACCATCTGCACTCAATTGAACAGAACTTACCGGAACTTCTGGGTCTGTACGCGGAACTGGGCAGGTATACCCTTGGCCTTGCTCTGGAAAAAGGTTCCCTGGACAGTGAAGCCGCTCAGAAAATCCGGATATTGCTCGAGCAGCACTGTAAAGGATGAATGGCAGGATCATGATCATTTGTCAGTATTTCCGCTTGTAATTGATTGTGTGAATATTAAAAACAAGGATTCTACATGAAGGCACTGATTTTTGATCTTGACGGAACTCTGGTCGACACAGTGTATGCCCACGTACTTGCCTGGCAGCAGACCCTTGGTAAGGCCGGTCTCATAGTTACCGGTCAGCGCATTCACCGCCTGATCGGCATGAGCGGTGACCTGCTTATCCGGTCTGCAGCACGTGAACTCGGCCGGGAGATAGGTTCCTCTGAATCCAAAGAACTTCAGCTCCGTCATGGGGAACTGTTCGAACAACTGCTGCCGGAACCGAGGCTTTTGCCTGGAGCAAGGGAGCTGATATTTTTCCTGCAGGACAATTCCATCCCCTTCGGCATAGCTACTTCCGGCAGACGGCCGAAAATTAATCCCTCTCTGGACAAGCTGGGCCTGGATCCCAAAATAGCGGTAATTGAACGCAGGGATGTGGCTTACGGCAAGCCCGAGCCGGATCTCTTCGAGGCCTGCAGGCAGAGACTTGGAGTCAATGCCGAAGAATGTTACGTGGTAGGCGATGCCGTCTGGGACCTTTTTGCCGCAAGGCGTATAGGCATTCTGGGTCTGGCTCTCAAGTGCGGTGGCTATGGTGCGGATGAGCTGTACAGGGCAGGCGCCTATCGCGTCTTTCGTGACCCGGCCGATCTGCATAATTCCCTGGATGAACTGGGCATGCTTTATTGAAAATGATCCTGCCCGAGCTCAATGCTCATGCGAATGACCGGCCGGTACCGGTTGGGCATTCCACCACTGTTCATGTTCCAGAACTTTTCCGCTTAGCTTCCGTTCATAACCTGCAAGCACGGCAATTATGACTCAGGCCTGTAAACTGTCATAGCTTCTGCCCTTCTGTCCCTATTCTTCTCCAACATTTTAAGTCGAAGACTTATGCGTGCTGATAAATATCTCAACCGGAACTATGTAGACAATCCAGGTGAATGTCCTACAAAGATTATTCAAGGGGCTTCATCAAGATTGGTGAATGCCCGTCGATAATGAATTTACTTTTTAATCAATATTGCAGTAGTATCAGGAGGTGTTCATTATGGTTGAAATCAAGAATATTCTATGCGCTGTTGATTTTGCAGAGATGAGTCCTCAGGTGGCGGCATATGCCCAGTCCCTGGCCAAATGCCTGAACGCTGATGTGCATGTTGTTTTTGTGGCTTCAACGCTTGAGCGGTATAGACATTTCGATGTCCCGGCTGCTTCCTTTCAGAATCTTGCAGATAAAATCGCAGAGGAATCTGAAAAAAAGATGGACAGGTTCATTCAGGACAATTTCAATATCCCCAATGTCAAAGGAAAAATTCTTAAGGGATATGCAGACGAAGAAATCTTGAACTATGCCCGAAAGGAAAATATTGATCTGATCATTCTGGGCACCTATGGCAAAAAAAAGATGGACAGATTGTTTTTTGGTTCAGTGGCTGAAAAAGTGGTCAAGGCTTCAGAAATACCTGTAATGACCATCAGACCGAAATAAATTCGCTGTAAGCTTGCCGCAAATTTCCGGCCTTAGCTTGAATAATTCCTGATTTTTCAGGTGGAATAGACAGAGAGGAGTGTTTTTTTTCTGGCTGTCCTGCACAGATAAAAGACATGTTTATCTGGACCGTGAGGATTATTCTCCTCTCCCGAGACATTGCTTCTATGTAAGTTTTAATCATCTGATCTCTGTCATCTCAAGGGCCGGGTACCCGGACACTGTCCTGACCGGCCCTGGCAAATTTTTCATTCAATGCGCCCATTTTGAACGCCTGCCTCTTCATCTGCCTGCAATAAATGCCCGGCACTGGACTTAATAGCTTTAACGCGGCCAGGAAGGCCGGAAAAGAGCGGTTCAGGCCCGTGCTTCTGACTGCTGTGACCACCATTGTCGGATTGACCCCGATGTCTCTGGGACTGACCATTGATTTTATGGCCAGGGATGCATATCTCGGCTCTCCATCGACCCAATACTGGATTCAACTGGCCACTGCGGTCATAGGGGGACTGGCCATATCCACGCTGGTGACCATGTTCTTTACGCCAACCATGCTCGCCTGGAGGGATCGGTTAAGAGAATAGGAATAGGTCTCCTCTCCGACCCGCGGGCACGGATCTTACGAGCCGGAGCGGGGCAGGAATCCATGCAGCATGTAAAGCGCTCAACAGATACTGATCCTAAGTAATTATTTCCTGGTAATCCGTATTGCCCGTTGATACGGACAATGCTAAACGATGTTCACGAGACAGGCATGATTGAAGTGCTGACAGAACAATGAGCAGACATTAATACAAATAAATCATACATATGCCACTTTTTTGGGGACAAATCATGATCGATTCTGGACTTGATCAGGGAGGATGGTTATGCCGCTTACAATCAATATAACCAGAGATTTTGACCAGATGAGCAAGGTGGCAGCTGATCTGGTTGAGAGGGATATACTGGAAAAGCAGGCAGTGCAAGAGAATTACGTGCTCGGACTGGCCACTGGAAACTCCCCTACCGGACTTTACAAACACCTGGCCAAATCCTTTAATTCAGGCCGGATTGATTCCGGAAAGATACGCACGTTTAATCTTGATGAATACGTGGGTCTGCCCGGTGCGGACCCGCAGCAGAGGATTCTTGACCGCAGGTCATATGCCTTTTTCATGATCGCTGAGTTTTTCGGACTTTTATATAAAAAGTTTCCCGAAACAAACTTGCCCCCAGCTGCGCTGATAGATCAGGACTCTTTGATAAGCGCCCTGAATGAATCTCCGGAACAGTACGAATTGCTTGGCGATGGAAGCGGGCAGTCTGTTTTATTGAAGGACAACGTATCCGGATTCCTGCGGATGGTCAAAAAAGAGATACTTGAAGCGTATGAGCAGAAGATCGAGCAGGCTGGAGGCATAGATCTGCAGGTTATCGGAGTTGGCGGACGCGGACATGTTGCATTTCACGAAAGCGGAATTCCGTTTAAAAAAAGCAGGATGATGCTGGTCAAGCTGGATGACAATACTATTGTCAACGCAGTTGCAGACGGTAATTTCAGTTCCCTGGACAAGTGTCCCCTGTACGCTGTTTCCATGGGTGTTGAACTTGTTTATCAGGCCAAAACCGTCCTGCTGCTGGCCAATGGACCAAGGAAGAAGGATCCTGTGGCTGAATCACTTTTAGGTCCTGTCAGCTGTAAGGTGCCCATAAGTTACAGTCAGAATTATTCCGCTTCAGGGGGGAGGATGATCTATGTGCTTGATGAGCAGGCAGCTCAGGGAATATTGGACAACGCGCAGGTTCTCGAAGCAAAAGGATACAGCTTGGTCGACAAGCGCTCAGAAAAGTGCTGCAGGGTAGAAGATCTGACATTCACCAGAAACTCCAAAAACAACATGCTCGGCTGAGAAACAGGCAAATGAGCAAAGAAGAAAGTGTCATTTTACTCGTCAATGAACACGGACCCCTTACCGGAGCGGAAATACATGCAGCTGTAGGAGGGGATTTTTTTGATCTCTGGAGGGTGTGCATGCTTTCCAGCAGTCTTCAGGTCAGGCGGACCGGCAGAAGGTTCGTGCGTCTGGACCGCAGAGTTGAAGGCCTGGCCAGACTCTCTCCGTCCATACTTAGAGAATTCATGACCTATTCCGTAATCGGCCTGAAAGACGATCCTGCCTCCCTTGAGCGCAAAGCTGAGGAAATGATCACAAACATCCGATTGATCAGCAGACGCAAGAAGCAGCTGGCCGCTGAGGCGGTTTCAGATATATTGAGCGGGCTTGACGGAAAAATTCCCATGGAAAGGATGTGCGTCATACTTGCCGGGGACATTGTCTATGAAATGGCCCATAATGTTCCCAGGCCGGAAAGAAGCACAGGCAGACTGGCTAAAGGTTCGGATCTTGATCTGGTTTTTGTTTTGGACGATAAGGTCTCAGACAGCGCTGCCCTAGAGCTGGATGAAGAGATCTACAGGGTAAAGTTCAGATATTTGACTAATCCTGCCCTGCTTGAAGAAATCGATTATGTGGTCAAGAAAATGACCAAGGTTCACCGTCAGGCAGCCTTTGATTCCTTCAAGCATATGGTGGCCTGCAAAATACTTGACGAGGGCTACCTTCTGCATGGAAGCAGTGAACTTTTTCAAGAGATCAGGGAAATTCTAAGCAGGTCGGGAGCTTCAAAAAAACTGCTGCAAATGCGCGAAAGGGCTGAGAAATTCGGAAATCAATCGCTAAAGTTTTTTCTAGATCCTGATTTAATAAGCCTCCCCTCTGAGAAAACCCACCTTTTTTATTCCACCGACGAGTTTGAAGAATTCGAATAATTTTATATTATTAACCCTGACATGTTAGGTTTTAATTTTCCACGGGACGAAACAATTGTACGGCAATACAAATATTCAGCTGAATTTGTCCTGACGAATTACTGCTTAAAGGTTTCTTCACCCTGAGACAGCTTTTTAATCAAGAGCGGTCCTGGTTTGACCATTGTCCATTGAGTTGATCCGCTGTCTATCCCCCACGGTACAAGCCTTGTCTGAACCTGAATATATTACAGAAGTTTAGCTTCTAAATTCATCAGCAATCAGGAATGTGATCATAGTTTTTTTATGTTCAGCGCTTACAGGTATGGTTAAATATTATTTATGAATTATAATTAATTGAAGAATATTTTTAAAGCATACCAGGGAGGCAATATGGACATTACTGAAGACAAGGAAAGACAGGATGCTGAAAGACAGGAAAAGCTGCTGCACATTAAATTTGATGAGGTTAAAGCGGCCAGAAAAGCCCTGGACGATGGGAGGATGACCTCGGAGATGCTCGAATCACTGGCCAGCATTGATGAATTTGAAGAAATTTATGAAACCATTCCCGATAGATTTCGCAGGATAGGTTTGATCGGAACCAGAGAATATGATCTGGCCCTGCACAGATTGAAGGAAGCGATTCAGGAAAAATATTCAGGAAGCAATGCTCGGGAATGGATCAAGATCATTGATGCAAAATCCAGCATACAATGATGCCGGATTACTTGGTCTCGACCTGTTAAAGCTTTTAAAAGTTTTACGTCCAATCAGCGGCTGACTGGGTCAAAAATGGTTATTTAACTGACCTGTTCAGCGTTAAGTAGATACATCCAGTTTCAGGATCCGGACAAATCAAAAAAACGGGCTTTTTCCGCTCCCTCAAGCAGCAGCAGTGATTCAACGCTGACTTCCAGAACCGTTGAATCTTTTCTCTCGGCCAAACCCTTCAACTGCGCATGCTTCTGAATAATCAGCTGCTTCAGGGACTTTTGTTCCTTTAAGGGGGCGGGAACACATATCCCGCTGATGGTCAGAGCCTTGAATTCTTCGCGGGGTATTTTCCTGTTTCTGGTGTCAATGAGCAAGCTGACATGAGGATTGCGGCTGATATTGAAATATTTCCGGGATTTTTCAAGGGTGAGCAAACGCAGTATCCGACAATCAGGATCCGGCAGATAAGCCATAAGAGAACAGTGAGGCTTGTCTTCAAAGCTGGTGGCCAGAACAGCCAGGTCGTTTTCCAGAATGATTTCTTTTACACTTTGCCGCATCTGATTTCCTTTACAGCACAGGGTGTGATGTCGGTAATTAAAAAAAGGTATCTGTTTAGCGCTTTGCATGTGGCACGGCTTTTTGCCCGGAGGCATACAGCCCGGAGGGAGGCTGGCTCTTCCGGGACCCACTTGTCCCAAAAATTAAGGCTTTTCGGGCACAAAATCATGCTCAAGTGGGTGCCGGAGTGCCTGTCCCCTGCTTCCCTCTAGCGTCCGACAAAAAGATTTAAGACTCTTATTTTTGGAAACTTACATCTCCGGTAACACAGCTTGCGCATGTCCGACCACTACATTCAGCAGGGGGGCAGAAAGAACCTGCCCCCCGAACTGCTTGCTGCCGTATACAATAGATGGTTATATTTAACCTGGTGACTAGCCCTGGACCTGCTCGCGGATCTCCTCCACAATTTCCGGGTTGGCCAGAGTGCTCACGTCGCCGACATCCCGTCTGTTGGAGATGGAGGCCAGCACTCTGCGCATGATCTTGCCCGAACGTGTCTTGGGCATGTCCGTGACAATATATACATGAGAAGGCCTGGCAATCTTGCCCAGGACATCTGATACAGTATTGGTTACTTTTTTAGCCAGTTCCTCGCTTGGATCATATCCAGGCTTCAGTGAAACATAAAGTTCTGGAACCATGCCTTTGATCTCGTCCGGCATAGACACTACCGCCGCTTCGGCTACTTCTTCCACGGAAAGAGCTGCTGACTCGATCTCTTTTGTGCCCAGGCGGTGTCCGGATACATTGATCACGTCGTCGATCCGGCCCAGAATGCGAACATAACCGTCCTCGGACATAACCGCGGCATCCCCGGCCATATAAATCCAGTCCCTCCAGTCAGTGCTCTGCTTGTTCTTTGAGTATTTGCCGTAGTAGCTTTTAATGTAGCGTTCCCTGTCTTTCCAGATGGTCTGGAAAGAACCGGGCCAGGGGTTGCGGATGCACAGATTGCCGGCTTTGCGTTCTCCGGGTTTTATTTCATTGCCTTCGTCATCGAGAATCAACGGGTGTATGCCTGGCAGGCCGGGACCCGCACTGCCCGGCTTCATGGGTTTGATGGCTGGCATGGTGCTGCAGAGAAAGCCCCCGGTCTCGGTCTGCCACCAGGTATCGACAATGACCGCCTTTTTTTTGCCGACCACGTTGTAGAACCAGCGCCAGACTTCGGGTTCAATGGGTTCACCTACTGTGGTCATGTGTTTGAAGCTGTAATTGTATTTTTCCGGTTCGTTTCCGCCCGCTTTGCGCAGGGCCCGGATAGCCGTAGGCGAAGTATGAAAAATGTTTACGTCCAGCTCCTCAGCGATGCGCCAGGACCGGCCTGGATCCGGATATGTGGGCACGCCCTCGAAAATCACGGTGCTGGCCGCCAGGGACAACGGACCGTAGACGACGAATGAATGTCCGGTGATCCAGCCTATATCGGCCATGCACCAGTACACATCCTCAGGATGAATATCCTGCACGTATCTGGACATCCAGGTCACGTATGAAAGATAACCGCCGATGCTGTGCTGGCATCCTTTGGGTTTTCCTGTTGAGCCGCTGGTATACATCAGGAACAGGATGCCTTCCGCGGGCATGGATACCGGCTCTACAGTCGCGTTTCTGTACTTATGGACCAGCTCATCCAGAAAATAGTCCCGGTCATCAATAATTGGTGCAGGAGATGAATATTTTCCCGGATACCTTCTCCAGATAAGGACCTTGTTCACTTTCTGGCCTGCCTGCTCTGCTGCTTTTACGGCCTGATCCGCATTGGCCTTGTGATTTAAAAGCTTGCCGCCTCGATAGTAGGCGTCCATGGTGATCAGAATATCGCTTTCAGAATCATGAATTCTGTCTCCGCAGGCCTTGCCGCTGAATCCGGCAAATACCTGGCAGTGAATGACCCCGATTCTCGCGCAGGCAAGCATGGTCACCGGCAGTTCAGGAGTCATGGGCAGGTACAGGGTGACCCTGTCGCCGGCCTTCAAGCCGCAGAAATCCTGAAGCACGGCAGCGGTTTCGTTCACTTTGCGGTAAAGTTCCTGATAGGTCATGTGTTCAATGGGCTCTTCCTCCAGTTCTGGAACAAAGTGTATGGCTGTCTTATTCTTATATTTTTTCAGATGTCGATCCACACAGTTGTAGGAAGCATTGAGCCTGCCGCCGACAAACCACTTCCAGCACGGAGCATCACTGGTATCCAGGATAGTGTGCCAATACTGGTCCCAGTTTAGGAGTTCCGCGAATTCCTTGTAGCACTCCGGAAATTTATCCTGGCTGAAACGCTCATACACTCCAGGCTCCGTGCAGTTAGCCTGGCCGATAAACTCAGCGCCAGGATAATAATAATCCTCTTCCTGCCAGTGAACCGCGTAATAAGAGCTTGAACCCTGTTCTTTTTCAGACATTTGTGCCCTCCTGCTTGAAATAAGTTGCAAAAAAACCTTTTATTTATCCATATTCAGCCTGAGGATGATCGATTCCTTGTCATCAGGATCGATTTCCGTCAAAAAGCCGAATTTCTTGGCCAGGGCCTGCATGCCGGCGTTCTCCCGCAGGGTATAGCCGGTAAGTTCTTTGATTTCTCTTTGTCTGCAATACCTGATCATTTTGTCCATGAGCAAGGTCCCCAGACCCCCGCCCTTTAAGTCGCTGCGGACCACGATAGCGAATTCCGCTCTGATATTGTCGGGATCGAAAAATGAACGCACAACGCCCAGAGTATCTTTTTGAACATCATCTTCCAGAATGCAGGCAATAAAGGCCATCTCCCGGTCATAATCTATCTGGGTCAACTGGGCGAATTGGGGACGTGAAAACTGATGATAATAGCCCATAAAGCGCATTCTCAGATCCTCAGGAGTCAATTTTTCAAAAAATTGCACATGCCTGTGTTCATCTTCAGGACGAATCGGCCGCATCAGGATTTTTTGGCCCGACTTCAGCTTCGCGCATTCTTCAAGATGCTCAGGATACGTCCTGATGCAAAGTCTTTCCGGCCCTGAAACAACTGCCGGTCCGACAGCAATCCAGGCATCCAGAACCAGAATGCCCTCAGAGTCGGCGATCATGGTATTAATGCTTATGCCCTGTATTTCAGGAAGATCGATGGTCAATTGAGAGAGTTGAACCAGGGTCAGTTTTACGGCCTGCATGTTTACAGGCTGCGTGCGCTTATAGCCCTGCAGCAGCTTTGAAACTTTGGTCTGCTGGATGAGTTCCTTGGCCAAAGTCATGTTCAAAGGAGGAAGGCCTGCTGCCATGTCCTTAAAGGCCTTGCCCGCGGAGCCGCCCTGGCCGAAAAAGATCACCGGGCCAAAGTCGGGATCCAGAACCATACCTGCGGTAAGTTCATGAGCGGTCGGCCGCCTGGCCATTTTCTGGATGATGAACCCTTTTATCTCTGCTTCGGGATGACTTTTGCTGATTCTGTCGATCATGGACTGTCCCGCTTTTAGAATTTCCTGTTCAGTCTCCAGATCAAGGGAGACCCCTCCGGCGTTTTTTCTGTCCGGAATATCAGGAGAAACTATTTTCAGGGCCACCGGAAAGCCAAGTTCTTTGGAAATAAGCGACGTCTCATGAATATCGGCCGCTTCTCTGGTGGTCACCATGGGTATGGAGTAAATTAACAGAATTTCATTTGTTTCCGCCGGACTCAAATATTCACGACCCTCTTTCAAAGCATGCCTGACTATGGATCTTGCTGCTTCAGGCCTGGGGGTGAATTCCCTGGGTACTGAATCAGGAATTTCCATAAGCAGTTCCTGGTTATGTCTGAAACGGACCATGTCCATAAACAAAGTGGCAGCCTGTTCCGGAGTTTCATAGCTGGGGATTCCGGCTAAAGTGAAGATTCTTCTGGCCTGAGCAGCATGCTTTTCGCCCAGCCAGACAGTTATTACATTTTTCCTGGTTCTGCCCAGGCTGTTGACTACGGCGCCGGCTATATCCTCGCTGGATGCGAACGCGGTTGGTACATGAATAACCATTACCGCGTCCACTCCCTCATCCTTGAGCAGGATTTCAAGAGCTTGGGCGTAGGTATCGCTTGATGCATGATCAATAATCCGCACCGGGTTGAATCCGAAAAATTCATCCTTCAGGTTATGATTAAGCTCATTTATGGTCTGTTCCGAAAGAGCAGCCAGCTGTCCACCATGAGTTTCCAGTATGTCTACGGCCATCAATGCCGGGCCGCCGCCGTTGCTGAGAATTGTTAGTCTGTCACCGTGCAGGGGTTTATACCTGGCCATGGCCTGTACAGCGTCAAAAAGCTCGGCAACATCCAGAACCCTGAGCATACCCGCTCTTCGAAACAAGCCGTTATAGACATCGTCTTTGGAAACAACGCTTTTGAAGTAAGCCATGGACGCATTCGCGGGCTCATTCAGCCCTCCGCTCTTGATTACTACCAGAGGTTTGTTCCTGGAAGCGGACCTGGCCGCGGAAATAAATTTACGGGCGTTTTTTATGTTTTCAATGTACAAAAGTATGGAGGTGCAGTGAGGATCTCCTCTCAGGTAATCGATTATATCTCCAAAATCGATATCCAGAGAATCTCCAAGGGATATGAAGTGCGAAAAGCCGATGCCTTTGGAGCCTGCCCAGTCCAGAACGGCGATGCCCAGGGAGTCTGATTGTGTGACAAAGGCAATTTTGCCCTGGGAAATGTCCGTGTGTCCGAAGCTGGCATTGAGTCCTGAGCGGGGAATGATCACCCCCAGGCAATCAGGACCGAGGATGCGCATGGAATATTCCCGGGCTGCGGCAAGCACGTTCTGCTGCAGACTGTTTCCGGCCTGGTCCTTGATCCTGTCCAGGCCCCTGCTCATGATCAGTACAGTTCCGGTGCCTTTGGCCCCCAGTTCGCGCACAAATTCGGGAACCTTTTCCGGCGGAGTGCATATGACCGCGAGATCAGGGACCACTGGCAGTTCTTTTATTGACGGATAGGACAAAATGCCGGCCACTGCCTGGTATCTGGGATTGACCGGAAGAATCGGTCCGGGGAAGCCGCCTGTGAGCATGTTGCGCATGACCACGGCTCCAATGCTTTTGGGCCGGTTGGACGCTCCGATGACTGTGACAGATTTGGGTCGAAACAGCGAGTCCAGATGCCTAAGACTCATTTAAAACTCCATTATATGGACGCATATCATTGCCGATGGTTCCAATCTGATAATCATAGCTTTGAAAATCTGAATTGTTTATCGCCAAAATCACGCCTGTCTGTATTTTTTTAATTTCTGACAATTTCAGTATCGGATATATAAAATTTTCCGGATGGGAACTGATGTAGTTTAAAAATAAGACAAAACCTGAAACAATCTATAATTTAAGAAAATTTTCAGGCAAAGGAAATCGATCAACGGTCAATTAGCAACGGTAAAGGAATTGAACTCGGGGGCGATTCCGGATAAACACATAAACCTTATCCAGCAAATTCTGCCTCTTGGCTGCTTTGTAAAGTGACAATGCGCCCGGCTTTTGATTGATAAAGCAGAAAGCCCCAGCGCGGGCGTTCCCGGTTCTTTCTAAAAAAATCAAATCAAATTTAGCTGTTGAAACAGCAGTTGGCATGAATATATCCTGCCAGTTCAATGCTTGGAATTACTGATAGGTATTTTTTTGGAAATTTTGAATTCTGAAAATCTGGATCAGGTTCTCATCCGTCAAACAGGTCGGCCGGTCAATCCGATCCCAAACCAAAGGAGGCGACAATGGAGACAAGAAAGCCATCAGCCAAGATGGACGAAGAAAAGTTCAAAAAGCTGGTAGCCAGCAAGTGGAAAGCTTCGCTAACCCTGGCCGCGATCATGATGGCCACTTATTTCGGTTTTATTCTTGTTCTGGCCTATGCCCCTCATCTTCTGGCGGTGAAGATCGGGGAACACATGACCCTGGGCATTCCCGTCGGGATCATGATTATTGTTCTGGCTTTTGTTCTGACCGGCATTTATGTCTTCTGGGCCAATTCCTCCTATGACAAGTCAGTCACGGACGTCCTGAAAAGCATGAGGAGGCGGTAATATATGGATATTGTTGATACCGCCATAGGCCAGCCCAGCGTCACTTCGATCATGTTTTTCCTGGTCTTTATCTGCGTTACCCTTTTAATCACTTATTACGCAGCTAAAAAAAGCCGTTCAGCATCCCAATTTTACGCCGCGGGCAGGGGGGTGACCGGAATGCAGAACGGTTTGGCCCTGTCCGGGGACTACATGAGCGCGGCTTCATTTCTGGGTATTGCGGGTCTGGTTTCCCTGCGCGGATTTGACGGCCTGATTTATTCCATCGGCTTTCTGGTAGGCTGGCCCATACTCATGTTTCTCATTGCCGAACCTTTGCGCAACCTTGGAAAATTTACTTTTGTCGACGTACTGGCCTACCGGCTCTCCAAAAAGCCCATCAGGATCGCCGCATCAGTGGGATCTTTGATGACCGTTTTCTTCTATCTCATAGCCCAGATGGTCGGAGCAGGCACACTGATCATGATGATTTTCGGAATGCCCTATGAGATTGCAGTGGTCATTGTGGGTATGGTCATGATCATGTATGTGCTCTTCGGAGGCATGCTGGCCACTACCTGGGTCCAGATCATCAAAGCTGTTTTGCTCCTGAGCGGGGGCACGATCATGGTTCTGCTGATCATGTTCCATTTCGGATTCAGTTACGGAGAGCTGTTCAGCCAGGCGGCCATAGCCTATGGTGACCGGGTGCTTGAGCCGGGCGGACTGGTGGACAATCCTCTGGATGCAGTGTCCCTGGGCATTGCTCTCATGTTCGGAACAGCAGGCCTGCCGCACATCCTTATGCGCTTCTACACTGTGCGAGATGCCAAGACTGCCCGTAAATCCGTTTTCTATGCCACCGGCTTCATCGGTTTCTTTTATATTTTGACCTTTACCATCGGTTTCGGGGCTATGGTCATAGTCGGACAGGAGGTCATCTCGGCAATGGACGCCGGAGGCAATATGGCCGCCATGCTCCTGGCCGAGGCCACTGGCGGGGCCATCTTTCTGGGCTTTATCGCTGCAGTGGCCTTTGCCACAATACTTGCGGTAGTGGCTGGCTTGACTCTGGCCGGAGCAAGCACATTGTCCCACGACCTTTATGCGGGCGTATTCCGTGCCGGCCGCTCTTCCGAAGAAGAAGAGGTCAAGGTGGCCAGGGTGGCCACCTTATCCCTGGGTGTGCTGGCCATTGTCCTGGGCCTTATATTTCAGGGACAGAACGTGGCCTTTATGGTCGGGCTGGCATTTGCAATTGCTGCCAGCGCCAATTTCCCGGCCCTGATTTTGTCCATTCTCTGGAGAAATTACTCCACCTTCGGTGCAACCCTGAGCATCGCTACAGGCACTATTCTGGCAGTCGGTCTGATCATTGTAAGTCCCACGGTCTGGGTGGATATTCTCAAAAATCCCACCGCGGTCTTTCCCCTGACCAATCCGGCGATCATATCCGTGGCCGGGGCGTTCGCAGCAGGATATATAGGCTCCAAACTCAGGCCGGACAAGGAAGCCTCACAAAGATACGAAGAACAAAAGATCAGAAACTATCTTGGCGTGGGAGCTGAATGAAGAATAGAATCGCAGCCTTTCTGGCAGGCATTTATCCGTTTTCCGGCCTTCCCGGTGCAGAACTGGAGAAGGCCGGATCTCAGGCTGAGCTTAAACCGGTTTCATCCGGAGAAGTATTGAATCTGGTTCAGAAGAACCAGAAAGCCTTATATCTCGTTCAGAGCGGAACAATGCAGATTCTGTCCGGAAACGAAACCGTTGATACTCTGATCACCGGTGATTTCTTCGGGCATGAGGCCTTTTATTTCTCATCTCCTCTTGGTCAGTCGGCAGTGGCTGTCCAGGAAGGCACATTGATCGTTATTTCTGCGCCGGTTCTTCAGAAAATTATTGGGCACCAGGAAGCAAAAAGATTTTTTCGGCGCAAGGCTGAGATCTTTAGAAACAGAGTTCATGATCTCCAGCACTGGCGAAACATTTCCCGCATGGATCCTTATCTGCGCCTGACACTTAAGGATGTAAAGGTCAGGGCCCCGGTTTACATTCAGGCTGGAGCCACAGTATCCCAGGCAGCCAAGCTCATGCTCCGGGAGAAGAGCCCGACCTGCCTGGTCAGGCAGGACAATGATTTTTCAGGCATCTTCACTGAGAGCGATATTCTTAAAAAAGTCGTGGCCAAAGACATTGACCCTGACAGTATAGAGGTCAGGGAAATCATGTGCAGTCCACTGATCACTGTCAGACCAGACGAGCTTTTGTTTCAGGCCTTCTCCAGAATGGTCCGCTCCGGAATCCGCAGGCTGGTTGTCCTGGGACAAAAAGGGGAACCTAATGGAATCATAGAGGAGCGGGATCTGCTCTCAGTCAAGGGGGAAAATCCGGTCTATCTCTCCGGAGAGATTGCAAGGGCCAAAGACTTTTCCGCCATGGGCAAGGTATTTGAACAGGTTCAGGCGATGGTGGTCCGTTCAGTGGGTGAAGGCATCGGCATTTTTCACGTCGGCCGTCTGGTCAGCGACATGCATGATCAGATCCTGGCCAGGGTTATGGATCTGATTCTAAGTGAAACGGATCAGCCTCCACCTTCTTCATTCTGTCTCGCGGTCATGGGCAGCGAAGGCCGCAGGGAACAGTATCTGGCTACTGATCAGGATAACGCCCTTGTTTACGCTGAAGACGACGAAAAAATCAGGATCTTTTTTGAACGCTTTGCCGAAAGGTTCACTCAGGCTCTTCTTGAACTTGGCTTTCCTCCCTGTCCCCATCAGGTCATGATCAATAATCCTGCCTGGAACATGAGCCTTGACCGCTGGCTGGACACAGTTGATGAAATGATCCTTAAAGGGGACATGCACAGCATTCTTAAGACCTCTCTGCTTCTGGACATGCGTCCTGTGGCCGGAAAAGAACAACTGGCCCGGATGCTTAAAACCTATTTGTTCAAGCGCGCAGGCAACAGTCCATACATGCTTAAGTATATGGCCAATGAAGCGCTGCGTTTCAAGCCTCCGCTGGGATTTTTCAATAATTTCATCGTGGAAAAGAGCGGAGCAAACAAAGGGAAGATGGATATTAAAAAAGGTGGAGTTTTCCCTCTGACTCAAGGCATAAGGACACTTTCCGTGGAACACGCCATCCAGGAAACATCCACTGAGGAGCGGATCATCCGTCTTCAGAACGCCGGCGCTTTTACAGCAGGCCTGTCCGCGGGAATCAGAGAGGCTTATGAATTTTTCCAGACGCTCAGGGTCAGGACCCAGGCTGAGCAGACCAGAAATGAAGAGAGGCCTGACAATTACATAGCTCCGGACAGACTTTCAGCCATGGAACGGGACAGGCTCAAGGACTGCTTCAAGATCGTTGCCGAGTTTCAATCCCTGCTGTACAATAAATACGGCCTGCATCTGATGACCTGAGCTCACCTCTCATCACATCTTCACTGTCTCCTGTCTCATTACACCGCAGATCACTCCCTACTGACTACAGCAAAGTTCTCGTCTCTTTTCAACCGGCCGACTACAACGACATTTTGATTTTGACTGTTGCACTTGGACCGGCTACCATTTGTCCCTCAAAGGAGGTAGATTCATCATGTTTACCGAATGCATCTGCAATGAATCAGGCTATCCGGTTCCCAGGCTTAATGTCGCAATCGACTCTGAGCATGGCTTTTATAAGCGGCTGAAAGGTTTTCAGGAGCATTTTCATTCCTGTTTTCATCGCAGTGAATCAAGGGATAAATTTCTTGCGTATCTTGCCGGACAACTTTCGCGGATCAAGAGAAAATCCATTGAACCCATGGCCAGGGAAATCGACGGAGCTTCCATCAGAGGGCTGCAGCGCTTTATCAGTGATTCATCCTGGGAGGAAGAAAAAATGCTTGAGATCTACCATGAGTTGGTCAATGAAGATATTGGGCACAGTAAAGGAGCGCTCATATTCGATGAAACAGGATTTGTGAAAAAGGGAAACGATTCTGCTGGAGTGGCCAGGCAATTCTGGGGAAAATCCGATAAGCAGGATAACTGTCAGGTCGGCGTGTTTTGTGCCTATGCATCCCCGTATGGCTATTCATTGCTGGATAAGCGGCTGTATATGCCGCAAGCATGGTTTACAGAGGAATTTAAACCCAGGCGCCGGAAATGCAAAATCCCCGATGAATCTGGTTACAGACACAGGTCCCTGCTGGGAGCTGAAATGATCAGCAAAGCAGTAAAAAGAAACAGTCTTCCTTTCAGTTACGCGGTTTCAAACAACCAGAGCTTAAACGGTCAGGAATTCATGAATGCATTGGCAAATATAGATGAAGTAACTTTTTTTCTAGCGGTTCCGGGAGATCTTCGCTGCTGGTTCAGCGTTGCAGGATCTAGTTTTCCAGGTGCTCGTTTATCTGCCGGGGGCAGGGCTGGTGCGGATAAAGCTGAGCCGCAGCTGGTACGCATGGATTCCCTGGCCAGGCAAATAAATCCCTATTACTGGTACAAGTTCAAGTCACCAAACCGCGCAAGCGAGCCTTACGGGTACGAACTGACAAGAATAACTGTGTTTCTAAACAAAGATGGTCATCCCGGCCGGAGGGTGTGGCTGGTTATCAAGAGGACACCGGCAGAGGGTCCAGAGTATAATTATTATCTATGCAATGCAGACAAGGGTGTGCCGCTAAGCACTCTTGCCTGGCTGAGCGGCCTGTCCTGGGCCATTGATCGGTGTTTTATCGAGGCCAGGTCATTCGTAGGCCTGGATCATTACGAAGTGCGCAAGTTCAGGGGCTGGCACCATCACATGCTGACCTGCATGCTTTCCCATTTTTTTCTCTGGCATATGTACATTTCCTCGGGAACAAAAAGCAAGGACTGTTACCAACTTGAAGAAGGAAAAAATGTTCGGCGACTGCTGAAAGCCGATAATCAGCTGCATCCCGACTTTTCATGACTTGAGGTATCTTTACGCCCTAAGCCTCATGATGTATTAAAAGATTTATATGGAACAGATCGGTTTCAAAAAATAGCTGTTTGCATTTCGGCTCATCTGTAACCGCTTTATATTAATCTTAAGGAGGAACAGCATGCTCGTTCCGGTGATCCTGGCCGGGGGTTCAGGTACGCGTCTCTGGCCCATGTCCAGGCAACTTCGGCCCAAGCAGTTTCTGCCGCTTACAGGTAATGAAACCATGCTCCAGCAAACTCTGCTGCGCCTGGATGCTTCCATCAGATCGAATTCCATCATCATCTGCAATGAAAGTCACCGTTTCCTGGCAGCTGAACAGCTGCGGGCAATCGGAATTGACCCCGCAAAAATAATTCTTGAGCCCTGCGGGCGAAATACAGCCCCGGCAATTGCCCTGGCCGCTCTGGAAGCCGCAAAAGAGGGTGATGATCCATTGCTTCTGGTTTTGTCCGCCGACCATCTCATCCAGGACAAGGCTTCCTTTCATGAGACAATCCAGGATGCCTCATACTTTGCATCCCAGGGAAGAATGCTTGTATTCGGAGTGGTCCCCACCAGTCCTGAAACCGGATTCGGGTACATAAAAAGAGGACAGAGCCTTGAGGATAGAGGTTTTGATCTGGCCGGGTTTGTTGAAAAACCGGATAAAGAAACAGCACTTAACTATCTGCAGGCTGGGGATTTTTATTGGAACAGCGGAATGTTTCTGTTCAAAGCCGGGATTTATCTGAAGCAGCTTGAAAAATTCAGGCCGGATATTTTGAAGGCCTGTGAGCAGGCCAGCGTCAAGTCGACAAAAGACCTTGACTTTATCCGGGTTGACCGGGAATCCTTTGAATCCTGTCCGTCTGAATCCATCGATTATGCGGTCATGGAAAAAACAACTCTCGGCGTTGTAGTGCCGCTGAAATCCAGATGGAGCGATATTGGCTCATGGACCGCGCTGGCCGAAGCAATGAAAATGAATAAAGATGAGCAGGATAACGTGATTCAAGGTGATGTCCTGGCTCTGGACACAAAAAAATGTCTTATCCTGGCTGAAAACAGGCTGGTGAGCACCCTGGGAATAGAGGACCTGGTGGTGGTGGAGACCAGCGACGCAGTCCTGGTCGCCCGCAAGGATAAAGTCCAGGATATCAAAACACTGGTTGAACAAATGAAAAGCTCAGGCCGAAAGGAACACATCGCGCACAGAGAGGTTTACAGACCCTGGGGTTCATTCGACTGCATCGGCGAAGGAGCCAGATACCAGGTCAAAAGGATAACGGTCAATCCTGGAGCAAAGCTCTCCGTGCAGATGCATTATCACCGGGCTGAACACTGGGTGGTGGTCAAAGGTACGGCCATGGTACATAATGGAAAAGAAACCATTATGGTAACCGAAAACCAGTCCACATACATTCCGGTAGGTCAGGTCCACTCCCTGGAAAATCCCGGGACCATCCCCCTGGAACTGATTGAAGTCCAGTCGGGATCGTATCTGGGCGAGGACGATATTGTCAGGTTCGAGGATAAATATGGTCGCAAGGAGTAAACCGCAGCCTAAGGCGCAATTTGAATAACGCTTCCCGCCTCGTGCCCGGCTGATGACCGCCCTCGATTCACCGATCCGCTGATTGCCGTCCGCTGGCTATTGCTTCCACAATTTCCTCCAGACGGTTCAGGGCCGGGCCGTCGCCTGCCAGGACCATTTTGAGCAGGGCAAGAAAGCCGTTTTCAAGAGCGATTCGCGAGGTCTTCCCGGGATTGATCGACCAGGCAAGCCGGATCTGGCGCAGGATCCAGGCATAGTCCTGCTCATTCCAGTGCGTGTGGTTGTGGACTGTCATTCCCAGCCGCCAGTAGATAAGATCAGGATCGGAAGGGGCGGTATAAACAGACATGTGTAGAGCGTTCAGCACCTGTGGGGAGGGACCGTCCAGTTCATGCAGGAAATAGGCCAGTCTTGCCCAGGCGTAGGCGTCGGCAGGCTCGAGGCCGAGAGCTGTCTGGGCCGAGATTATTCCCTCAGCCAGGACATCATGAACATTCTCGGTCTCCTCTTTGAGCGCAGCATAAAGATCTGCAGCAACCAGGGAGTGGATGTGCAGATGCGCCCCGGACAGAAGAGCTTCTTCCGGACTTCCCTGTTCAAGGACATAATACAGCATTTCTAGATCCGTCTGATTGCCCCCTGCCAGCAGTCTTTCCATCTGTTGGTTGCGCCAGGTACCGGCTGTACTGAAAATCCACAGCGATGCCGCAAAAAAAGCTGTCACTGCTCCGGACAGAATCAGGACTGTTGAACTGTGTTTTTTAATCCTAAACAAAAGCTTCTCTTCAATTTTTATCTATTCGCCTGTAACGGAGGCCTAAAGGTTCATGATTAACCTGAGTTTTTTTCATAAGACAGGTGCGTGGGAATTTCGTAGGGGCTCCAATCCCTCAATCTTCTTCCTGAGAATCACTGACTGAGCACGCGGACCCGGTCTTTTTCGAGCACCGCGCAGTTGAGCTTCCCGGAAGCATACGCCCCGGTATCCACATTGATGCGGTTGGGCAGAATTTCCGGGCTGGAGACAATGCTGTGGCCATGCACTATTCTGGCTCCGAAATGTTCACCGGAAGACAGAAAGTCATCTCTGATCCACAAAAGGTCCTCCGGTATCTGCTCGGACAGTGCTTTACCAGGCCGGACCCCGGCATGAACAAACAAATAATCTCCAAGCTCAAAGCAAAGCTTCAAGTTGCTTAAAAAAGAAAAATGCTCCCGGGGAAGAGAATCGATCAGGGCCTTTTGCGCGCTTTCCGCCTTATTCCTGGAAAAGTCCGACAAAGACACTTTGACCCCATAGCTGAGAAGGGTTGACTGTCCTCCAAGCTGTACCCAGGGTTCAAGCAATTCAGGATTTTCCAGAAATTCGAGCATCATCTGTTCATGGTTACCCTTCAGAAAAATGCGCCTGAAACCCGGCAAAACATCCGAGCAGAGCATGTCCAGAGCTTCCCGGACAAAAACCCCCCGGTCGATGTAGTCGCCCAGGTAAACCAGCACATTTTCCTGAACCTGATCGCGGGCGGCATCCTCTTCAATCAGCCTGTGAATATCCTTGAGCAGATCAGCACGTCCATGGATATCTCCCACCGCATACACCCTGAACCCCTGAGGCAGGAGATATTCAACACAGGCGGGTTTTTTAAAGATTTTCTCGATCAGATTAAGCATCTTCAAATGACGCTCCTGAAGGACAGGATGTGCTGATTTTAATTTTTAAGGAAAAGAATTATTAAAATTTCTTCATTCGTGAAAATTCGTGAAAATTCGTTGACACAACTTCTTCTCTTCCATCTTCATCCCAGAATTCCGAAATCCCTCAATCCCTAAGTTTCTAAATCCAGTAATCTCTCAATTCCTTAATTCCTAAATTCCTCAATTCCTCAATTCCAAAATTTCCAAATTCTTAAATTACTTTCGGCTCACCTCTCACTACTCATCTCTTCTTCCCTGATTTTAATTTCATTCCAGCATTCCAGTATTCCAGCATTTTCACCCCGTGAAATACTGCCTTTGGCAGTCCAGCTGTGCTGGATTTCATTGGGGGTCGAAGATCAGCGCAGCGGATTTCACTGGGGCCCTCAGTCCTCTGTCCTCTGTCTTCTGTCTTCTGTCTTCTGTCTTCTGTCTTCTGACTACTGACTACTGACTACTGACTACTGACTACTGACTACTGACTACTGACTACTGACTACTGACTACTGACTACTGACATTTGATTAATCCCTAATCATGATAATACTTCTTATATTTACCGTAGTAATAGCCGTAACCACCGTAACCGTACCTGGACTGCTGGCGCATATTGACCATGGACAGAACCGCTCCGCCGACCTGAATGTCCAGAAGCTCCATCTGCTTCAGAGCGGAGCGCACAGTATCCCTTGGAGTCTCAGCCCACCTGATCATGAAAACCACCGAGTCCACATTGCGGGCCAGGCCCCAGGCATCGGTCACCCCTAAGACCGGAGGAGTGTCCAGAATGATCATGTCGTACTCATTTCTCAACTTTTCGAGCAGATCCTGCATGCGCCGGGAACCAAGCATTTCTCCGACCGCGGGAGCCTTGCCGTGCGCCAGAAGCAGGTGCAGGCCGCTCTCTGAATCTTCGACTATGGCTTCATCAGGACCGGCGTCCCCGCGCAGTATATCTTCCAGCCTGGCCCGGATCTCCAGACCCGGGAAGAAATTCTCGAGAGAGGGGCGTCTCAGGTCAGCGTCGATGATCAGGGTTTTAGTGCCTGAAAGAGCGCTCAGCCGGCTCAGAGAGACGCAGAAGGTGGATTTGCCTTCTTTAGGAAGGGAGGAAGTGGCCATAACGATTCCGGGCGGTGCATCCACATTGGACAAGTGGATGGCCGAACGGACAGCTCTTATGGATTCCGCCATTGAAGAAAACGGCTTTTTCAAGACATAGTCGCCCGGTTTTCCTTTGATCCGGCCCAGAAGGGGGACCATGCCCAGCATGGAGAGACCTGTAGCCTTCTCCACCTGATCACCGGTCCTGAAGCCCCGGTCAAGAGTCTCCAGCAGAAACGCGCCCATGACACCGAACATGAGCCCGGCCATCATGCTCAGACCCAGGGTCATCTTCTTTCTTGGATAGGAAGCTGACGTGGGTACTTCCGCCTGGGATATGATCCTCGCATCCGGGCGCTGCAAAGCATCCTGTTCCCTGGTTTCCTGAAAACGGGTGAGAAAGTTCTGATACAGGGTCCTGGAAGATTCGGCCTGGCGCTCAAGCTCCCGCAGTTCCAGTTCGGTCTGCATGGTCCTGCCGGCTTCAGCCCGAAGTTCATTCAGTGATCCCTGCAAAGTTCTTTCTTCGGCCCTGGCGGCCTGGACGTCGTTTTCCAGGGACTCAAGGATCCTGTTCACCTCTTCAGTCAATTTATCATGCAGATCCTTCATCTCTGCCTCAACCTGGATCATCTGCGGGTGTCTTGGTCCATAGCGCTGGCTCAACTCGGCCCTTTTGCGGCGCAGAGATGATTCTTCCGAGCGCAGCTGCTGGATGGTTCTGGAGTCAAGAACCTCGGCCAGTGTTTCCGCGCTTCCGGACTGACGCATGATCTCCCTGGCTCTTTCCAGCCTGGCTTCAGCCCTGGACCTCTTCACTCTGGCCTGGATCAGCTGGGCATTGACGTCGCTTATCTGCTGTTCAAGAAGTGTAGTGCTCCCGGCCTGGATCATGTCGCTTTGTTCACGGATATTTTTGACAGCCTGTTCCGAGGCCTGGACCTCCTGGCGCAGGTTTTCCAGGCGCTCGGCCAGCCATTCATTGGCTCTTCTGGTGGCCTCGAACTTGGCTTCCAGCTGGTCGGTCAGGTACAGGTCGGCCAGGGTATTGGCCACTCTTGCGGCCATCCTGGGATCTTCAGAGGTGAAGGAGATGCTTATGGTATGGGTCTGCCGGCGATGCTCCACGTCCAGATTGGCACTCAGCCTTCCTACGATGCTTCTTATCAGCCTTTCTTCCTCTTCTTCGAAACTGATTGCTTCAGAGGCTTCAGACTCCATAAACCACAAGCCTTTGAGCCAGGCTGTAAATTGCTCGATGGGACCTTCCTTGTCATTGTTTTCCAGCAGACTCGGATTGAATTCGGGATACCTGTGCAGCTCAAGATTGTCCACTGCTCTGGCCAGCAGGGAACTGGAACGGATGATGTCCATTTCCGTACCTATGACCGAGGCGTCGGCTGATATTCCTGAGAGGACCTCTTCAATATCCACCACTCTGGATTTTCTGATATCCAGGGTCAGCTGAGTCTGGGCCGTGTACCTGGGAGTGGTCTGATACAGATACAGCCCGGAAATGACCGCTACCAGAAGAAAGATTCCCAGAATGGCTTTGCGGCGCCGGTTGATCTTCAGGAACAATTCTCGAAGATCCAGTTCTTCTTCTGCCTGCTCTTTGCCCTGATGTACGGCATGATGCTGATGCCTGGACGAAACCCTTTCCACTTGCTGATTTTTATCCTGCATGGCTTCCTGACTGTGTACTGTTCCCATCAGTTAAATCTTAAAGTTTTTATAAACTTAAACACCTGCCACGCGTCCCGCGTGACTGAACTCAGTCTCGCAATGGCGTGATCGAACATTCGCAATCCCAGCATCTCAGCATTTCACTCCGCCTGCCTTGCCTGCCCCGTATACTTCCCGCCCCACCTGCCCCGTAAACTCTCTTCCAGTTTACTGGGGTGAAATCCTTGGCCCGTTAAAATCTTTTTATTAACCGGGCTCTTCTTATTTCATCGGGGCCTGCCCGGTTAAATGCCACGAAGTGGCCCTGCTGCAAGCAGGATTTAACTGGGTCTTCCAGTGTACTGGAGTGAAACCGGGACCCCTCTGGGGGTTTCACTGGGTGTATTCTCCTCACAATACACTGGTGTACTCTTGGCCCGCCTGTCACGCCTCTGGCGTGATTAAATCCTCTTCTATTTAACTGGGCTTCTTCAAGTTCACTGGGATGAAACCCTTTCCTTTGTTTAACTTGGTGAAATATTGAAGATCAGCGCAAGCGAATTTCAGTGGGGCCAGTATTTCTTCTTCCTACCTTTAACCTTGCGGCGAAGCCGCACCTTCCCACCTTCCCACTTTCAACTGACCACTGATTAAAAGAACCTCTCCCGGATGTAGATGATATCCCCTGGCAAAATCACTGTAGAGTGATCCGCGTTTTCAATGACCTTCTCCGGATTGGACCGGGTGATCTCTGCCCTGTTCCTCCTGGCTCTGTGGGTGTAGCCCCCGGCCATGGCCACGGCATTGAAAAGATTTATCCCGCTTACGTATTCGTATTTGCCGGGATTGTTCACTTCGCCCAGGATGTAGAAGGGGCGGTAATTAAGAACTTCCAGGCTGACCCGGGGATCGATGAGATAGCCCTCGCGCAATCGGTCTTCAATGCTCTGCTCAAGTTCCCTTACACTGTGCCCCAGAACTCTGAACTCGCCGATGAGCGGCAGGGAGATGTGCCCGGAACCGTCGACCTGAAACTCTCCGGACAGGTCTTCCTCGCCAAAGACATTGACTTTGATCCTGTCTCCTGAGCCGAGGGTGTATTGAGTTTCCAGAATTTCCTGAGGTTCCTGAGCGTCGTTGGCCAAGCAGAGAGTGGGGAGGACTGACAGAAACAGAAATGCAAAAACGATGTTGAAAAAAAATTTTAATTTCATAGCCCGAGCAGGTTAATGGTCAATTGCAATAACCTGAAGTTAAATTGTTGATATTTTTAATTTCCAGCGATCATCAGTCAGTGAATGATTAAAATAGATGTTTAAAGTTCAATCACGCGAAGCGAAACGCGTGATTGAACTTTCCTAAAACGCTCCGGTAATGGATACCTGGAATCTGTTTTCCGTGTATTCCCTGTCGGATACGTTGCTGTCTCTGGTTCTGTATATGTATCCGCCTTCAGCACTCAGGTTCCGGTTCCAAAGATAGGTCACTCTGGGTCCGAATACATAGTATTTATCAGTGATGTCTCTGCCCTTGTATGAATCATGGGTGAAATCGAAAAAAGCTCCGATGAGCAGGTTCCTTAAAAGCTCATGATCAATCCTGATGCTGGTATCCAGGGCTTCGATGCCCGCGGAGTCCTGCTGAATGGTCTCCTTGACAGATCTTTCCGCGGATGCTTCCACAGAGGTCAGCCTCGTGACGTTCCAGAGCAGACCCATGCCGTACCAGGCTCCGCTTATATTCCTCAGGTTGTCATAATCCTGGTGCATGTAGCCGGCGAAGATCTCGCCTGAAAGCACTCCTGGCAGATCGAAACCGGTGCCCGCGCCTATCCGGTAACCTTCGGAATCGCGCCTGACATCCCCGACGCCTGGATCTCGTTCATCATAGAGCCGCCAGTTGTACCGGGCGGTTAAGAAGGGCTGCATCTGCGGATGAATTTCATAGGCCGTTCTTGCGAAAACATTGAAATGGTTGCGGTCCCTGAAGCTCAGGCTTTGCCTGGTCCCGTCCACCAGATCCACGCTTTCATAATCCAGGCGGGTTACGTCGGCTCCGCCGGAAACAGAGAGCTTGCCCAGACCGTGGTAATAGCCTAGACCGCCGTGCCAGCGATTATACCTGGCCGGTTCGTCCCAGTCATCGTCAGCATCAGGAGCACCGCGCTCCTCGTGCAGGCGGTGGTAGCTGGTCCGGCCGGTGAAAAAGGCTTCCCTGAGCATATCCAGCCTTCCGTCAAGCATTATGTGTCCGTCGAGATAGTTTTCATCAGACTCAGAGGCGTAGAGCCCGCTCTCAAGGCCGGCATTAAGGCCCAGGGCGTGCCTGGTCCAGTTGGAGCGCACATCCAGCTCCGGGGCTATGGTCGTTATCCAGTCCGACTCGGTATCGCGCCTGGTGGCGTAGATATTATCATTGTACTCAAGACCCAGAGTCAATTCAGGATAGAAAAGAAATCCTCCTGCGCGTATGCCCTGTGGATCGTAATCAGGTCTTGGAATTTCATAAACAGGCATTGCCCGGGTATCCTGTGCCAGTAAACTTCCAGCAGGAAATAGCATCAATAACAGCAAAAAAACGCAACTGCTCAACCACCTGCGATACATGAACTTCATATTTCAGCTCCCAAATAATTCTAGATTTTTAATTAAGCGCGTAAATTTTCAGGGCCATTTTCAGTTTTAGATTTATGGACGTACCGGAGAAGGAGGCAGTTCATCGCGGGCCGGAGGAGAAGCCTGGTCAGGCAAAGTCGGCAGAGTCACAAAATCCGGTATACGGGGACTAGCCGGAGGCAGTGTACCGGGAGGTGCAGCCTCAATCGCCGCGGATACGATTGATTCAGCCTGATCCGGTGCTGACTGCAGCGCTGCGTTGACTATAGCCTCTGATTGTTCAGGCGCAGCCGAAACTGCGGCAGAGGTAATGGATGCAGCCAATGCTGGCTTGGACAGGATTGCAGCTCCTGTAATGGCGGACGCATGATCTGGATAGGCGCTTACGGCAGCAGACACAGCTGCAATAAATTGTTCATCAGTCGCTGTATCCAGAGTTACTCCTTCGGGAAGAAACTCCTGGATCAGCGCGTCTGCATCCGGATCGCCAAGATCCTGGTCCTGAGCCATTACCGGGGCGCTTAAAAGGAAGATAAGCGCAAAAAAGAAACATGCGGTCAATGCTCTGGCTGAAAAAGTGTGCATGCTGTCCCCCTTTGAATATTTGCGGTTTTTTCGGTTCATATTGGAGTGTATATTCAAAAATCGGATTCTGCTGGAGGTTTCAAGGAAGAGTACGAAAATCAGCCAAATTTGATTTTTTTGTTTATTCACTTGATGTGGGTATTTCCAAAAAATTTGGAATTTTGTCTGACTGATCAGAGTTTAATCGCAAACTAGTCAATTAAATTTTTTTCGTCAATCGGAATTTAAATTGATTGCCAAATTTAATTAAACTTTCAAGGCTGTATATACCTGAGCTAAAGCATCCCTTCATCCCCCAAATGGGTGAAATTTTCCTTGCATCTGCACTTCCTCGCCAA
>SLDX01000079.1 GCA_007125075.1 Desulfonatronospira sp.
TACTTTGCTCCCGGTCAGTTTCAACAATTGGAAGATAGTGAACCGCTCTCAAAACCATCTTTTGAAGAGATGTCTGCTGGTGTAACCCTGACAGAGAGCGGTGCCGCTCATGAAGTGGATGCAGGTGAATCGGGTTCTCCAGAACCAAGGCCAGGATCAGGAGTTCAGGTGCCGGATGTGCGCATTCCTGAGATCAGGGATTCAGGGCTCCCTGGCGCGCAGCGCCCCAGAATTGATGTTCCGGAAGTAAAGCCTGTTAGACCTGTCTCTCCTCCTTCTGTGCAGCTACCCGGACAGGACAGGCCGGAGAGAAAGCCGGCGGTGCCAGATCTTCCTCCCGTGGATTCCGGTCAGGCTCACCAGGATCCCTACGTCCATAGCCTGGATGAACAGCATGCTGAGTACTCGAACCAGTATCATGGCTATGCTGACTCATACAGCAACAACTGGGATCATTACGCAGACGAAGGATACTATTACGGCGATTACTACGACTATTACGGGTACGAATCTGATTACGGAGGGTATTACGACGGGTATTACGGCGACTTCGGCCACCAGCAACATGAGCAGAAAGGTCTGCCTTACGGTACTGTCAGGGAACTTGACGATATTATGCGCAGCGGTGAAGCCCAGACCTTTAGGGGATGGGAAGGCCAGCATGAATATCCGATTCAGGGAGACCGGCCATGGTACGAGCGGATGTATGGACAATAAACAAAACTCCCCCTCAGCTCCGGCCAAATACCTGGTTTTAAGAGCTGAAGACAGGTTGAATGCGGATAAAAAGATTAGCCTATAAGCTGTTTTCTAAACACTAAAATGCCTTAGCAGGAGGAAATCATGGAGAAGAAAAGACAGCCTGAGCAGGAGAAAATTGATTCTAAAAAGGATAAGGGGGTTTCGCGTCGTAATTTCATTGCTTCATCTGCATTGTCCGCAGCAACCATTGCAGTTGCGGGTGTAGGCAGCGCTGTTGCCGCTGATCCGAAACGTATACAAAGATCTCCAGGTGGTAAAAATGTTTCACCGAACGTAGCCAACCTTATGACCATGGCCCTTGCGGAAGAAAATTTCCGTCAGGAATTAAAAAATAACCCTGAAGCCGCAGCCAGGTCTCGGGGCATAGTCCTTTCCCGTGATGAGGTTGGAGTGCTTCAGGACATTCTAAGTCAGGCAGAAGCTCCTCAGACGCAAAGACCTCGAGGCCCGGATGGACGGCTCATGAACGACAGGGGATGCGGATATCGCGGTTTTAATTGATACCTCATTTAAGTCCGGCGAATTTTTCAAATGTACTAACGCTTTGATTTATAACTATGGTTTTACACAGCTATGAAAGCTTTTCGGTGCGGGCAACATTTAGCAGGAGTTTGTCCGCTCGGACAGTGTAATAGAGGACATCCTTTCGAGGCCTAAAAGATGTTCGACCTGTGTCCTCAAACCTCAAACGCCTGGAGCGAGTTTGTACTGAGCAGCCCCAGCCGGCTCCAATCGAATCGCTTTGTTTTGGTCTTTTGCATTTTAACCCTCTAATCTTTGTATCCAAGGTTTTGCATGGCTGGTTATCCCAAGCTCGCTCCAGAACATTTTGACCGCTTCCTGACGATTCTTAATCGCTACAGCCAGCGTTCATCTAAAAATCGCCACATTGAATTACTTCGTGAAATCAGCAGTCATGCAGCTTTTGCCGGTGGTCATCTGTCCTCGCCGTTAGCCGTGATTCTTGATCTGACGAATAAGTGCAACCAGGACTGTGTTTTCTGTTATCGGGAGGGTCAGCAGGGACTGAGAGGACCTTATCATGACTGGAGTTTTCGCTCTCTTGAAGAACTTGAAAAAATTTTTAATGATCTGAAGGCCATGAACGTGCCTTCTGTTACAATGACCGGTGGTGAAGCCACATGTCATCCTCAGTTCCTTGACGCAGTAGCCATGGCCAAGCGCTTCGGGTTCGCGACAACTCTCGTAACAAACGGAACTGCATTTGAATCTGGTCAAGTACGCGCTTTGAGCCGTATGCTGGATCCATTCTGCGACAGGGTGGAGCTTAGCCTGGATGCTGCCGATCCTCTTACCTATCAGAAGGTTAGAAATTCCGGACGCTACCAGCATCTGCTGGAGACATTGAGGCTCTTTCGAAACCATTCAATCCCCTTTACCACCATGACCCTGCTTGTGCGCGACAATGCGGACCAGGCGTTGAGCATCCTGCATCTTGCCAGTGATCACGGACCTGTGGCAATGGCTCTTGAGCCGCCGTTTCCCAAGGCTCATATTACCGATCCCGACGTTTATGCCCGCCCGGAACAGGTGCTCGCTGCGTACGAGGCTGTACTTGACTGTCCCCGGCTGGCTGAGCGAAAGGTGACTTTCAACTTTTTGCACTTCTCGATCATGGCCGGGGTTAATCTGGAAAATCAACCAGGTCCCGGTCATTCTGAAGAGCATCTTGCTGGCTGTCACGCAGGTCATGCTTCCTGTACGATAGATATCTGGGGAGATGTCCATCTCTGCCAGTATCTTATAAGCGCAAAAAGCTCTTATGTCGGCAATATTCGGGAATCTTCGCTCTCAGAATTGTGGATTCAAGCACAGCGCGCCCGATGCGCCGAGTCCTCAAAATGCTCGGAGGGCTGCCTGGCCTTCAAGCTTGATCGTATCGGGAGCTGTGAAAGAAATGTTCCATGACCAGGCATCCTGGCACGGAAAAAATACTTGCTGAGTGGAGGTGCATTAATGATTAAGCGTCTGCAGCCGACACACATAAGGTATGAACCTGATATTGACAGCGGCACAACATACGCTTTTAATTACCGGGCAGGGCAGCTGGTTATTGGCCGAAGACCCATGTGGGAGCTGATACAGGCCGTTGAATCCGGTGTCAGTGAACTGAATGAACTACTGGATACTTTGGTAACGGACGATACGGAAGGTATGTACGTTGATGCTGTCAGTCTCCTGGCTGACCTTACCCGACTGGTCGATGCTCAAGTGCTTTCCATGGACAGGAGCGCTTCTTGAAAAAGGCCGGATTTGATGAATTTCCTCACCCTTCGCAGTATATGCTGCCCCCTCTTCTCATGGAACCAGATCCTGCTGCACTTATCTCGGATCTCACTTCTGCGGATTTCTCCGTTCAACTGTCACGTCCATTGATAGTGGGCTGGCTTATGACCACACTTTGCCAGCTGCAATGCAGACACTGCTGCATAAACCGCAATGCAGCTGAGGCGAGTCCGGCTGAGCGCAGGATTATCGCTGAAAAGCTTGCCGGCAGTGGTGCCTGTCGAATCGCCCTGTCCGGCGGAGAAGTTACCCTGCTGCCTGATCTGGCCGAATGCATCTATATCCTCAAGCAGAGCGAAATTCCGGTCAGCCTGTATACCAACGGCATAGAGCTGGGAGCAATGCATTGGCTTGAGTCGTGGGATCGTCAACTCGACTATGTACAAATAAGCATTGACGGAGGTTCCCGGAAAACTTACGAGGCTCAGCGTGGATGCGGCACCTTCCGACTCATGAAGGACGGCCTGGCTCGCCTGCGTCGTGAAAACGTGCGGGTTGTGGCTCATTATGTGGCTTCCCCCTGGAACCGCAGTGATCTGCAACCTGCGGCAGAACTTGCCGGTTTTTATGGGTGTGAGGCATTTGTCGCGGAGATGTTCATCTCAGCCGGCAGAGCCGCAAATCAGGACCGATCCGTTGCTGCTGAGGTTGCTAAAGATTTCATCAGGTCCGCGGGGGAACTGCTGAATAATAAAATCTTAATGAATGGTGAGATGTCGATTCATCTTGCGATTCCTTCCATTGTTCCGCTGCCGGAATGGTACGCGGAACCGTTGAGAAACCTTGGGGATGTTCCACTTCAGACCCGTTCCATTTACGGTACCACACATTGTTTTGTGATGCCCAACGGCGATATGGTGCCAACTCCGGCCGTGGGCAACGATCCAGCCTACTACAGCGGCTCTCTTGTGCATGATGATCTCCTGCCGCTTTGGAAAAACGGAACCGGATTTTCACGCTTTCAGAAAACGCGGGATCTGCGTGGAACACTTTGCGACGGTTGTCCGGATCTGGCTCTTTGCGGCGGAGGTTGTGAAAAGCGGACCCTGGCCTTGACCGGGACGCTTGATACTCATGATCCCTGGTGTCATCGTTCACCCCAAGCCTGTTCTGTTGTTTCATGACCGATATCATCCGGAGACTGGAAAAAGTTCTGGGCAATCAACGCCAGCAGATTGGTTCCCAAAACCCCTTGCAGATGATTGCTGCTGCAGCACAACGGGAGTACAAACCGCTCTCTGCTCCTTTGAGCGTTCAGGTAGAAATAATCGATTACTGCCGGCAGCACTGCGTATTCTGCCTGCAGGGCACCCGAAACAACACTGTTTCGGCAAAAGGACCAGTTTCACTCGTCAGGCTCAGTCAATTAGCCGGAGATCTGGCTGAGCTTGGCGTGGCTGAAGTGGTCCTCAGCGGCGGGGAGCCCGGCTGTCATCCGGAACTGCCCCAGGTGGTAAGCGCGTTCAAAAAGCAGAAATTCAAAGTAATCATCGAAACCTCCGGTGCAGATATGCCCACTTCTTTTCTTTGGGCTCTGCGCGACCTACTTGATCCGACGCATGATCTTGTCCGCGTCAGCATGGATGCCGCTACCGCGCAAACATATCTGGCGGTTCGCGGCGTCGACGCATTCGATCGGCTGCAGAAGGTTATGGACTTTTTGCAGAGCTGGGGAATCAGGTTCATGACGACTACGGTGATGCTGCGTGAGAATCGCAGTGAGTTTTTACAGATTGCTAAAAGTGCCTATGAAGCAGGAGCAGTGGCGTGCGAATTCGGACCGCCTTTTGTTGGCGAAGGATCTACATTGCCTGGAGAGTTGGAGCTTGAGAAATTTCTTGAATGCTGCGAAACACTGCAGGCCCTCCCGATCGAAATTCCCGTGCATTTGCATATGCTCCATGCGCTAATGAAGGCAGGAATGAAGACGAGCCCGCATACCGGGCAGTCCGGATTCTGCTGTGCTGCAGGTTTTATAAGCTGTGCAGTGAACGTAAAGGGTCTTGTTGGTTTCTGCCCTTATATGAATGATACGGGTACGGCCATCGGAATGTGGCGACCGGGAACTTTCGCCTCTCTTTGGAAGCGGGTCGCGGAAGCCCGAGTATGTGCGGAGGAACTTGCAGACAACAAAACCCGGTTGTCCTGGGAAGAGATATGCCCGGCTGCCAGGCGGTAACTCAAAATATGGTCCTGCCGTGAACGATTCTAGAACGGCTGGCCGAATGCAGATTCTCCAGCAACCCTGTAAGGTTAGAGCCGAACACATTCCGGTCTGGACCATTTTCAAAGACACTGGCCGGAAGCCAGAGCCTGGATCATCGGCCCGGACGGCCTGGATCTGACTGATTTTTTCAGGTTTGATCTCAGATCACTGTTTGCTTAATGTCTGTGATTAACGACAATTATTCTCCAGGTCGACGACAATTATAATTCCCGCCTCCTGTTACTTGAAATCCTCCCCTCCCTTATATCCCTCCCTGAAGAGACAGGGTTTTACGGTGCGTCATGATAATTTTTTCCTCTTTTATAACAATTCACTTCATAGGAAAAAACACCTCACTGCTTCAAAATCACCCTCAACCGGTCGTTGTCTGTCTTTTCTACAGATACAACTTCCACGGACTCTTTTTTTCTTCGTGGATCGAACAAAATAACATCACCTACTTCTGGCAAAGGCCGATTCATAGTAGTGTCAATATTTAGCATGAACAGCAACTCTCTGATGTGCTCATCGTTTAGCTGTGATGTAACCGGCAGATAGAGGACCTCTTCCCCATTTTCCTTAATCAGCTGATATCCGTCAGCTGAAGCTGAGTAATATTTATCGATAAGAAAATAGTTAACATCCTCCCTCAACTTACTTTTAGCCGGCAGGATAAAACTTACTTCTTTGGTGAAATCACTGAGTAATCTAAATTTTACAGGTTCAAATCCGAAAAAATAGGGGCTCTTTTCTCGCGTTACAACAATCTGTGCTCTTGCATAGTACTTTACCCCAGGTATCATTTCTTTATTTACTGTATAGGGCACTTTCAAGACCAGATCACCGTTTTCATCCTCGTCCGCATCATATTTGACCGTGTAAACTGAGCAATAAAGCGTATGAGGATTTGGTACAAAACCTGGTTGATTAGACACATACCATAACCAAGTATAAGCTAAATCTTCGTTTTCCTCTTGATCAATCTTTACTGACCCGTGAAAGGTCACAACATGATCAAGATAATCGGTGGTTCTGTTATGAACTACTACGTCATCGTATTTTTTGACTTCAACCACCAATCTAATATCATCAAGCCTGATCGATGTCTCGTCAGCAAAAGCCGTAGTGAAAAACCAAAAAACAAGAATAAACACAAGAGCGCTTATTCTCTTCATTATCATTGAGTTGAATCGCATGTCCTTTTTTCCCCGGCCATCAACGTTCATAGACACCTCCTCCGACGTTGGTATATTTGATTACATAACAACCCATCATGCTGTTTTAGGCACCATCAGCTTCTCGGCAACAGAGCTGGCATGGTGAAAAACTTTCTGTATTCTGTATTAACGCTCACCAGTTCAACTTGATTTCAAACTCTTCATAGACATAGAATCTGGACAAGCGCTCTACTACAACCCTCATGCTGTCATCTTCAAAGGTTTCAACGAAGAGAACTCTCAACGGCCCCATCCGTCTTCTTTCCGGGTTGAACAAAATGACATCGGCAACTTGCGGCAGTGGTCTGGGCGCGCAACGATCCATATTTAGTAAATACAAACGATCCCTAATATCTTCATCATGTATATCGGACGTTAGTGGAAGGTAGAGAAACTCATGGGGCGTCTCCTCAATCAATTCATATACATCACTTGAGATAAAGTAATAGTTGTCAATCAAGAAATAATTGAGGTCACTGCGCAAAGCGGGTTCAGCAGGAAGCACAAAGCTCACTTCATCCGAAAATTCACTGGAATAGGATGTGCGGAAAACTTCTGCTTCGAAGTCGAAATCCCTTTCATTCACCGCGGCAGCCTGCGCTCTGGCGAAGTATCTGATTCCAGGTATCAATTTATTAAAAGGCCTGTCAGACACAGTCAAAACCAGATCACCGTGTTCATCCTGTTCGGTAATGCACTCCAACTTCCGGCAATCTAAAATTTCCTGAAGAGTATGGCCGCTGGGTACAAAACCTGGCTGAGTGGAAATGTACCACAACCACAAGTACATAAGATCACCAGGTATTACAGCGTCAATCCGGACCGATGCATGAAGTGTGGGATCATCATATCCATCCGCATCAACCGAAAGCTGCACATCATCAAGCCTGACTGACGATTGATCGGCAAAAGAAGTTGTTACAAGGGCGAATACCAGGGTAACCACACAGATCAGATAAAATTTCACCCATCTGAACTTGTCGAGCGTGACTGCTCTCGGCAGTAAATTACCGAGCATCTAAGCGGCCTTACCCGCTAACGTATTCAGCCCAATACGCAAAATATTGATAGCAGCAGCGTGGTCTCTGTGAATCCTGCATCCACAAGGACAAACATGGGTCCTGGTAGACAGTGTTTTTTTTACAATATCACCACAATCAGGACATGACTGTGAAGTATAATGCGGTGGTACAGCGATCACGTTCTTCCTTTGCCAAGTTGCTTTATAGCCCACAAAATCCAGAAACATTCTCCAACCCATATCAGCTATGGACTTGTTTATACCTGACTTCCAGAAGGCCCAGTCAGGCAGGTATTTTCCATCTGCATCCTGCTTCGGCTTTGGTCTGCGGATCATGTTGCAGATTTTCAGGTCTTCATGGACTACAAGACTGCTCTTGCCAAGTATCCCGTTTGCTTCCTTGTGCAGAAAATCCTTTCGCATACACTTGATGCGGCAGTGAGCCCTTTGCACGGCTTTCAAAAGCTTCTTCCACTTGGGGGAATCTTTCTTAGCCCTGGCAAGAAGGTTTTGAAGCCTGGCCAGATGTTTCTGTTCTTTCCGGTAATACTTGGGGGCTGGCGAGTGTGCACCCTCGGATGTGTAGTAAAGGTCAATCAACCCAAATCCAGACCAAGAGGCGGCAAAGCCTGCTTAGACTCCTGTGGAGATGCCTTTTCCTCCACGGAGAAACAGGCGAACCATTTGTCGCCTTCCTTGCTGATATTCAGGGTCTTGGCTATGGCATCTATCGATAAGGTTCTATGCAGAACCACTTTCACCAGACCAAGCTTAGGCACCTGCATATGGCTGTCCGGGAGTTTCCATGATTGCGGATAGGTTATATTGTCCCACTGCCCACGTTTTTTGAACTTGGGAAATCCCGGTGTTTCGCCTTGTTTTACCTGCGAAAATACGTTATCAAGTCTTTTTTGATGAACGTCAATTATAATTCCCTCCTGGCGACAATTATTTTTCCCTTTTGATTAACGTGTGATTATCCTTGAGCTCCAGATAGGAGGTCCTGAAATAGTCGTTACTGTAACCTTGGTTACTTAATTAAGGATGTGTCCATGCTTTTTTACGACAGGGAAATCGAATTGAAAATGTTGCGGAATACGCGCATGCAGACCGCTCAGGGCTGAATCGACTGGATTTTATGATGGTGCCGAAGGGGGGAACAAAATTTATCAAATTTATATTTATTTTCAACACTTTGCAAATCAAAGACATTAAAGTACCCCAAATAATACCCCAGCACTTAAAAATTTAACCCATTTGGGTGGATGTCATAAATATTATACCTTGATAAGTGCCGGCGGATAAGCAGGTTCTTTGAACAGGTGTATTCCCCCTGCCCTGCCCTCTGCTTTCTGGGCAATACCGCAGGCAGTGGTTGTTCCATCTTCAAAACTGAAGAAGTTTAGACAGGATTAACCCAGATTAAATGAAAAGAGATTTAACCGGGCAGGCAGGATGGACAGGATAAACAGCCACCGGCCTGATGCCGCTGACTGAATTTCCCATCCGGCACTCACTTTCTTCCGGCATTCATGAGTACCGGACAGTATTCAGTAAAGCTTTCGGCTAATAGTACCTACGCCCCTGTGGGATTACTCCTAAAAAAGTGAGTGCCGGAGTGAAGACCTTTTGGCCTGGCTTCCGCCTGTCCCGTTTAATTGTTCGCAGAACAAGCCCGGAGGGCATTAAACTGGGAGCCAAGACAAAAATGTTTATTCTTATCAAACTCTTAATCCCGTAAATCGTGCCTGCCCCATGAAATTTCTGTCCATTTCACTGGGGTCAAAAAGGCTCTTTTCTTTAAGGCTCTTTTCTTTAGGTTACGCGGGTCAGACCCCATGCCTTTCATACAGACCCCATGCCTTCGTGTTCGTGATAAACAGGGTCGGCCTGTAGGCTTATAAAATCTTTATCTTAACCTACAACTTACA
>SLDX01000146.1 GCA_007125075.1 Desulfonatronospira sp.
AAGAACAACGATTACGCAATGGCTGCTTAGAGCGGCCACGTTTCCCTTCGCTGATGCCTGATAAGCGAAATGGAAGCGACGACCCCCCATCAGGCTGGCTCTTTAGGCCCTGTCCCAAGGCGTAAAGAGCGAGAAATATTTGGGACTGGTTTTCAGGACGCCTGTCCGGAGGCAATCCTGAAAACGAGAATCAAATCCGGACTAAGCCTGTAGAAGCCTTGTGCTGAACATTTCCGGACGCGGGTTCGATTCCCGCCGCCTCCACCATTTCAACCAAGCTGAACTCCCTGTGACTACTGTTAAATGATACTCTGTGTTCAGGTCATGAGCAGGAAGGATTGTAGAAGTACCCAGTCCGGAATTTCGGTTTAAACAAGACGGATCGGTCCGGGATACCTGGCCAGCATGTCGTCAGCGGTCAGCAGGAGAATGCCTTCAATCCATGCCTGGGCCGCCAGCATCCTGTCAAAGGGATCCCTGTGGACTTCCGGCAGATGTCCGACAGCCACGGCATGCGCAGCGGTGATTGCCTGTTCCTGATAGCCGTTATCCTCAAGACCGCGCTTGAGCACCTCGGGTTCCACCCTGAAATCAGGGCGATTAAGACCGCGCTTGATGGTAATTTCCCAGATACTGGCCGCACTGAAATAGAGCTGATTTTCCGGATTCTGGATCAGATCAATGGCCTGAGCGGACAATTTGTCGGGGATGCCCGCAGCCCAGAGCAGAACCTGAGTGTCAAGAAGCAGATGCACCTTTTTCTCCGAACATGAAGAGAATTTCCTTATCACTCATCCGGTCGAAATCCTCAGGCACCTGGATCTGCCCGGCCAGAAACCCCAGCCGTTTTGTCTGTTTCGCAACTGACTTCTCAACCCCGGTTACCCGGGCCACAGGTCTGCCAGCCCTGGCAATGATGAAAGATTCACCCTGTTGTACCTGCTTAAGAAGCCGGGATAGATTGGTCTTGGCTTTATGAATATTTACTGTTTTCATAATTTACCTTTAATGAACCTGATTTAGTTTAAATTTTAGTTCAGCAGACCAGGCAAGTCAACCGACTGTGACTTTGGGGGTCTGACCCTGAATCGGTTACATTAAATAGAAGAGGATTTAATCACGCCAGAGGCGTGACAGGCGGGCCAAGGGTACGCTGGACAGGCGGGGTGAACTGATCGCATCCCAGTGAAATCCCCATGCACCTATCTTATGGAAATACAGGGGTTAATCATGAACCTTCAGTCAGTCACAATCAGTATTAATGTCTCACTCAGTCATGAGATAGGTGCCGGGCAGGCTGCTAAAGCTGGCTCGTGCCACAGTTAAACAAAAGATGGTTAAACGGGGTAAACATTTCACCCAGTGAAACAGAAGAAAGTTTCACCCCGGTATACTGGAAGAGAGTATACCGGGCAGGCAAGGCAGGCAGGATAAATTGATCTTCACAGATTAAAGAGGTTGAATTTTTTATCAGCGTCTATTTGCGAGATCTGCGGTTAGATTCTTCTGTCTTCATTTTTTATTAGTCAAAGACAAAAAATTAAGAGTTTTTAACCGCTGATCACACGCAGCTTCGAGCTTCAATTGCTTCAATCTTTAAACTTTTTATCTTTCAGCTTGACGCTTTCAGCTTTTATTGCTTCAATCGCCTGCCACGCGTCCCGCGTGGTTAATCTTTGAGCTAACAAGCTTTGCCCTTGGTCCTCGGCCCTTGGCCCTGAACTCTGATAACCGACAACCAATAACCGAACATGCCCATACAGACCTTTGAAGACCTGGAATGTTGGAAAGCCTGCCGCAAACTGCGAATATTCATAGCCAAAAAGGTAGTTCCAGTACTTCCAAAATATGAGCAATATCGCCTTGGTGACCAAATATTGCGGACTGCACGCTCAACAACAGCTAATATCGGCTACGGCAGGTTTCACTATCTGGACAATGCTAAATTCTGCAGCAATGCCAGAGGTTCCTGTTGGGAAACATTGGACCATTTGATAACAGCCTATGATGAAGAACTTATACCAGATGACATCTACCAGCATGGCAGAGATTTATCGCACCATGCCATCAAATTGCTAAACGGATACATGAATTATCTCTATAAACAGAGCAAGAAAAAAAGCACCAATCTGAACGAAGAATTTGCCGAATATGGTAGTGGCGGTTAATAGTTAACGTTAACGGTTAACTGTTAACAGTTATCAGGCTCCAGAAACAGATAACTGACAACCGATAACTGATAACCAATAACCGATAACTGGTAACTGATAACTGACACATAACCTTCATTCAAAAATAAGGCGTATCGTTAATGATATTAAATGGTTACAGATCTAGCTTGGGGTCAGAGCCCCTTGGCTAAGAGCCCCTTGGCTCAAGAAGATCTAGCTTGGGGTCAGACCCCCTTGGCTTCAAAAGCGCCGGTTCAATAAAGAAGATTCTGTCAGGAGGTGAAAAATGAATACAAAACCCTTATTCGTCAGGGCTGAATGGGATAATGAGGCTTTGGTCTGGGTGGCCACCAGCGATGATGTTCCTGGTCTTGCTACTGAATCAGATACCCTGGAAAAACTGGTCCATAAGCTGAAGATTGTTATTCCGGAACTGCTTGAGGCCAACGGAATGGATTTTTCCGAAGGAGTACTCTTTGAACTATTGAGCAGAAGATTTGAGGTCGCGCAGGGGACTGCTGTCTGATAGCAGATTGCCTTAAGCATAATGAAGTAGCTGACCGGCTGACAGCCTGTCCCAGCGTACAAAGGAGTATTCATGAACCTCTTGGATTCTCAAAAAAAGGAAATTGTTGAGCGCCTCAAGCCTCTTAATCCGAAAAGGATCATTGTGTTCGGATCACACGCCTGGGGAAAGCCCGGCAAAGACAGCGACATTGATATCTATGTTGTAACAAATGATGACTTCAGCCCAAAAAACTTTTCCGAGAAAATGGAGATAAAGCTTAAAGTATCCAGGCTGTTACTGGAATTTAGAAAAAAGCATTCTGTCGACCTGCTCGTACACACAATCCCCATGCATGAAAAATTTCTGTCGCTTGACAGCTCTTTGGCCAGACAAATCATGAGTGAAGGAGAAGAACTTTCATGAGCGCTGTTTACATGGAATGGATGCACAGCGCCTTGATGGACTTGCGGAGCATAGAAAAGATCATCGATGATCCCTTTTTGACGCCAGTCGCATGTTTTCATGCACAGCAATGCGTAGAAAAGGCGTTCAAGGCGATACTTGAAAAAAATGGACGTGTAGTTCCCAAAACCCATGATGTTATCAGATTGTTCGGGTTGGCTGAAAATATGTGCGACCTGGAAATAGACATCGATTTGTTGCAGAAAGTAAGCGAACTCTACATAGAAACCCGATACCCCGGCGATTTTGGCTTACTTCCGGATGGAAAACCATCTCTGGAAGATGCAATGTTGTTTTTTCTGTTTGCCAGAGATGTTTACGATGCAGTCAGAGCATGCCTTGATGCACCCCTTTAATATCTCGACTAGATACCCTGATGAAAAATTAAGGTTTTACAGAATGTGCACCAGAGATTTCGCTGCTGATAATTTTGCCCGGATCAAGGAGATCAGAAAATGGCTGTTACAAAAGATATATCAATAGAAAAAGCGAGGATGTTCATTGATTCCCTGCGTGAGGCTGGAATAGATGTTTCTGAAGCATACCTGTTCGGTTCGGCAGCCCTGGGGCTTGCAAAAAAAGACAGCGACATAGATCTGGCCGTAGTATCTAGTGATTTTCAGGGCATAAGATACTATGACATAAAAAAAATCAGTAAATACAGAAGGAAGGTGGATTTGCGCCTGGAAATCCATCCTTTTTCCAGACAGGAAGTGGAGCAGGATCCGCCCCAGTTTTTCTTGAAAATCAAGCAGGATGGTTTGCTTATTCAGACTTAGCTGATCGCGCATTAAATTCTTAATCCGGAGACAGCTGAGCTGAATCCATTGCAAGTTTTGCCTTGCCCCCAGTTGAATATGAAGAGATTCACCAAGTGAAACCCCCAGAGGAGCCCCGGTTTCACCCGGCAGGTAGGGCATGCGCTGAACGTGCGGGCCATTACCATGGCTTTTGAGCCGATCACTACCAGGTTGTGTGGGCCGAAGGCGTTTGTTACATTCGCTTAAGTTTACAAAACGCGCTCAAATTGAGATTGATTCCCCCACCGCGGCAAAAACGGTTCCAGCAATCGTCCCTCAGATCGGGGAACAATTACCCTGGGGTCATATCAAAATTCTCCTGGATAAAGTTTCAGACCTGGCTAAAAAAGAATCTTTTGCCACCCGCTGCGCTAGATTGCCGGCATGTTTAAGCAGCCAGGTGAGATAGTTTAAGGGATTGATCCCTTGCAGCTGGCAGGTATGGATCAGGCTCATGAACAGGTCTCCGACCCGGGCCCCGTGCCGGGTCTTGTAGAACAGGGCGTTTTTGCGATGCAGGATAGCGTGTTTGAGGGCCCGTTCGCATATATTGTTGTCCAAAGGGGCTCCGGCAACATGTAAGAATCCGGTCAGCTTGGACCAGTGATTGAGCATGTACTTTATGGCCTTGCCCAGCCCGGAATTGGGTTCGACGAGTTTCTCATCCAGCTGGCGGCGGCACCATTTTTTCATCTCATCCATAACCTGCGCGCTATGCTCCCGGTGATAGGCAAGCCGCTCTTCAGGAGACATCTTCTGTGATCTGCTGATGGCATCGTGATGATAGACCATCCCCAGCTGCTCGATCATATAGGCACACTCGTCCGGGAACTGGTCCACCAGCTCCACGAACTGCCTGCGGGCATTGGCCAGGCAGTTGACCAGGATGGTCTCGAACTCCTTGGATGCATTGCGGCTGGCTGCGTCACACATCTGAACGGGTGGGGCCAGACCGGTTTCGCGGTGCTTTAAAACCCGGGTGAGATTTTCGCCTGCATGCTGATTACCGGTCATGAACAGGGCGATGTGGTGATCCCCATACTTGCTTATGACCCCGGTGGTAAAAAGTCCATTGCGGTCCGTATCCTGCTCTTTTAAAAAAGACAATATCTTCATCTGGATATCGTCATTGTAGAGGATTTCGCCCTGGGCCGCATTGTTTACCAGGGAGTCATGAACCGGAGCCAGAGTGATTGCGGCGGCGGCCAGGATATCCCAGGAGGTGGATGATGACACGGGTTGACCCAGGTGGCCCTGCAGCTTTTCCAGGCGGTTTAGGGGCAGGCCGCAGCCGTATTTTAAAAGGGCGACCATGGCTGCTGCTGAATCAGCATATTTTTTTTGGCCTGCCTTTGGAGGCAGTTCAGGGACATGGATTTCCCCGCACAGATTGCAGCGCAGCCTCACACGTTCATAGACAGTGGATTTCAGGGGCGCCTCACCCGTGATACGGACACAAACTGAAGGCAGGGCCAACTCATAAACCTTGCCCTTTTGACAGCCGGGACAGACAGCTCCGCCTTTGAGCCCGGGGTGATCAATGACTTCCCTGACTCCTCCGGTATAGGCGGAAGCCGGGATCCGTCCGTGGCCTTTGCGTTTCCCGGGCTTTTTTTTGTCAATCTCTATGGCCGGCTTCTCAGGCTGCTTTCCAAGCACGTTTCTGGCTGTTTCTGTAGGAGCGCCCAGCAGATATTTTACCAGACGGCCAATGGAAGCTTCCTTTTCAGCCAGAGCCTGACTCAGACACTGCACTGTCTCGGTCAGTCCCTGCAAAAGTTCGTAGTCGCTCTCAAACAGTTTGCGCTTGCCTATCCGCTTTTGCAGGTCCTTTAACTGTTTTCTGGATATGTTCATGGGTCTTGTCCGGCTTTACCGGCATAAGCGCTCCTTGAAGTGTTTATCCAGGGGATAGAGCCATACGGTTTTGACCGGCTGACTGCATGTATTTAGCCGGTCCCATTTGCCCCGGCCCCGGGTCTCTCCCACCCGGATCCAGTTAGCTGCCTTATAGCATGTGCCCCTGAAACGTTCTTTGTCTATGAAGGTCTCAAGCAATAGGGGAGCATAGCTGTACCGCTTGCGCCAGAACACAGGCAATTGCCTGGCGGCAAGGCCAAGTATGCCCGAGGCCAGGTTCCTGGTCTGAACCCAGGGCAGGATCAAAAAACGGCTGTTGTTGACCACCAGATGCAGATGTTTTTTGCGCAGGGTCTCGTTCCAGCCGATATGGCCATCCCGGGACTTGACCCTCCAGGCTGCAGCTGAAAAACCTAAAAGGGCAACCAGATGAGTGTCCGCATGAACAAAAAAGCGCATCTGGGCGCCTCCCATGCGGGAGTAACCCAGGTAATGGTAACGATCAACAAGCTCATTCCAAAGAGGGGCGTCTTTTTTGTCCACTGCCCTGAGCATCAGTCCGGCTCGGTTCACGTCCAGACTGATACCCGGCCTTGGTTCTCCCTTTAGAGTGCGCCGGACAGCTTTGAGAGGACCGGTCTTTGTTCTTGGCTCAGGCAATCGGATCATTCCGTTTCTTTCCAGACGCAGCATGGCCACCCGGCAGCTCATCTCTTTTAATGCGCCGTCAGGTTTAAGCCAGCCCACATAACGGCAAAAAAGCCGGGACAGCTGTACCCGGTTCAATTCCGGCCGGGTTTTTACCTGGGTGTTGATCCAGTCGATTTCCGAGGGACTGAAGTCTTTGCCACAAATCTGCAATTTTGCCTCCCTTGCTGTTGCAGATGCTTGTAGCAAAAAAATCAGGCGTGGCCAGAACTTTTTTTCAGGAATCTGAATTTCCAAGTGGACGGAAGTCCCTGGCCGCAGACATCTGACCCGGATCAACATTCCATATCAGTTGCTGCAGTTCCCGGGCGGCCAGACCGGATCTTTTGAAGTTCCATGTGAACCGTCCTCTGGACAGCCGTTTGTGGCACAGCCAGAACCCCTGCCCGTCATAGACAAGCAGACGCAGGGCTGTCCTTGATTTATTGACAAAGACAAACACGGTCCCGGTAAAGGGGTCGCTTTTAAGAACCTGGCGGCAGACAGCACCCAGTCCATCGATTCCCTTTCTGAAGTCCACAGGGCGGGTGGCCACCATGATCCGTATATGAGGAGTAATCTGGATCATGACAGAAATTGCCCCAACAGGGCTTCAATATCTGGTAAAACAGCCTGTCCTGAAATGCGCAGCCTGGCTCCATCGGCCCGTTTACACTCAACTTGCCATCCATAAGCCGCAGAAGTGGCAGGGCTGTGTAGATTGATTGGCAAAAAATCAGGCCGGGAAGAACTTTCTTGAAGGGTGCGTTTTTTGAGCTCTGAATGGGACAGACGCAGGCGTTTGGAGACATGGGAAACAAGATGATACCTGCAAAGCCTGATAGCAGACTGCCACAAGTGTTCCGGAATAGGATCACGCTTGCTGCTCCGGCTGGCCCGCCAGCTCTCAAAATGCTCTTGTACCGTTTCTAATGTGAGGACCTCTTCGAAAAAAGCGTTGCTCATAGCTGCCATCCTTATTGATAAAGTTACAGGATGGCACTATGTTTAATATAAACCGTGCTGGTGAGTTAAGCATCCTTGCCGGAAAGACACGATTTTTTGAAAGTCGGCTGGGATACTGTCAAAGACATCAAGAAGAGATATCTCAGCAGTAAGTTTGGCAGACCCAGACTCAAAGATTTGAAATATATAGCCATTGATGAATTCAGCGTGCGCAAGAACCACAAGTATATGACGGTGGTTCTGGACATTATCAGCGGGGCTGCAGTTTATGTGGCGAGGGCAAGGAAGCGGACGCACTTAAGCCTTTCTGGCAAAGGCTTAAAAGTTCCGGAGCCAAGATTGAAGGCGTGGCCACAGACATGAGTAAAGCTTATATCAGCTCTGTACTTCAGAATCTTCCAGGTACGCCAATCGTTTTTGACCATTTCCACGTGGTCAGGCTGATGAATGAGAAGCTGTCCAAGATACGACGGGCTCTGCATAGTGAACTCAGCAAGGCCGGTGAGAAGTCCGTTCTGAAGGGTGCGCGCTGGATTTTGCTCAAAAACCCTGAAAACCTTGATCCGAACAGTAACGAAAAACAGCGCCTGGAAGAAGCTCTGGAACTGAATGAACCTTTGGCCATGGCCTTACTATATGAAGGAAGACTTGAGACAGATATGGAGCCAGCCTGACAAAAAACAGGCAAGCAAAGTGCTGGATGACTGGATTTCCAGGGCTGAAGCCTCCGGGGTTCATCACCTGATGAAAATGGGGCGCACCTTTTCTATGTATCGCCATGGCATTCTCGCATATTATGATCACCCAATATCAACGGGTCCCCTGGAGGAATTGAATAACAAAATCAAAACCATGAAACGCCAAGCATATGGATTCAGAGATATGGAGTTCTTCAAACTCAGAATTCTAGGCATCCATGAATCGAAGTACGCTTTAACCGGATGAACCACAAACATTATTGAAGTTACCCATGTCAATTCAGCGTTTTGAAGATATAGAAGGCTGGCAATTAGCCCGGGGCTTGTCTCAGGAAATATACAAAGTGACCCGGACAGGATCTTTTATCCGTGACTTTGCGCTTTGTGACCAGATTTACCCGGTGGAATAGCCTCTATGCATTATGTCTACGTTTTGAAAAGTAAAATCGATAAACAAAATTATGTTGGCTATACCTCAGATTTGAAACGCAGGAAAATTGAACATGATCTAGGCAAGGTTGCTTCTACAGAAAAACGTCGACCACTTGATCTGGTATACTATGAAGCCTGCAGGGATAAAAATGATGCCATTAAGAGAGAAAAATATTTGAAAACAACATATGGCAGGAGATATTTGAGAAATCGATTGCTGCATGATTTGAAGGAGCATGATTATTCCACCGGGTGAATCGCGCCTCTGGATCTGCTATGGATAATATAGCAGAGAGCTTTGACGGCGGATCAAACAAGGAATTTGTTCGTTTCCTGACTTATGCACAACGCTCATGCAGTGAGGTAGAGTCAATTATATCGAGCGCTTGATAGATCTCATATCAGTAAAGAGCAATTTGATGTCCTGTATGAACAAACAGCCCATACTCGCTCAAAAATCGGTGGTTTCATAAAATATCTGAAAAACAGTCAAAGGTGAAATTCTTTCTTCGATTTAACCAAGAACCAAGAACCAAGAACCAAGAACCAAGAAC
>SLDX01000035.1 GCA_007125075.1 Desulfonatronospira sp.
AGATCCCTGGCTCTGTGGACCAGGTCGCCTATAAGAGGAGGAGGCACATGGGTCAGTTCCACCCCGGCCAGAAGTTCCAGTTCGGTGTACAGGGAGTAGTCATGGACCAGTTTCAGCTGACAGTTCAGGATGTGTTCCAGATTAGAATGGTCCGCGTGATCGGTGAAGGCCAGGGTTTGATAACCTGCTGCTTTGGCCCTCCTGGCCAGCTCCGCAGGAATCAGCTCACCGTCAGAGTAAACGGTGTGGGTGTGCAGGTCAATCATAATTTTCTCTTATGCCTGGCTTGTTGATTACAGGTATATAACCTCCGGGCCGGACGCATAAATGCAGTCCGGTAGTTTGCAGGCGGTCCTGCTGCAGGCGGGACCGAAAGAGTTGAGAGTTGCAATACCAGGTTCAGGCCGGACCGCGTTTGTCTTTTATCCCGGAACTGCCTTAATCCTACATCTTGTATTTGGTATCGTCCAGGTTGAATTTTTCCAGGATTTCCGCCCATTTTTTGCTTTCTTCATCATCCAGGACCACCTGGTACTCTCCCTGGTGTTCCTTCATGATGTCCTCCAGAATCTCCTGTTTGACCATGATGGGCACTTTGGATCTGACCGCCATGGCTATAGCGTCGGACGGCCTGCTGTCGATACGCAGCTGCCGGTCCTCGTGCTGCATGACCAGGACTGCGTAATATGTGGATTCCTTGAGCTCGGTAACTTCCACATGCAGCAGGCTGGCGCCCAGGTTGTTCAGGGTGTCCAGAAAAAGGTCGTGGGTCATGGGCCTTGGCATGTTCATGCCTTTCAGGGGAAGGGAAATAGCCATGGCCTCCAGGGCTCCGATCCATATGGGCAGGATGTACTTGTCCTGCTCGTCCTTGAGGATGACCAGCGGCATGTTGGTCTTTTCATCCATGGCCAGTCCGAATATGTCCATTTTAATCATCATTTAATCACCTCTCCAGTCAGGGAATGTTTGTGAGCCCTGACGATTTCGACCTGGAGCAGTTGTCTGCCGAAATCACGTCCAGGAGGAAGAGTCACGTGAACCACCCTTCCGCCGGGGTCCCGGCCTGTCCAGGAAACTGTTTCGCCGCCATGCTGCTTCTTGCTCGAATTTTCAATCAATACCGGTTCTTTGCGGCCTACCCTTTGAGCCAGTTTTTCAGCCGTCCATTCGTTCTGCAGCTTTTGCAGGCGGGCAAGCCTTTCAGCCTTGATCTCCACGGCGATCTTGGGCTGCATTTCACAGGAGCGCACCCCGGTCCGGTCCGAATATTTAAAAGAAAAACTGCTGTCAAAGCCGACCAGATTAAGCATATCCAGGGTCTGGGAGAAGTCCTCCTCAGTCTCTCCGGGAAAGCCGACTATCAGATCCGTGCTCAGGGCGATGTCCGGGCAGGCTGATTTCAGATCCCGGACAATATTCAGGTACTCCTCCCTGGTATATCTGCGGCCCATGGCCTCAAGCACCCGGTCTGATCCGGACTGCAGGGGCAGATGCAGCTGAGGACAAAGAGCAGAAATCTCACCAAAGGCTCTTATCACCCTGCTGTCGATATCCTTGGGGTGAGAAGTGGTGAATCTCAGCCTGTCAAGCCCGGCAAGCCCGCCGATCTCGTACAGAAGATCGGCAAAAGACAGCTCCTGACCGTTTCGATCCTGTCCGTAGCTGTTCACGTTCTGTCCGAGCAGGGTGATTTCTTTTGTTCCCAGGGATATAAGTCTGCGGCATTCAGCCAGGATATCTTCGGACCTGCGCGATTTCTGTCTGCCCCTTGTGTAAGGGACGATGCAGTAGGCGCAGTAATTGTCGCAGCCCTGCATGACGTTTACAAAAGCCTGTCCCGGAACTTCCCCGTTCCAGTTGTCCTCCCGTTCCGGATAATAATCCTCAAAATCCAGAAGGCTTGTCTTTAAATGAGCATCGCCAAGCAGCCGCTTCAGGGCCTCTGGGACCATGGCCAGACCATCGGTGCCGAAGACCAGGCGGACCAGGGGAAATCTTTCGAAAAATCCCCTGCCTACCTGCTGGGCCACGCAGCCGCCCACACCGGCAAAGACGTGCGGCTTAAGCCTTGCATAATCCTGCAGTCTGCCCAGAAGGCTGTAGATTTTATGTTCCGGTTTTTCGCGCACGCTACAGGTGTTGATCAGAAATATATCGGCATCCTCTTCCCTGCTGGGAGTCAGGCCCATGGTCTGCAAAGAGCGGTCCAGCCACTGGGAGTCGCTGACATTCATCTGGCAGCCGAAGGTAAATATGCAATAATTCATCTTTTTTATAGTTAAGGCGCCCTGTATTAAGAGTCAATGCCTGCGGCCGGAGGAGCTAAAATCCTCAACCGTTCAGATATCTGTTGATCCGGACGTAATCGAACTGCTCGTCGCTGAGCACGTTTTCCATGAAGCTGAAAAGAGACTTCCTCACCTCCGGGGAATGAGAAGGATACCACTGCGGAGAAGCGATGACCAGTCCGCGGAAGACGTAAAAGGGCGCTGCAACCTTGAGCATTTCCCTGTCCCCGGTGATATCCAGATAGGTGTCCCAGAGGGTGCGGTACAGGCGCTCAAAATCGCCGTGCATAGCAGACTTTATGCACAGGGAATACAACAGGTAGTTGCAGCTCATGGTGGACATGTCATCAGCCGGTTCCCCCCATTCGCCCCGGCTGCGGTCCAGGACACGGAAATCCCCGTCAGGCTGGATGAGCACGTTCCAGGGATGAAAATCCCCGTGAACGGCCGCCAGGCGGTGGGTAAATCCTCGAAGCTTCCAGCGCCAGTCAATAAGCCTTTTTTCCATGGCCTGAAATCTTTGCGGCGAAAAAAACTCATATGGATGGGGGTAGGAGTCAACCAGTCCGAAGATGCACTCTGAGGCGCCGATAAGGTTGCGGATGCGGCGCAGATACAGGTCGGGGTCGTCATTTTTTTCACTGTGCACCCGGGCCAGCCAGCGGGCGAACTCCCTGGTGCGCTCCAGATCCTCCTCTTCCAGGCCGTTTTTTCTGATCCGCTCCAGATCACGGAAGTAGTCGTAGCCCTGGATCCGCTCATGAATGATGAAGAACTCCTTCGGGTCAACCACCGGGATCATATTGTTCTGCTCATCCACATAACCAAGCGCCAGAGGCCGGACATGCTTCTCCATCCTTCCCCCGCTGTCGAACTGAAACATGAGGATGGCCGCCCGGTCCCAGTAATACTGGTGCCCGTACCTGTCACCGCGCATGGTGGAGAGGACCACCTGCCTGGGCTCACCGCCAAGCTCAAAGCTGATGGACACCGGTTTGCCGTAGCCGAAGTCCTTCATGCCCTGGGATTCAGCCCCCATTTCAGCGGCTTCAGTCAGTCTGGCCCCCGGACCGAACTCCTGCTGCAGAAAGCTTTCCAGGCTGGACATTTTCATCTGCAGCACCGGTCTTTTCTGATTGCGCATGGCCATAGTCATCTCCGGATCTAAAAAGCGATCACTCCCGGATTCGAAGTGTGCTTTCAGGATTCAAAATTTTCAAAGTTTTCGTTGTATCTGGACCAGAACTCATCCCTGGTGAAGGTGTGTTCCTGGGTGCCGTGGTGTTCCACAGCATAGGCCGCGCTGATCAGACCCACCTTGGCTGCTTCGGATACGCTGCGGCCGTCGGCCAGTCCTTTGAGCAGTCCGGCCCGGAAGCCGTCCCCTGCTCCGGTGGGGTCGACCACATTTGATACCCTGGCCGCGGGCAGCCTGGTTTCTTCGCGTCTGCGAAAGACCATGCACCCCTCCTCGCCCAGAGTGGTGATGATCGTCCGGGTATGTTCCAGGAGTTCTTTTCTGTTAAGCCCGGTGTTTTTCATGATCATTTCCAGTTCGTAGTCATTGGAGATGAGAATGTATGAGCCGGTGATCATCTCCAGCATCCTCTCCCCGGAAAAGGCCGGGATGTTCTGCCCGGGATCAAAGATGTAGCGCACTCCCTTTTCCCGGTAAATCCGGCTGTAATAGTACATGTCATCCAGGTTGCCCGGGGCGACGATGGCCAGGGTTTTTTCCGCGGAAACCTGACTGAAATCGAATTCAGAGGAATAGTTCATGGCCGCGGGGTTGAATCCGGTGATCTGATTGTCGGACTTATCCGTGGTGATGTAGGCCGAAGCGGTCAGTTCGTCAGGTATTATCCTGATGCTTTCCTGATCAAGTCCGAATTTTTTCAGCCACTTTTCGTAATTGCCGAAGTCCTTGCCCGCGGTGGCCAGGATTCTTGGCTTTTCTCCAAGAAGACTCAGGGTATAGGCGATATTTCCTGCTGTGCCCCCGAATTTTTCAATCAGGCCGTTGACCAGAAAGCACACGTTCAGAATATGGATTTTGTCCGGCATTATGTGATCGGCGAAACGCCCGGGAAAGGGCATGATGCGGTCATAGGCGATGGATCCGGATACCAGAATGTTCATTTTCTCCTTCCTTTGATTTTGGTGCTCAGAAGCTCTTCAAGAGTATGGAAATGATTTTTGCAGGCGAATCTGCTTCAGATCTGTCCGCATTATTCTGTTTCAGCGTCGATCCAGTCCAGAAATTCGCGGTGTCCCCCGGTAAGCGGAACAAATACCACGCAGGGACATTCATAACTGTGCACCTCAAGGACTTTCTCAATCAGCCTGTCTTTCAGCTCTTCCCGGGTTTTGGCAAGCAGAACCACTTCCCTGGAAGTCTCCATTTTCCCCTTCCACATATACATGGAAGTCATGTTCTCCAGAGCATTGACGCAGGCGGCCAGCCTGTTTTCCACCAGGGCCCGCCCTATGCGCAGGGCTTCGTCCATATTTTCAGCGGTTATATATGCCAGGGTCTGGGCCATAAAACCTCCTTTTCAGTGCTCAAGAATATAATAACAGCCTATTTTCCGGACAGATATTCAACAAGAACCTCTTTTTCATCCACGCTGACCCTGGCCCCGAAACCGATCATTTTCTCAATGGCGGCTTCCCACTGCCGCCTGTCTTTGTCCGCGGCTTCGACTCTTCCCAGGTTATGGCACACGGTACAGCGCTGGTTGAGTAATTCCCGGGCTTCCTCCCGGACTGCGGCCCCGGGCTTCAGGTTAAGCCCAAGAAGCATGAGCAGGGCAGTGCAAAAAAAGAAAGCCGGCAATCTGAACATCCGTTCCTCCTGTAATTGATCGACTGCAGTAACTCGAATCAGGGTCAGGACAAGTCATGGGATTCAATAAAACTTAAGACAGATTATAAATTAATCAATTTATGCGTACAATGCAACCTGAGCAATGAAGACAGCTAGCCCCGTCGGCCGCAGTGAAACATTAACATGCAGCAGATGTCCGGGATAAAGGTATTCAGTAAGGAAGAAGAAGTATTTCATGGCTGCTGCGGTCCAGGGCCCGGCAGTGCACGGATCAGGCAGGTTTCAGTGGTGGTCATGAATCCGCAGATTCAGAATCAGCCGGATGATTCGCGCATCTTTTCCGCGGCCTTTTTTTTGAGCACAGCCCGGATAGCTGAGGCCACATCCAGATCCGGCTCATCTTCCAGAATCCGGTCCAGGAAGGGGATTATTTCAGGCGGGGCATAGCCGAGGCTGGTCAGGCCGGCCAGGACGTCCTCGCGCACGGTTTTTTTTGCCGGCAGGGGCTTATCTTCTTTGCCCGGGGTTATGAACTGCAGGCGATCCTTAAGATCAAGAATAAGCCTGCGGGCGGTCTTGATTCCGATGCCCGGGACCTGAGCCAGTCCGGATTCATCCTCTGCCTGGATGATTTTCAGGAGTCTGTCCGGTTCATACATTCCCAGAATGGCCAGGGCGGTCCTGGGTCCGAGTTTGGGGGCGCTGAGCAGCGTGCTGAAGGTTTCGCGCTCTTCCAGGCTGAAAAATCCGTAAAGATCCAGGGCATCCTCCCGGACCACGGTCAGGGTGTACAGCTCCACCTCTTCTCCGGAAGGTGGAAGCAGGATCAGATCTCTGGTGGTGACATGTACCTCATAGCCCACTCCGGAAGGGGTGAGCACCACACAGCTCCTGTCCCGGACGCTTAAGGTCTTCCCCTTGAGAAAAGCGATCATTTATAACCTCCGATCATGGCGGCCCGGCGCTGGTTAAGATGAGCAATGGCCACAGCCAGAGCATCGCTTGCATCCCTGGGCCAGGCGGGGTCAGCATTTTTCTGCCCGAGCAGGCGCGCGACCATGAAGGCCACCTGGTCCTTACCGGCCCGGCCGGCTCCAACCAGTGACTTCTTGACCAGGGTGGGTTCATAGGAAAAGACGGGAATCCTGTTGTGCGCGCAGGCCACCATGGCCGCGCCCCTGGCCTGGCCGAGCTTTAATGCTGAACTGGAGTTCTTGGCGGTGAACACTTCCTCCACTGCTGCCTCCTGCGGGCCGTATTCAAGAATCAGCGCGCAGATCCCGCTGAAAATGGCCGCCAGCCTGAGGCTCAGATCAGCTCCGGGGTCTGTTCTTATGGTTCCGGTTTTAAGCAGCTTCAGGCTGCCGGATCGTTCATGGATAAGACCAAACCCGGTGCATCTGGATCCGGGATCTATGCCCAGCACCAGCCTTTCCTTAAACGAAGCGGCCAATGCTCAGCTCTCCAGTTCACTGAGCAGTTCATCGGGAAGCTCAAAATTGGCGTAGATGTTCTGCACATCATCCAGGTCGTCCAGGGCGTCATAGAGCTTAAGAAGCCTGCGCCCGGTTTCAACGTCCACACCTACGGTTGTTCTGGGCACCATGGTCAAAAAGGCTTCAGTGAATTCAATGCCGGCCGCGGCGTAGGCCTCCTTGGCCCGGTTGTAGTCTTCAGGAGCACAGCGTACCTGCCATACCTGGCCGTCATCGATAAGGTCATCCACCCCGGCTTCCAGGCCTACCTCAAGTATCTGTTCCTCGCTGTAGGTTTCCTTGTCGAAGGAAAGCACTCCTTTGTGATCAAACATCCAGGCCACGCTTCCGCCTTCGCCCATGGACCCGCCGTTTTTGCTGAGCTGGTGCCTGATTTCAGCCACACTGCGGTTTTTATTGTCCGTGGCCACCTCAACGAGCATGGCCACGCCTCCGGGGCCGTAGCCTTCGTAGATCGATTCTTCTATCTGATCGCCTGCGAGTTCGCCGGTACCCTTCCTGATGGCTGTCTCTATCCGGTCTTTGGGCAGATTAGCAGATTTGGCCGCATCAACCGCGGCCCTGAGCCTGGGGTTCTTGTCCGGGTCCCCTCCGCCGCTTTTGGCGGCGAGCATGATCTCCTTGGTCACCTTGGTGAATATCTTGCCCTTTTTGGCGTCCTGTCTGCCTTTTCTGTGCTGGATATTGTGCCATTTGCTGTGTCCCGCCATATATTTATTCTCCTGGTTTTTTTCTTCATTCAATCTTTTATGTTCTAATTCTGCTCATGGTCACTTACGTCATGGTCTATTTTCTTCTGAAACTGCATTCCGACCAGAAAGATTTCCCTGCTTTCCGCTCTGGAGCTTTTGGGCTTGAAATGCTTGACCCGGGTAAAGCTGGTCTTCATTTCTTTGCTCAGCTGCTCAACATCGGGGCCTTCAAAAATCTTGACGCACAGAAAGCCTCCGGGGATTAAAACAAGACGGCCGAGATGCAGCGCTTCCATGGCCAGTTCAAAAGATCTGGCCTGATCAGTGATTTTTATCCCGATGGTTTTGGGGGCCATGTCGCTCAGCACCAGATTGAAAGGGGCCAGGTTTTTTATCTGCTGCACCACTTCGGCATCGTTGAAGACATCACCCTGGATGAAGCGGACCTGTCCGGGAAAAGAAACGGCCGGTTCCTTGAGGTCCACCGCCAGGACAAAGCCGCTGGGCGTCACCTTCTGCGCGGCGTACATGGACCATGATCCCGGCGAAGCTCCCAGATCCAGGACTTTCTGACCAGGGCGAAAGAGGCGGAAGCGCTTGTCCATCTCTTTGAGCTTATATACCGAACGGGCTGGATAATTATCCTTCCTGGCCTTTTTAAAATAGTGATCTTGAACTTTCTTCATGAATGAATTTGTCTTAAACCGCCCTCATGTGCAGAAATTTTATATGTTATGCAATAATCCTATGCAAGACAAAAATAACAGGCGGCCATCTGCCGCCTTGATCGGTCGGGGTGAGTACGCGAAGTGCCGCTTTTTGGAGAAGCCGTGGCGGGCTTTTTGGGCATGGCTTTGAGAGTCTTGCCAAGCATGCCTGTTTTGGTTAGATAGTTCTCAGGAAAGCCTTTCTTTCCGAATGCCAATGTTTACTGCTGGGGGCGTAGCTCATCCGGGAGAGCGCAGCCTTCGCAAGGCTGAGGCAGCGGGTTCAAGTCCCGCCGCCTCCACCAGCAATCCTTCCTGACCTGCCCCGAGCAGTCCAGAAAGTCAGCAAAAACAAAACATTATCTTGAATTAATATCCACTCAATTTCACTTTAATCAATCATCAGCCCGAAAAAATTGCGGGGTATTGTCTGTGGTATTTTGCTTGCGAAATGCTGCCAGCCGGAAAGGATACCCCGGAAAGCTCAAAGCTTTTGTCAGAAAACATTATAAAGATGCTCCATGCTCCTTTGCAATGTGCTGATCAGGGGGCTTACATTTTCCATGAGCAACGGGACAGTAGTCGTCGCCCTGAGAAGGACGGAATATTCAAAGGCATGATAGTGATGGGTACCGCACCATGGCTTCCACCAATCTTCATGAGCATGGGTGGAACAGCAGGGTCATGGAAATGCAACTTGCTCATGTGGACAATAACAAAGTTAGAGGCATTTACAACCGAGCCGAATATATTGATGAGAGGCGCAAAATGATGCAGTGGTGGGCCAACTTTCTTGACGTGCTCAGAAAGGAGAAGATTCAAGATTAAATCCTGGACAGCTTCAACTTTGTAAGCCAATTTATCAATTGTATAATTGTTATGCTTAACAAGCAGATATCAAAGCCCTACGTTTGCGGACAGTATTCCACGGCATGATTCCCACCTGCCATTAATGAACCCAACCTCTTTGGATTATTTTTTTGGTTTAAGCAATCCAGCCTTTAA
>SLDX01000120.1 GCA_007125075.1 Desulfonatronospira sp.
AAAAAACAATCGCCTGATGTCTGCCTGGCAGTGTGTTGAAAAGTCCTTATCAGACAGGCTGTTCAAAAATTCCAAGTGTAAGAAGCAAAAAAAGTTCAAGGTCGCAGCGTATTTATTCATACGTAAGAGTTTGAATTTTTTGTAGCGACGCAGCAATTGGGAGATTTTCAACAGCTTGCAAGGATGTACTGACCATCAGCAATGAAGCCCTGGCCGGATTAACCCTGTTCATAGCGGTAAGCAGGCCGGAGGAGATGAAAACCGTGAAAAGATTGATCATAAGTATTCTTAACAGGAACAAGTGATGAGCATTCCCTGAATGGAAGCCATCTTACATGCCTTCATGCAAAAAAAACGCATCGCTAATATATTGGATGGTTAAGGAAATGAATCAGGGTCAGATCCTGTTGGCTACAGGCGCATCATATGGGTCAGATATAAGCGCTTGACCTAAACGAATATCTTGACAATATATAATCATGGTAGATGGCAAGAGGTTGTCGGCTTTACGTTCACTTTGCGCGCCCACGAAACCTTGATCCGGGTAATATCGGCCAGGGACTGCACCAAAAGGAGCGAATAATTTCGCCTGGGCGCATCTAAAAGCAGTCGTGAAATTTATCGAAATACTGAGCAAAACGCTCTGTTATAAAAGCTACAATGGGAGGAAGTAAGAATGGTTAGACAGTTCAAAGTCATCGTTGAGAAGCATACAGACGGATACATTGCCTACCCTTTTGGGCTAAAAGGAGTTGTAGTAGGTGAAGGCGATACTTATGAGGAAGCATTGGCGGATGTAAAATCCGCTATAGCTTTTCATATCGAGACGTTTGGAAAAGAGGTTCTTGAAAGCGAAACCCCTGTTTTGGAAGCCTTTGTTGCTGAAGCCGGGGTGGCAGTCTGATGTCCAAATTCCCTGTGGATGCATCTATCAGGAAGATGGTCAAGGCTTTTGAAGGTTTGGGGTTTCGAGTGGTGCGAGAGGGGAATCACATAGCCATGGTGCGGGAAAATGCCGATGGTACCCGCACCCCTCTAACAATGCCTAATCATTCGCGTATAAAGGGATCAACTTTGCGAACGATACTAACACAAGCAGGCATAACGAGAGACGAGTTTTTGGGAGCGTACGAAGAAAGTTAGCCGGGGGATCAAATGGAGGGAAACCTTTTTTCTGAAAGCTAAAGAATTTGGAGGAGATAAGGATCCCGCCTGGTTGTGATTGTCTATATTGTCAGAGAATTGCCTTCCGACCCACAATGCGATTTCCTTCAATCAGCCGACCGACTATTCATGGGTATCTGACCCTTTTGTCCGGCTGGACGCAAAGATTCTGTCCAGGATTCGAGGCATTAACATTCCTTGTAATCCCCACCAAAAAAACAAATTCAGCTCGGTCCGACCCCAAGAATGGACGTTCTGCAGGGAGAAGGAGGCCATGAAAAGGTCATACATACACGGATACGATCCACAAGAGAACATGCGTTTGCAGGATCAGGCCACGACCTTGGCCGACCTGCTGCATTCCGATACGGCATATCCGGTGGGCAGCCAGGTCTTGGAAGCCGGTTGCGGCGTTGGTGCACAAACGGTGACGCTGGCCCGGAATAGCCCCGGGGCTACGATTGTATCCTTGGACATATCTGAGGATTCTGTTTTTCAGGCTGAACAGAAGGTCCGGGCGGCGGCACTTACTAATGTCCGGTTCCAGCAAGGCGATATCTTCCATTCGCCTTTTCCCTCACAATCGTTTGATCATGTCTTTGTCTGCTTTGTTTTGGAACACCTGAAAGAGCCGTTCGCTGCCTTGCAGAAGTTGAAAACATACCTTCGACCGGGCGGAACAATAACTGTCATAGAAGGCGACCATGGTTCTGCCTACTTTCATCCTGAAAGCGATGCAGCGCGTACCGCGATTCACTCCCAGGTCGAGTTGCAGTCTCGCGTGGGTGGGAATGCTCTGATTGGCAGGTCCTTGTATCCGTTGCTGGTTGCTGCGGGCTATGGCGAAGTCCGGGTGTCCCCCCGAATGGTGTATGTCGATTCCAGCAAGCCGGAACTGGTCGAAGGATTTACGAAAAAGACATTCACCGCGATGATCGAGGGTGTACGTCAATCGGCGATTGATGAGGGTCTCATAGATGCCGTTACGTTCGACAACGGCATCGAGGACCTATATCGAACTACTGAGCCTGATGGCATATTTTGCTACACCTTCTTCAAAGCCTTTGGGAAAGTATAACAGCGTGTTGAAAAAGTCCTTATTAGATGTGTTATTGCAGATGTCCAAAAGGCCTAAAGGAGTCAATGATCAAGGATGGCCCAAGGCTGCCCGGAGGACGCTATGTAGGCATGGAAACAGCACCGGTCAAGCCGTGGCCGCATCAGGAAATAGTCTCCAGGAGGCTTATCCGGACCTGGCCCTGCAGCTATCTGTTATGTGATGAGGTCGGCTTGGGCAAGACCATTGAGGCCGGGCTGGCCATTCGTTCACTTTATCTGTCCGGCCTGGTCAGGCGGGTCATGGTGGCTCCTCCGGCCAGCCTTACCCTTCAGTGGCAGAGGGAAATGGCGGACAAGTTTTTTCTCCCCTTTGCCAGATTAAGAGGCGGGAGCAGCTTCAGGCATGAATATATCTTCCCGGATGAAAACACGGTTTCTTCAACAAAAATGTATAAGCCTGACCTGAGCATTGTTTCCACCGGGCTCATGATCAGGACTGAACGTCTTGAAGAACTTATGCGGGCTGATCCATTTGATATAGTGCTTGTGGATGAGGCCCACTATGCCAGGAGAAAAAATCCCAAAGACGGGGAAAGGACGGTCCCCCGCTACGGCCGCCTGTACAATACCATCCGGGACAGACTGGTTCCAGCAGGCAGATGCCTGTGGATGGCTACAGCCACCCCCATGCAGCTTGACTGGATAGAGGTGTTCGACCTTATCAGTCTGACCCGGCGCATTGCCCATTTTCAGAAAGACCCCACTCTGACCTGGGCCTATTACAGGATCCTTAACAAACTGATTCATGACCAGGAACCGAATCGCCAGGAATGGGAATTAATGCGCTGCGCCCTGAACTCTGTACAAAGATAGATCCCCTTTTGTGGGAGTATCTCAAAAGTTCGGTCATTGACCAGCGCATGAAGTCAACAGCCAGACTATGGCTTGAACATTCCCGTATCCCCAGGGGAATGGACAGAAGTATCATCCTCAGGCTTATCTTTGCCGCAGCTCCTTTGTCCAGGGTCATGCTGCGCCATACCCGTCCTCTTCTCGAAATCTACCGTGAAAATGGAAGGCTGGAGGCTAATCTGGCCAGGCGGGAAATACTGCCTGTACCTTCTTTGGTATTGTCCGGCCTGGAAAAGGAAGTTTACCATGCTCTGGAAGATTATTGCCGGGCCTTGACCAGGAAGCTGGCATCCAACAGCAGGGACAGGAAATGGAGAACCAGTCTGGGTTTCTATCTGAGTTTCCTTCGGTTGCGGCTTGCTTCCAGCACCTTTGCCATCAGGGAAACCATTAAGCGCAGGCTGGAAAAAGTCAGGGCAACTCTTATGCACATGGACGTTCAGGAAGTTTTTGACATGGATATTGAAAGCCATGACAGCATATTCGGATACAGCGAGGATATTGATGAAAACGTCATATCAACATTGCTTAAAAACCGGACTGAAGAGGACCTGGCCTGGGAAGCTGCAAGGCTGAACCGGCTGCTTGAACTGATGAAGGATTTGTCCGGCATGCCCCTGAAAATGAAGGAGCTGCTTTCTGTCCTGCAGGGAAGACGATGCAGAAATCAGGGCAGGATCAGGCAGACGGTTGTCTTTACCAGGTTTTACGATACATTGTCCGACATTGTCAGTCGCCTGCTGGCCATTGATCCATCCATGAGGGTGGGATCATATTCAGGCAAAGGAGGACAGTACCTGAATGCACAAACCAAAAGACTCACAGGCGCTGACAGAGATGATATCAGGCACCGATTCTTAAGGGGTGAAATTGATGTCCTGGTCTGCACTGACGCGGCTGCAGAAGGACTAAACCTTCAGACTGCTGATCTGGTCATAAACTATGATCTTCCCTGGAACCCCATGAAGGTGGAACAGCGCATAGGCAGGATAGACCGCATTGGCCAGACCCATACCAGCATATATGTACTGAATCTATGTTATGTGGATTCAGCGGAGCAGATTGTTTATGACCGGCTCCTGACAAGGCTCTCCCAGACCTTCGGGGTAGTCGGCCCTCAACAGATATCCATGTTGCCGGTGACAGAGGAGGAATTTGCAGAACTGGCTTCCGGAGATTTGAAAGAAGATATTCTTTTCAAGCGGGCGTTAAGACGGATAAAAGAACAGCAGGAAAGAAGCACAAATTTTGATATCCCCGCAAGAGATCTGTATGAAATTTATCTGCGCATTAAATACCGGCATAATGAAGACCCGGTTCCTGTCAGCCTGGAGAATATCTGGGATGCCTTGAAAGGATCAAAATACCTTCAGGACCAGGGGGTGCAACTCTCCCCCAGATATCCAGTGCTGGACATGCAGGAATCCGGTCCGATTCCGAAAGCCGCCTGCCTGACCATTGACCGGGAGCTTTATGAAAAAGGTGCTCCTGACCTGGAGGGGCAGCTGCATTTCGCTTCCTATGGAGACCCGGTGTTTGATGGCATTCTTGAGGAGTTTGTGGGTTTTGATCTGCCGAAATGTGTGGTCCGCCTGGAAAAACAGGTTCCTGATACAAAGGCGGTCATTGTTGCTTATGCTGTTCAGTGCATAAACAGGCAGGGAGAGTCTGAAACCAGATTCATTACCAGGTACAGCGATCTTGAAAATATTATCCTCGACGAAGAAACGAAACCGGACGACAAGACACTACAGGATGCTGCACGAAGGCTGCATCAGATCATGCGCAGTGAATTTGATCCAACCAGGAGCATTGAAAGCATCATACAAGACAATGAGCAGGCGGGATACTCCCATGACATGCTGAACCTGCTTGTTGCTGACTGCCTGATGCCTGATGTCATGTTCAACCTGAAGGATAATTTCTGGCACATGGTGAGACATATGGAAGGTGTCATTGCAGAACGGGAGGCCCTTCTGGTTCCCAAAATGCCGGCGGATATGCTCTCAGCCGTCCAAGACAGCCTGCTGTTTGAAATCCCGGTCCCCAAAACCGGGGACCGGGTTACTCCTTCGCTGCCTGTCGTCCTTGTAGAATCCGCTCTGAACAGGGCCTGCCGCCTGGCAGACAGCATGAGAGAGAACAGAGCGGACATGACCATAGAAAAAGTAAAAAACCGTATTCGGGCAGAGATCAACAAGCATTTGATCAGGTAAAATCGCAGGGATGATTGCTCTTCATGGACCGGGATGAAGTGTACAAAGAGATCTTTGAGCAGGCAGAGAATTTCAAGAAATATCAGTGCAGGGCTGGGATTTGATCTGTCAGGAGAGCTGCTGGAACATATCCGGGCGGAAAAGGACCGCCTGAAGGGCGAAGGGACAAGTCGGTGATGCGGGATGATAAGGAAAAAATCAGGTTTTCGTAAAGAAAAGAGATATCTCACGCCCGGCCTGCCTCTCTCCGAGGCGTAAGCTCTACGAGCTGGAGACCGGCCCATAGGGGCCTACGCCCCGGCGGGAAGCAGGCCTTGAGACGCCCCGGTGAAATTCGCTTCGCTGAGACTCCGTCTATTTCACTGGGCAGGCGGAGCAAGGCCCGAGGAAGAGGTTTAGTATTCATATCCACCGAGCCGGTGTCTATGAATAGGTGCTCCCCGCCAGGGGCGGAAAATACAATGAGTAGACAGCTTACCTCACAGATTATCAATGCGGCAATTGAAGTCCACAGACAACTTGGACCTGGCCTCCTGGAAAGTGTTTACCTCAGGTGTTTACAGATAGAACTTGAGGGCAGAAGCATACATGTTCAGACAGAACTTCTATTGCCAGTGGGGTATACAAGGGTCAAGTCATCCATGATCTTAGCTTCAGGATGGACATGCTTGTGGAGGGCCTAGTCGTTGAACTCAAATCTGTTCAGAGAATTGAACCGGTGCACAAAAAACAGTTATTGAGCTATCTCCGTCTGTCAGTTAAGGAAATCGGGTTGCTGATCAATTTCAATGAAGCCCTGCTGAAGGATGGGATACTCAGAGTAGCGAATAGTTCTTCCACGTCTCAGGACGTGCGAGAACTTTTATGAATTCTCCGGCTCGGAGAATTCATAAATCTCTCTTCTCCAGAGCTCTGCGCCTCTAGCGGAGTCTTCGAAGCGGGCGAGAGACAAAATATCTTACGCCTGAGCCAGAACCGGCCAAATCATTGGCTTTGAGCCTTTTACCGGCTACGTACGCTTGAACCGGAAGAGCCCATATTATATTTTGTCATCAATATCTGCAAAACAATCACAGAGGTGAGCATATGTTTGAACTGAAAAATTATGTTTCTGCATCAAGGATAAAAGATTTCTGCCGCAGGCACCACATCAGGAGGATGTCTGTTTTCGGCTCCGCACTGCACGGCGAACTTAAGCCCGGCAGCGATATAGATATCCTGGTGGAATTTGAAAAGGAGCATATACCAGGCCTTTTGGACCTGGCCGGAATGGAAATTGAACTTTCAGAGATGACCGGACTGAAGGTGGATCTCAGGACCCCTGCAGAACTGAGCCGTTATTTCCGAGACGATGTCATGCAGAAGGCCAGGGTGGAATATGCAGCCTGAAGACAGGATTCGCCTGAAACATATTAAAAACCGATCATAAACTCGACTGTAGAAAATATTATCCGGACTTTATCATCCGGCTGATCAATAAGAAACATTTCATCCTTGAAACAAAAGACCTGGACAATCAGCAGAACAGGACCAAAAGGGAGTTTTTGAATCAGTGGGTCAGGGCCGTGAACCACGCCTTGGGCGTGGCGGGCCAGCACGGCGGCTTTGGACAAAGTTCCCGGGATGTGTCCTTTCATCCGGGGGATTTGGAACAAATCATCACCAGACACTCGGGCTGATTACAGGAGCCCTGGCAATTACCGCTAAAGCCCGGACCCTGTGGCAGAGCATTCTGAAAAAGGCCTTGTCTGGAGCATCGAGCAAGCCGAGAATCGGCAGAAGTTGAGGGTGAGAGTATGCAGGTGGCGCAAATTTACCTATGAAGATATTGCCTCCCGGGACAAAACCAGCATGGATATTTTTAAACTTGACTTTTAAAATATCCAGGCTATTTTAAACTCATGTTTACAAGATGGCTGACCATTCCTTCAGACAGAAGCTGTCTGCTCATCGGCCCCCGCCGATCAGGCAAGACAACCCTTCTCAAGGGACTGTTCCCTGATTTAAATTACACCACCCTGGATGACCTGGATTATCTGGATTGGGCTGAGCGCGACCCAAAAGGTTTTGTCCAGGGTCTCGGTAATTCATGCGTAATAGATGAAATTCAGCGCGCCCCCAGGCTGACCATCGCGGTCAAGCATGCCATTGACCAGAGGGATGCAAAGATTTTCATGACCGGCTCCAGCACAATCGGACTGTTGAACGCTGCGGCAGACACCATGGCCGGAAGGATTGAAACTCTGTCCCTGCCCGCACTTTGCTGGGGGGAGGAACTGGGTCGGCCCATCCATAATGTTTTCAATGAAGAAGCAAATCATGTTCAGCTCAGGCAGGGGATGAGAATGCTGGATCAGGACGTAACTTTCGGCGGATTTCCGGAAGTCGCGGAACAGAAGACTGAAGAGCGGAAGGCAGAAATACTGATCCGCTACAAGAATACCTATTTCACCAGGGATCTCATGCAGCTGTCCAACATTGAAAACCTTGAAGGTCTGCTGGGGATTCTGCACAACCTGGTCCACTGCCTTGGATCCCATCTTGAAGTGTCCAATTTTGCCAGGGAATCCGGAGTCAGCCATCCAACCGCGAAAAAATATCTGAACGCGCTGAACCAGGCTCAGTTGACCTTTCAGTTGAGGGGGTACAGTTTTGGGCCTGCGAAACGCTTTATTAAAGCAACCAAAACATATTTTGCAGATAACGGCATCATCTTCAGTCTCAGGACACGGACCGGGCCGGGCGCCCTTCTGGAAAACTTTGTCATTTCCGAACTGGAAAAACGCCGCAAGCTGGGATTTATTCCCACAGACGAATTCTGCTACTACAAAAGCGCGTCAGGACACGAAATAGACCTGATCTTTGAAACCAGGGACTCCTTGTACGCGGTTGAAGTTAAATCCGCCAGGCATCCAGGAAGAAGCGACATTTCCAGCCTGATGAACTTTAAACCGAAAAAAAATCTTAAGGTTAAACGGTTTCTGTTTTATCTTGGAGAAGAATACAAAACCGTGGAAGATGTCCGGCTGATCCCTGTGGCAGCCTTGTTTCGCGGTAAATGATCCTTTAGCAGACCATTGAAAATCTACCAGTTGCCGCGTCGTCCCGCACCCGCTTCAGTGGGTATTTTCCCGGCATAAGCCTTTACTGACATCTCAAGTGGGTGCCGGACTGCGCCTGGAATTTTTGAACGGTCTGCCCAATAAGGACTTTTTCAACAACACCCCGATTGACGTTTCATAAATTTATAGGTTCATCCGGCTTTAGCGTACTTTTGGAATTTAACTTATACCTACGCGTCAAAAAGTCAGAAAAACTGCAGACTGACCAGGCAGGGGCTGGAAAAGAGTCCTGAGGCAAAGATGATGAACAATCCACAATGGAAAGCCTACAACGAACTGGCCTGGACCGAGGAATGGCTGGCCGAACCGGCTGAGTATGAAGATGAAGTCACAGTTTACGTGAAGCTGCTGCATGAATACTCATCAGAGCCGCCCAAAACCATGCTTCACCTGGGCAGCGGCGCGGGCGGGCATGACCGCTACTTTAAAGAGCATTTCACAGTGACCGGAGTGGATCTGAGTACGGGTATGCTGGAGAGGGCCAGGGCGGCCAACCCGGA
>SLDX01000028.1 GCA_007125075.1 Desulfonatronospira sp.
AATCTGCACAATTATTCGTCAACGTATTAAGATACGCCTCCTCATAATTGCTTGATTTCCTTGCCAAAAGAAAAAACTCCTCGTTTCCGGAAAGAAAACCGTCAGTTTCAGCATCCGGAAAAAAAGAATTTCCGGATGGAAACTAGCGAAAGGAGCGGCAGACCGGGTTTTCGGAAGGAACGGACAGGATTTTTTGAGGCCGACTAAAATCAGTTCAATTTAATGTGGCTCAAGAAAAAAAGAATCAGAGCATATTCACCGGATCAAGATCCAGACTGACCCTGAGTTCTCTGTGCCTTTCAAAGAGAGGCTTAAGTTCAACATAAGCTTTCCTGATGCTGTTCCAATCTGTAGATTTGATCAGAAAATGGTGTCTTTCCCGGTTTTTCAGCCTGGACAAAAGAGCAGGCGCAGGACCTAAAAGAATCAGTCCGTTATTGCGAACCAGCTCGGGCTTTTTCTGTCTTATAGCGGACATGAACTTATCTTTATAAGACCAGTTGGAAGGAAAGGAAAAGCGGATCAGTCCCAGCTTGAGAAAGGGAGGGTAGCCGTAGGTTTTTCTACGGTTAAGTTCTTGATTGAAAAAGCCCTGATAATCGTTGTTTATAACATATTGCCAGCAGAAATGATCGGGATTGCGGGTCTGGATAAAAACACGTCCGGGTTTTGAACCCCTTCCCGCTCTTCCGGAAAGTTGAACCAGAAGCTGAAATATACGTTCTGTGGAACGATAATCCGGCAAACCCAGTCCTAAATCAGCATCCGGCACTATGGCCAGAGTGACATTCGGAAATGAATGGCCCTTGCTGAGCATCTGGGTGCCCACCAGAATTTTGGCCCGGCCTGATGCAAACCTCTCAAGAATATCTTCTGAACGTCCCGAATATCTGGCACTGTCGCTATCCAGGCGCAGAACTTCTGTCCTGGACAGATGTCTGGACAGATATTCTTCAACTTTTTCTGTCCCCTGACCAAGAGGTACAAACTCAGAACTTCTGCACTGTTCACATATCGGAGGATAAGATGCAGAAATTCCGCAGTAGTGACATACAAGCCTGTTTCTTTTTTTGTGATAGGTCAGACTCACCTTGCACGCCCTGCATCTGGCTGTCTCTGAACACTCAAGGCACATAAGGATCGGAGAGTATCCCCTGCGGTTATGCATTATGATGGCCTGCTCTCCCCGATCCAGTGTTTCTTTAAGCGCCTGATAACACCCGGCGGACAGAGAGCCGAATTCAGGCGGCTCTTTTTTCAGATCCACAAAAGTCACTTTGGGCAGAGTGCTGCTCCCGATGCGTCTGGACATGTGCACCATTTGAATGTGACCCTGAGTTGCTGCATGGTATGTCTTTATATCCGGGGTTGCCGAACCGAGAATAAGAAGTCCATTATCTCTTTCACTGAGATAAAATGAAATTTCCTTGGCCTGATAAATCAGCTGCTGATCCTGCTTGAAGGATTCGTCATGCTCCTCATCCAATACAATCAGTCCGATGTTTTTAACCGGCATGAACAGGGCTGATCTGGTTCCGACAAGAATGAGGGGAGACGTGCTCTGTCTGATTTTTAAAAAAGTTTTTTCCTTATTTCTGTCACTTTTATAACCGTGATGCAAAAAAACAGGCACGCCTGGAAGGAATTGAACCGTCTGGTGGTGTAATTGTCTGGCTATGGCGATCTCAGGAGCAAGTAAAATTGCCGAGCGGCCCTGCTGCAGACAATTTTTCGCCAGATTGAGATAAATCACGCTCTTGCCGCTGCCTGTGATTCCATGCAGCATGACTGCGGCCGGCTTTTTTTGTTCAAGCCAGGGCAAAAGCTTACTCATCGCATCTTTTTGATCCCGGGTCAGCTCATATTCTTTTCCTGGATCAGCAAGGCTGCAGGTCATGTCCTGCTTTTCATCCTGTACCAGCTCTATCAGTTTTTTATCCAACAGACTCTGCAGGGATTTATTTGCTCCCTGTCCCAGGGCTGCGGTAATTTTTGAGCGGCGCATGGCCTTCTGCTCCCAGAGCAGGTCCATAACCGCCCATTGCAGGCTTGCCCGGGGACGTATGGCCCACGGAGGCTCTTTACACACTTTATAACAGGGATCAATTCTTGCGGGTCCGAAATCCAGATGCAGCCGCTCTGTCATCCACAGTTCGGAAATTTCAGATATGATCTGCGGGTCTTTTTCAAAAAAGACAAAGGGAATTTTTTTCTTCCTGACCGGATCAAGCCATCCATAAGGAATTTTGCGAAAAGCTCCGGGCAGAACAGAAGAAAGCACTTTGCCCGGAGTGGTCAATTGCCTGGAAGCCAGATTTTCAAGCATTTCCAGGTAATCTGGATCAATAACCGGTTCTTTTTCCAGGGGCCAGCAAATCTGTTTCAGTTTTTCAGGCCTGTATCCCAAAATGTTGGTCCTCATCAGCACTGCCATGCGCAGGGCGTTGGCTTTGCCCATGGGAACCAGCACCCTGAGCCCGGGCTGCCATACAAAGGCAGGCAGGTACGCAGGCTCCAGGTAAGCCAGGGCTGTATAAGGACGGCCTAACATTGCCGCAGACCAGACTGGGGGGCCTGCTTCGATTTCATCCATGCTTGAGACACATCCTGGCTTGCATATGCTCTGGACCGATTATTACTGGTTTCCTTCCTGTCCTGGTGAAGAGAGATTAAAACTACTTATTGTTGGCCAACAGCTCTTCCAGGCTTTTGGTCAGGTCGTTCCTCAATTCTTTATCCTGAAGAGCGAAATAGATATTGCCGCTTAAATAATCTACCCAATTGCCGATATCAAAGCGCTGTCCCTCCAGCTTGAAGGCCAGAAGTCTTTTTCTCTGGGCCAGGGCCTGCAAGGCGTCAGAAAGTTGATATTCCAGGTTATGTCCAGGCTCCAGCTTTTCCAGATAATCAAAAATTTCCGGAGTCAGGACGTAGCGGCCCACAATGGCCAGCCTGGATGGAGCATCTTTAACGCTGGGTTTTTCATAAACATGCCGGATACGGTAAAGACCAGGCGAAATTTCTTCACCTTGAATTATTCCGTAGCTGGAAACACTTTCTCTGGGTACTTCCACCACTCCCACAACAGACATATGCTCTTTTTGAGCCACTTCCAAAAGCTGCTTGATCGCCGGGCGCCTGCTGAACATCAGATCATCCCCGACCATGATGGCAAAAGGTTCCCTGGACACCACCTCTCTGGCGCAAAGAACGGCATGACCAAGCCCCAGCTGTTCTTTCTGGCGTACGGAAATTATGTTGGCCATCTCAGCTACCTGACGAACATCCTTCAGCAGATGCTCTTTGCCTGTGCGCCTGAGCACTGCTTCCAGAGCCAGGTTGTAATCGAAATGATCCTCAATGATCCTTTTTTGCTGGTTGGTCACAAAGACTACATTGGTCAGATCAGCATCAATGGCTTCCTCAACGACATACTGCACCGCCGGTTTTTTATATACTGGAAGCATTTCCTTGGGAATGTTCTTGGTTGCGGGCAGGGACCTGGTGCCCCATCCAGCCACAGGAATAATCACTTTTTTGGCTTCCATAATTCAACTCCTTAATAGTCAAATTGGCAAAACTCTTCTGGTCCCATCACAAAGACATCGCTATGGTTCACTGAAAAATTTTTTTCAACCCGTTTTACCGGTCCAAAGTTAAATTATTATACCTCAAGAAAACAATTGGCAAGGCATAAAAAATTAGCCGCTGGATCATAAACCGCTTTTCCGGACCGCCTTCAGGGCTAAAAAAATAATTTGAAAGGCAGTTAATTTCTGAGGCTTTCTTCCACTTCTCTGGCCAGTTGAATGACCAGATCCTCAACCAGAGTTTCATTTTCACCTTCGACCATTACCCGGGCTACAGGTTCTGTACCTGAATAACGAAGCAGCACTCTTCCTGCTTTGCCAAGTTTCTGCTCTGCGTCCCGCACAGCTTTTTGTATTTTTTGCACCTCGCTGAAGGGCTGTTTTTTTTCAACATGAACATTGATCAGCCTTTGGGGGAACGGCTGCAGCAGCTTGGATAGTTCGGAAAGGGGTCTGTTTTTTTCAAGCATTATTTTCAGGAGTTTGATGCCGGCCAGAATGCCGTCTCCTGTGGTGGCATAATCCAGAAAAATCAGGTGCCCGGACTGTTCGCCTCCAAGAATTGCACCTTTTTCGCGCATGGCTTCCACAACATAGCGGTCACCAACTTTGGTCCGCAGGAGCCTGCCGCCATTTTCCTGCATAAAAACTTCCAGGGCCATATTGCTCATGACCGTGCTGACCAGCAGCCTGCCTGGAAAATTATCACGTTCCATAAGATCCCGGGCACAGATGGCCATGATCTGATCTCCATCCAGAATAACTCCGTTCTCATCAATAGCTATGAGCCGGTCTCCGTCACCGTCCAGCGTAAGGCCGATATCTGCTCCGTGTTCGAGGACCATTTGTGCGGCTATTTCCGGATAGAGTGACCCGCATTTTTTATTGATGTTCAGCCCGTCAGGCTCAACTCCTGCCTGAATCACTTTTGCTCCCAGTTCTTCGAAAATAAGCGGAGCGACCCTGTATGTGGCTCCGTGGGCGCAATCGATGACCACCTTGAGTCCCTGCAGGCTCATGGTGTTTGGAAGGCTGTTCTTCAAGTGAACAATATAGCGCCCGGGGCTGTCCACTATCTTTTTTGCCCTGCCGATGTCTTCCGGTTCAGGATGCTGCCAGTTTACATCCGGGGACAGGACAAGTTCGGATATTTCTTCCTCAACTTGGTCTGAAAGCTTAAAGCCCATGTGGTCGAAAAACTTGATCCCGTTGTCCATGAAGGGATTGTGTGATGCAGATATAACCACACCCAGATCGGCACGCATGTTCTTGGTCAGAAAGGAGATGGCCGGGGTAGGCATGGGCCCCACCAGGAAAACGTCCATTCCGGAAGCGCAAAAACCAGAAGTCAGGGCATTTTCAAAAACATATCCGGACAGTCTTGTGTCTTTGCCAATAAGCACCCTGTGTCTGCGGTGTCCATTGCGAAAATATTGTCCAGCAGCCAGTCCGAGTCTTAGAACAATCTCCGGAAGCATGGGGAATATATTGGCCTGCCCCCGCAAGCCATCGGTTCCGAACAGTTTCTTGCGCATATCTGTTACTCCCTTTTAAATTATTTGACGATTACCTGCACTGTCTCCGGTCTTTTCTCCAGTACCCGGCCATAGGCGGGCAGATCTATATGCACCGGAAGCTCGAAGACCCCGGGCAACATGCCTTTGTTTAAATTTATATAATAGCTGATTTGCTCCCGCCAACCCGGTTCTCTTAAAAAAGTTTTTGGAAGAGCAAGATTGGCCCGCATATGATCCTCATCCAGACTGTACTCCAGGCCTTCACTGTTTCTGACTTCAATGGCCTTGCGCACCCAGATCTCTTCAAGTACCGGCATGAAAATCAGCTCTGCCCTCACCTCGGCTATTGAAGCTTCTATTTCCGGATGAAGCTGCAGTCCTATCCTTCGAGTAATGGTTCCCGGCATTCTTTCTTCAATGTCAATGATTCTGGTCTGGACTGAATCCATATCCCTCACAAGTCTTTCAGGACCTCTGACCCTTATGAATTCAGGAACGGAAACCTTGTCTGCAAGCTCATATTCAGGACTGATGGAGCCTCTCCAGTTAATCCTGACCGGCAAATCACGGGTGATAATCCTGTCCACTTCAAGTTCCAGCCTGGATGGAGCAATCTCCATGGCCTGAATTGCCCTGGGCAGATCAATTCTTTTCGGATCAAGATTAATGACGTTGCTGCCCTGTTCCACTCCGGAAAGATCCAGGTTGTATGCCAGTCGGCCCACATCCATACGCCCAAGCATGGTTCTGGTGGCTCTGCACCTGATCCGCACCTTGTCCACCATGCCTGAACTGACAGAGAGATCTTCGGAAAGGCCGGAAATTTCCACAGGCACTTCCACCCACATTTCCACTTTATCCTGGCCGCTGATCAGATACCAGAAAAAGAGGGCCATAACCAGGGCCATGATTCTGTACTGCCAGTTGCTTCTAATTTTATTCAACATGATTATCTTTCCAGAACTTTTGACAGTACTCTTCTCATGCGCACCTCATCCAGGTCGGGTATGAGCTTCCCGGAAATTGCCACAGAAATTATGGCTCTTTCCTCGGAGACCACGATCGCCAGGGCATCTGTCTCTTCGGTAATACCAATGGCTGCTCTGTGCCTTGTCCCCAGATTCCATTTCGAGGGCACTCCTACTGCCAGGGGAAGTATACATCCGGCTGCAGCAATCTTGTCTCCTCGAATAATCACTGCTCCGTCATGCAGTCTGGTATTGGGATAAAAAATGGTTTCCAGAAGCTCCCTGGAGAACCTGGAGTCAATCACCACTCCGGATTCGATAATATCGCCAAGAGGTGTCTTCTTCTCTATGACTATGAGAGCTCCGATTCTTTTTTCAGCCATCTGCACCGCGGCAAGAATCAATTCATCCACCACCATGTTTATCGGCTTTGGGTTGAACCAGAGCCTTCCTGCACCCATCTCGGCAAGAGCCTTGCGGATATCGCTTTGAAAAAGAATGATGACCACCAGGAAAAGCGAGCCCAGAAAGTTGGTCAGCAGACCATGCAGGGTGTTAAGCCCGAATTCACCGGCAATGTAGTATACGATCATGAGGATGAGCAGTCCGTAGACTACCGAGACTGCACGGGTTCCCTTGAGCAGCAGAATGACCCGGTAGGCGATGAAGGCGACCACCGCGATATCCACGATGTCCCGCCATCCTATTTGAATGAATCCCAGGTTTATGAGCATATGGCTTCAACCATCTTCAATGTTTTACCGGTTAGCTGAACATCGTGCACCCTGTGGATCCGCACGTTTTTCGCGGCCATAAGCGCAACCGCCACCTGGCTAGGCAGGCCTCTTTGCTTGAGTTCCAGGCCTAAAAGCTTTCCCCAGGCCGATTTGTAGGACAAACCGAGATAAAGGGGGCGGTTCAATATTTTAAAGCGCTCGATGTTTTTCAGGATTTCAAGATTATGCTCAAGGGTCTTGCCGAACCCTATGCCCGGATCGAGCACGATTCGATCCTCAGGGAGCCCGGCACGAACCAGCTGGTTCAGCTTTTTTTCAAAAAATGACAGAATTTCTTTGATTACATTGTCGTATCTGGGATCATTCTGCATTTTTTCAGGCCGATCCAGTGCATGCATCAAAACGTATCCCGGTTTGTGCTCAACCAGAACATCCAGCAGTTCGGGGTCAAAACTGCAGGCGGAGATGTCGTTGATGATCACCGCCCCTGACTGCAGGCATTGTTTAGCCACCCGGGCCTTATAAGTATCCACTGAAATATTTGCATCGGGGTGGGCTTCCAGTATCTGTTTCATTACAGGCATGACCCTGCTGATTTCTATACTTGCCTCTACTGGCTCTGCAAAGGGCCTGGTGCTTTCACCACCCAAATCCAGGATATGAGCGCCTTGATCCAGAAGCAAAGCTGCATGTGCAGTGGCCTGCGCTGTTGCATTGTATTTACCGCCGTCAAAAAACGAATCAGGGGTGATATTGACTATACCGACGATTAAAAAGGGGGCGGGGCCAATTACCCCGCCCCCTTTGACAGACCATTGGATCATGATACCTCTTGGTCAGTTTCATGGCTGAATGTATAATTTATGGATCAAGAGACTCTGCGATCAGGTTGAAAAATTTCAAAAAGATTTTTTAAGCATCATCCGGCATAATTTTTCAGATTATTATCCGGAAGAAAAAATTTTATCTCATTCTTCCGGATCGAAATATCAACATTCACATTTCTAGTGTCTAAGACTCTATCTTGAACCCGATTTCACTCCCGTCTTTTCTGTCTTCTTCAACCTGAGATCCGGCATCATCCTTTTCTTTTTTCTGAAGATCCATTTTTTTATCTTCCTGGGCAAGCTTTTCTTTCATGGGAGGCAATTCTTCCCCGCGCATCAATTGTTCCACTTCTTCTCCGGTCAGAGTCTCCCGGTCCAGCAAGGCCTCGGAAATACGGTGCAGCACATCCATATTATCTTTAAGAAAGAGCTTGGCTCTGTCATAGGCATCCTGAACAATTCTTTTCACTTCAGAATCAATTAACTTGGCTGTATCCTCGCTGTATTCCTTGTGCTGAACGAATTCCCGGCCAAGAAAGACCTCTTCCCCCCTGCCCCCGAAGGCCAGAGGACCAAGAGTTTCACTCATACCCCATTCGCAGACCATTTTTCTGGCCATCTTTGAGGCCCGTTCAATATCGTTGCCCGCGCCGGTGGTCATCTGATTAAAGACCAGCTCTTCTGCAACCCGGCCTCCAAGAAGAACTGACAGGTTGTTCTCCAGGTAAGTTTTGGAATAATTATGTCTTTCATCTTCCGGAAGCTGCATGGTTACACCCAAAGCACGACCTCTGGGGATGATGGAAACCTTGTGGATGGGGTCCGTGCCCGGGAGCAGCTTGGCCACCAGAGTATGACCCGCCTCATGATAGGCTGTGGTCTTCTTTTCTTCTTCGCTTAAGATTAAGCTTCTTCGTTCCTTGCCCATGAGCACCTTGTCCTTGGCATCCTCAAAGTCTTCCATGCTCACCTGGTCTTTATTTTTTTTGGCTGCATGCAGTGCAGCTTCATTAACCAGATTTTCAAGATCCGCTCCGGAAAAACCCGGGGTCCCCCGGGCAATTACTTCCATATCCACGCCCTGTGCAAGGGGAATCTTGCGGCTGTGCACCTCAAGGATCCTTTTCCTCCCGGTCAGATCGGGATTGGGCACCACCACCTGCCGATCGAAACGTCCAGGCCTTAAAAGAGCCGGATCGAGCACATCCGGACGGTTGGTGGCTGCTATGAGTATGACCCCTTCATTGGATTCAAAACCGTCCATCTCCACCAGAAGCTGATTCAAAGTCTGTTCACGCTCATCATGGCCGCCGCCGAGTCCAGCGCCTCTTTGCCTGCCTACGGCATCGATCTCGTCGATAAATATAAGGCAGGGGGCATTTTTTTTGCCCTGGACAAACAAATCCCTGACTCTTGAAGCTCCGACGCCCACAAACATCTCCACAAAGTCAGATCCGGATATGGAGAAGAACGGCACTCCGGCCTCGCCGGCCACTGCCCTGGCCAGAAGAGTCTTTCCCGTACCTGGAGACCCCACGAGCAGCACTCCTTTGGGGATGCGCCCGCCAAGGCGTGTAAACTTTTTGGGATCGCTTAGAAAATCCACCACTTCGGTCAATTCGTCCTTGGCCTCGTCAACTCCGGCGACATCGGAAAAAGTAACCCTGGTATCGTCTTGAACCACCATTTTGGCCTTGGATTTACCGAAAGACATGGCCTTTCCTCCGCCGCCCTGCATCTGGCGCATGAAAAAAATCCATACGGCAATCAGAAGCAAAATAGGGAACCAGGAAATAAAAACGGTCATGAGCATGGAGCCTTCGGCTTCGGGCTCAGCTTCAACCTGAACATTGTTTCTAAGCAGCAGCTCAACAAAATTCGGGTCATCAGGATGATAGGAAACGAATCTTTGGTCGTCGAAAGTGACTCCAGACACTTCCTGGCCTTTGATCTTTACGGCCATGACCTCTCCCTGTTCTATCCTGTCCAGAAGTTGGGTATATGTTAATTTTTGCTGCTGTTCCTGAGGCTGGTTGAACATATTGAAAAGCAGAATCAAAACCAGCGAAATCGTAGCCCAGAGCAGCAGATTCTTGGAAAAAGCGTTCAATAGATTACCTCCAAAAATGGATCCTTTTTATATCTTGCCTATTTGAATGGATGCTTTTTATATCTTGCCTATTTGAATGGATCCTTTTTATATCTTGCCTATTTGAGAGATGATTGATAATATAAATGTTACGGAAGCGTTACGTCACCGGTGTGGCGCCTGGACTTCAAATCCAGTGGAACGGTTAGTCCCGTTCGGTAGGTTCGACTCCTATACGCTTCCGCCATTTTTTTTATCCAGCCATTCCCTGAAATCCTGCATCTGAAGCTCTACAGAACCAGGGCCGGTGCTTCCCGGGGTTACCCGGCGCTGCACAGCCCTTTGATAGTCCAGGACTTCAAATACATCCTTCTCAATGAGATCTGAAAAGCCTTTTAATTCCTCAAGGCTGAGCTCTTCCAGCCCTGCTCCCTTATGTTCGGCAAAAGCCACTACCCGGCCGGTAACATGGTGCGCGTTTCGAAAGGCCATCCCTTTGGAGACCAGGTAATCAGCCAGTTCTGTGGCGTTCAGATAACCCTGTTTCAAGGCTTTTAGCATTTGCCTCTTGTTAAAACCGATTGCCGACACCATTCCGGCCATAACCTGCAAAGATGCGCTGACGCTCTTATGCGCTCCAATAAATGGCTCTTTATCTTCCTGCATATCCCGGTTGTAAGTCAGAGGCAGGGCTTTCATGGTAGTCAGCAGGGCCATCAGCCTGCCGAAAACTCCTCCGGTCTTGCCCCTTATCAATTCGGCCACATCCGGATTTTTCTTTTGAGGCATTATGGAAGAGCCGGTTGCATAAGTTTCGGGTAATATAATAAATCCGAATCCCGGATTTGACCAGAGAATAATTTCTTCTGCAAGACGACTTAGATGCATCATGAGCATGGAAGCCAGAAAAAGACCCTCCAATACAAAATCCCGGTCACTGACCGCGTCCATGCTGTTGTCGAATACCCTCGGAAAATCAAGATCCCTGGCCACCATCCACGGGTCCAGGGTATAAGTCGTTCCTGCCAGGGCTGCCGCTCCGAGCGGAGAGACCTTTATCCTGGGCAAAACATCATCAACGCGCTGATAATCACGTCTGAACATATGCGCATAGGCAAGCAGATGATGAGCCAGGCTTACCGGCTGGGCCGGCTGCAGATGCGTATAACCTGGAAGCAGTGTTTCGCGGTGTTTCTCTGCCTGACCGACCAGAGCGGATATAAGCAGCCTGCTGTTTTGTTGCCACTCTCCAACAGCCTGAGATACGTAAAGCCTGAAATCAAGAGCCACCTGGTCATTGCGGCTTCTGCCGGTATGCAGTTTCTGCCCTGACGCTCCAATAAGGTCGACCAGCCTTCTTTCAATATTCATATGGACATCTTCGAGGCCGGGATCCCACTCAAAGCTGTTCTGCTCCAGTTCATGCTCGATCAGGTCAAGACCTGCGAGGATCTCATTTAATTCCTCATTGGTGATTATTGACTGTGCAGCGAGCATACGCGCATGAGACCTGGAGCCGGACAGGTCCTGCAGGGCCAGGAATCGGTCGTAGTCCAGGGACTGAGTGAAGGCTTCCACTAATTCAGTGGTGCTGGAGGCAAATCTGCCGCCCCAGGGTTTGTCTGTCGGCTTACTGTTCATCGGCAAAACTTCAAAGACTTAAAGCATGTAAACTCGCGCTTTAAAATAAAATTTTTATGTTATGTAATGTATCTGCAAAAAGCCGTGAGTTGAAATTCAGTTCAGTTTCACGCTTATGGCCATTTTTACATGATCCCGGAATCCTGATCCCTGGACCTGTTGATTATAAATGAATTTAATAATAACAAAATTTCTTAGGTTTTGATATCTTAAAATTGCAATTTTTATTTTATATCTTTTTTACTTTTTTCAACCCTGTTTACTGAAATCAGCCTCAACCCCTGCAAACGGATAAATCCGGCTGCGTCCTGCTGATCAAAGACCTGATCCTGCTCAAAGGTGGCCAGTTCAGGATTATACAGGGAGTAAGGTGAACGCCGGCCCAGTGGATAAACCCCTCCCTTGTAAAGCTTCAGACGCACCTCACCGGTCACTTTTTCCTGAAATTTATCCATCAGGGTCTGCAGGGCCTCTCTTTCCGGAGAAAACCAGAATCCATTGTAGACCAGACCTGAATACTTAGGCACCAGCTCATTGCGGGCATAAAGACTTTCCCGGTCCAGGCACAGGCCTTCAAGATCGCGGTGAGCCGCGTAGATTATCGTTCCTCCGGGAGTTTCATATACTCCCCTGGATTTCATGCCGATAAAACGGTTCTCGACCATGTCCAGCCGGCCGATGCCATGCCTGCCTCCGAGCCTGTTCAGTTCTTTTAGCAGCTTGACGGCGCCGGGTCTTCGGCCGTCAATGCTGACCGGATTGCCTTTTTCAAAGCCAAGAACAATGATATCAGGTTGATCCGGAGCATCTTCAGGTGCAGCTGCCAGGTGATAGCTGCCAGGACCAGGCTCAGACCAGGGATCTTCCAGTTCTGACCCTTCAAAGGAAAGGTGCAGGATATTGCGGTCACAGCTGTACAGCTTATCCTGACTGACCGGCACGGGAATATTGTTTTCCCGGGCGAACTGCAGAAGTTCGGTCCTGGAACCCAGCTCCCATTCCCTCCAGGGCGCGATGACCTTTAGAGATGGCGCAAGAGCCATTATGGTAAGTTCAAAGCGGACCTGATCGTTTCCTTTTCCAGTGGCCCCATGTGCCACAGCCCGGGCACCCTCCTGCAGAGCTATTTCAGCCATGCGCCTTGCTATCAGCGGTCTGGCGATGGATGTACCCAGCAGATACCTGCCTTCATAAATAGCTGCAGCCCTGAACATGGGCCAGACATAGTCCCTGACAAACTCTTCCTGCAGATCTTCGATATACGCCTTTGAAGCCCCGGTAGACAACGATTTTTCTTCAAGGCCTTCAAGCTCTTCCTCCTGACCCAGGTCAGCGGTAAATGTTATCACTTCGCAGCCGTACTGCTTTTTAAGCCATTTCAGGATAACAGAGGTATCCAGTCCTCCTGAATAAGCCAGCACAACGGTGTCGATTTTCTGGTCGATTTTATGCATGGCGATAATCCGTTTTATTTATTGAGCCTGAACTTGCTTAAAAATCCACTCCAGAATGGCCTTTTGCATGTGCAGTCTGTTTTCGGCCTGATCCCACACCAGGGAACTGCTTCCTTCAATAACCGCATCAGTAATTTCCTGGCCACGATGCGCGGGCAGGCAGTGAAGAATTCTGGCTTCCTCAGGTGCTTCTTTTAACAGCTCTTCATCCACGCAGAAGCCGGCAAAAGCCTGGGATCTTGTTTTTTGTTCTTCTTCCTGGCCCATTGACGCCCACACGTCCGTGTTGATGTAATGTGCTTCATGGACAGCTTCCCGGGGCTCATGAGTTATTTTTATATCAGCGCCCAGATCCACAGCCCTTTTCAGAATGTCTCGGCCGGGCTCGAATCCTCTGGGTACGGCCAGGTGAAGCTTGAACGGAAAACGTGCTGCGGCATTGATCCAGGAGTGAGCCATATTATTGCCGTCGCCGATCCAGGCGATTTTAAGCATTTCAAAATCAGGGGTGAGTTCATGGATGGTCAGCAGATCGCTCATAACCTGACATGGATGATATTCATCGGATAAGGCGTTGATCACCGGAATAGTGCCGTGTCTGGCCAGCTCTTCCAGGTTTTTCTGGCCGTATGTGCGAACCACCAGACCCTGAACATACCTGGAAAGCACCCTTGCGGTATCCTTCAAAGGTTCGCTGCGGCCAAGCTGGGAGTCCGCAGGGGTCATAAACACATGATGGCCGCCAAGGTGATTTATGCTCACTTCAAAAGAAACCTTGGTCCTGGTGGAAGCCTTTTCGAACAACAGGACTATTGTCTTTCCTTCCAGTATATTGGACCGGAAATCATTTTCCTTCATCCAGGCTGCTCTTTTGAGCAGATTTTGGGCTTGATCTCTGGAAAGATCCAGAATGCTCAAAAAATCCTTTTTCATTAAACCCTCGACTCCAAACATTTATGCTGCTGTGCTTCCATCAAAACCCTTTTATTCCTGATTAAAATTCACCAAAATAGACGGTTTTTAATTCGGAAGTCTTTTCTTCCGGGCATTAAAAACAATTTATTCCAATCAAGAACCGTTTCGGATGAAAACTGGATATAAAATTTATATACTGCCCGATCAGGCATGGAATGTAAAGGCTCAATAGGCTTGAGCCATACAGCTGCGCAAAAAAAAGTCAAAAAACCATCGAAGGATGAATTTGCCAAAATAAAAATAGTTTGTTAGTTTAATTATATATCATATCTATATTTTAGAAGGCTCGTTAACCTTCTGCATTAAGTATTTCTTCATTCATAACCACGGAGAAAATGCATGATCAACAACCTGTATAACCTGATAATCAGCGACATAACCAGACTCTGTTACAAGAGCTGCCTCAATTACTTTCCGCCTGACTCTGTCATCCTGGATGTGGGCATTGGCAATGGAATAATGCTGAAAAAAAATCACTCCCTGATTAAGGTGAAAAACCTGCGCATTACCGGTCTGGACATAAACAGACATTACCTGGAACACTGCAGAAAATTAATCCGGGTCTTTGGGCTGGAAAGCCAGGTTGACGTCAGGCACCAGTCAGTAACCACCTATGATCCTCCGCGCCAGGCCTATTACGATTATATTTTTTTCGGAATGAGCTTTATGCTTCTTGACGATCAGAAGGCGGTCCTGGAAAGAGCAAAAAAATGGCTGAAACCGCAGGGAGAGGTGATTTTTTTCCAGACCATGTTCAAAAACAGGTCCAAGGTAATGGAGTTCATTAAGCCCAGGCTAAAATTTCTGACTACTGTGGATTTTGGAAGGGTAACTTACGAAAGTGACTTTTATGCCCTGCTGGATCAGGAAAATCTGTCCCCCTGCAAGGATATGCTCCTGAAAAAGAATGTATTCAAGGGCGAGTGCCGGATGATAATCACTCAACCGGAACACTACATTCAGCATTGATTTTCAGGGTCGGATTCAATTACCGGCCCTTTGCTTCTGTACAGATGAACATTACAGTCTGAACATGACCCTGTCCTGATACTCGGACTGCTTGCCCTTGTTCCACAGATTTACCGGACGATAATAGCCCACCACCCTTGTGTATACTTCGGTCTCTTCATTACAGTAGGGACACGCTGCCTGTTCCCCGGTCAGATATCCATGTACCTTGCATACCGAAAAGGTAGGGGTAATGGATATGTAAGGCAGCTTGGTCATGGACATGGCTTTGTAAATAAAGCCTTTCAAAGCCTGAAGATCGGTCACTGCCTCTCCAAGAAAGGCGTGAAAGACAGTGCCTCCGGTATACATGGGCTGCAATTTGTTCTGATGTTCCAGAGCCTGAAATATATCGCTGGTCGCCCCGACCGGAAGTGCGGTGGAATTGGTGTAGTAAGGCACTCCATTGCCGGAAGTATGAATCTGGCCGTAGAGTGCTGTGTCTATCTTGGCCAGGCGATAGCTTGTTCCTTCAGCCGGGGTAGCCTCAAGATTGTACATGTATCCTGTACTCTCCTGACAGCCTTTGGTCAGTTCCTGCAGGTGGCTGAGCACCCTTTGCATAAGCCTGGTGCCTGCCTCGGTCTCGATGCCCTTGCCCAGAAGATTCAGACAGGCCTCATGACCTCCGATCAGGCCTATGGTGCTGAAATGATTTTTCAGTCCGTTCTTCAGGTATCTTCTGGAAAATGGAAAAAGACCCCTTTCCAGGTTATCTGAGATAAGCTTTCGCTTGAATTCCAGGCAATCCCTGGCCAGTCCTGCATACTCGGAAACAATATCCAGAAAATCCTCTTCACCCTGAGCCAGAAAGGCCAGCTTGGGCAGGTTCAGGGTGACCACTCCTATGGATCCGGTCAGGTCACCTGCCCCGAAAAGTCCTCCGGTGCGCTTCTTAAGTTCTCTTAGATCCATCTGCAGCCTGCAGCACATTGAACGCACATCTTCCGGCTTGAGATCGGAGTTGATGAAATTCTGGAAATAGGGCGCGCCGTATTTGGCGGTCAGTTCAAGAAGGAGCCTGCCTACCTCGCTGTCCCAGGGAAAATCCTCAGTCACATTATAGGTTGGGATCGGAAAAGAAAAGATGCGGCCGTGATGATCGCCTTCGAGCATAACTTCCAGGAAGGCCCTGTTGATCATTTCCATTTCAGGCACGTAATCGCTGTAGGGATCATCTGTTATCCTACCGCACAGGATAGCTCCCTCCCTGGCGATATGGTCAGGGGGAACAAGGTCGAAGGTCAGATTGGTGAACGGGCTCTGCCCTCCCCATCTGGAAGTCGTATTCAGGTTGAACACGAACTTCTGCATTCCCTGCTTGACCTGAGCATAGTCCAGTCCATCACGGCGGATAAAAGGAGCCAGATAAGTATCCACATTGTTGAAGGCCTGGGCTCCGGCCCACTCATTCTGCAGAGTTCCCAGGAAATTGACCATCTGTCCAAGAGCGGAATCAAAATGTCTTGCCGGACCAGAGGAACATTTGCCTTCCAGGTTGAAGCCTTCCAGCAGTAGATCGCGAAGACTCCATCCTGCACAATAGCCGGCCAGTCCAAAGGAAAGGTCGTGGATATGAAAATAACCGTGCTCATGGGCCTGGCGCACTTCTTCCGGGTACTTTTCCAGGGCGTATCTGGCCTGCACCGATCCTGACAGGTGCAGCATAAGGCCCTGAAAGGAATGGGTCATATTGGCGTTTTCCTTGACCCTCCAGTCTGATTTGTACACGTAGCTGTCGATGATTTCCCCGATGTTCAGAAAGGCCTGATCCTGAGATCTGAGCTCTCTTCGCTTTTCGCGGTAAATTATGTATTTCTTGGCCACATCGTACAGCCTGGATTCCATAAGCACCATCTCAACCATATCCTGAACCATCTCCTGCTCTGCGATCTCCAGGTCATGGAGCTTGCCCTCCACTTTACGGGCCAGACGGGTGGCGAGCAATGGATCCTTTATTCCACTGGCTTTCAGGGCCTTGAAAATGGCCAGAGCTATCCGATCAGTAGACCAGGATTCCAGCCTTCCGTCTCTTTTCTTGATCTGCTTGAGCATGACTTGGTCCTTTCTTTTTCAGCATTGTTTATGGCTAAAGTCTTATTTCCGGCACATATTCCTGAAGCTTGAGTGTTAATCCCTCCGGCAGATACGAGGCCACGGTCCTGATGTCCTTATCATTCAGTCCGGGAACTCTTGTGCACCGAAAAGTGAACCTTTCCGGCTGCTTCCTGGCCATCTGAAGTAATTCTTCAATACTTTTCCTGGCCTGCTCCGGGCTTACAGCCCCGCCGCTGAGTTTTGGATACATTTCCCATGGACCCTTGATATCCACGGCAATCATTCGAACATGAGCAAATTTGAGTGCGGCCCTGACTATATCCGGTCTCATGCCGTTCGTATCCAGCTTAAGCGGCAGACCGGTCTTCCAAAGATCCTGCACGATAAGGCTGATTCCGGGCAGAACAGTCGTCTCTCCCCCGGTGAGGACCAAACCGTCCAGCCATTTTCTGTTTTGTGCAATCCTGCGCAGAATATCGTCTTTATCCAGAGCGGGAAACTTCTCCGGGTGCCTGGCCAGAAGAGCGTTGTGGCAGGTAGGACAACGCAGATTGCAGCCACCGAAGAATAAAACCGCGCTGGTCATTCCCGGCCAGTCGCAAAGACTGAAAGGTTCATATCCACGCAACATCTGCCAGGAATTTTCATCCGAATCAGGCATGCCGTATGCTCTAAAAAACAGTAAATAAATTTGAAACTTGTGCATCTTTACCGGCGTGTCCGCGCACCGGAAAAGAACAGGACAAGACTTCGGGCAGGTCTTCTGGCTTGTCCCTCTCTATGATGACAAAGAGATCCGGAACTTACAGCGACGGGACCGCCCCGGAATTTCACCGGAGTTCCCTTTTAAGGCCTGGCAGCCACCCAAAGCAAAAATAAACATAATTACGGATAGTTGGTTAATAAAAAATACATACCATTGATTAAAATTCCCTTCAATATAAAATTGACTGCTTATATGGGCCGGCAAAGCCAAGATATTGAATACTTTAATATAAATAATTCTCATATAGTAATTCAGGATTGATCTGTGTTCATCTCCGGGCTTGCCCAGGGACAAGGATTCATTGTATTCATGTTTCATGACCTCAAAAAAAGTGGTTCATGAACAATGGCGGGGATTCACCAAAGCCATTCTGGAGAGCATTTCCGACGGAGTTTTCACGGTTGACCAGAAATGGCTGATCACTTCCTTCAACCGGGCCGCGGAACAGATCACCGGCATTACCCGTGAACAGGCCCTGGGGCGACCATGCTGGGAAGTGTTTCGTTCCAGCATGTGTGAATCCGAGTGCGCTCTTCGGTACACTCTTAATACCGGCAAGCCGGTTATTGGAAAATCGTGCTATTTTATTGACGCCCAAGGCAGACGCATACCCATAAGTGTATCCACCGCCCTTCTGCGAGACGACCAGGGAAGATCGGCTGGAGGCGCAGAGACTTTCAGGGATCTGAGCGAAGTGGAGATCCTGCGTCAAAAATTAAGCCGGGGATTTGTCATGGGTGACCTGGTAAGCCACAGTCCGTCAATGCAGCGGGTTCTGGAAGTCATACCGGCTGTGGCAGCCAGTGCAAGCACCGTGCTCATCCTTGGAGAAACAGGTACAGGCAAGGAACTGCTGGCCAAGACCATTCACTCCCTTGGCCCTAATAAAAAGTCTCCTTTTGTGGCTGTGAACTGCGGAGCCCTGCCGGACTCCCTGCTGGAATCGGAACTCTTTGGTTACAGAGCCGGAGCTTTTACCGGAGCGGACCGGGATAAGCCTGGACGTTTCGCTCTGGCCGGATCAGGGACACTTTTTCTGGATGAGATAGGCGAAGTGAGTCCTGCGCTGCAGGTAAGACTGTTAAGGGTACTGCAGGAAAAAACATTTGATCCGCTGGGCTCTTCCAGACCGGAAAAGACCCATGCCAGAATCATAACCGCCACCAACAGGGATCTTGAAGAACTGGTACAAAAAAATACTTTTCGCCGCGATCTTTATTACCGGATCAACGTCGTGCGCATGGAACTTCCTCCCTTGAGGCGAAGAAAAGAGGATATCCCTTATCTGGCCGAACATTTCACAGCCAGGTTTAATCGGCTGCAGAATAAAAACGTAAAAGGACTGAGCAATGAGGCGCTCTCCCTGTTTATGGCCTACGACTGGCCCGGCAATATCCGGGAATTGGAAAACATCATTGAAAGAGCATTCGTCCTTTGCGCCGGTGGAACGATAGGCATTGAACATTTGCCAGGAGAGCTGACCCACAGGGAGAAAATCGCCTGCCTGCCTCAAGACATACGTACGGCAAAAGATATTCTGGAAGCCAGAAGCATTGAGCTGGCTTTAAGAAAAACCGGATTCAACAAAACCAGGGCTGCCGGACTTCTGGGCATGCACAAAAGCACTCTTTATCGAAAATTAAAAAGGCTGAATATTCAAAAACCCTGATCCCGGTTTTTGCAAAGACCAATCCATTATGCGCTTAATTGCATTATTGCGACGAGCGCTTCTTCAAACCGTCTCATCCATGCGATTGATATCCCCGAAAAGAAGTTCTCTTCCTTTCAAAAATAATTTATTATTTCAAATACTTATGCTTAAATAATCAAGATTCTGCCAGCTGGGCATGATTCGTGCTGCACCTTTCCAGGAGAAGTTAAGATGAAGGTCGCCATAAGCACATGGAACAACCTGGTAGCTCCGGTATTTGATGTTTCCGGAAAGCTTCTGGTGCTGAATATTGATTCGGGGATTATACAAAGCCGCAGCTTGGAATCGCTTTTCGGGCTTGATTCATCCGCAAAAATACTCAGGCTTTTTCACTTGAATATCGAAGTACTGATATGCGGGGCCATATCCAGGACTCTGCTTGATATGATCGCGGCAGGCAATATTAAGGTGCTTTCTTTTGTATCCGGAAACAACGAAGAGATAATTAAGGCTCTGCTCGAGGCCAGGCTGGAGAATAACAGATTTTTTATGCCCGGCTGCTGGAAGTGCTTTCCAGAAAACAAGAAGTATTGGCCATTAAACCAAAACCTGGAGGTGAATATGCCTGGTCAGGGAAGAGATGGAAAAGGTCAAGGTCAGAAGGGAAAAGGTAAAGGCCCTGCTCCTGGACGGGGCCGGGGAGGAGGAATGAATGTCAGTGGATTCTGCGTCTGCCCTCAATGCAGTGAAAAAGTGCGTCATGAAAGGGGCAAACCCTGCTATGAACAAAAGTGTCCTGGTTGCGGCAGTGCCATGACCAGGGGATAAATATAAATCAAATTATTAAAGGAGGACAAGAATATGCCCGGATTTGACGGAACCGGAACAGAAGGCCAGGGTCCTGGAACAGGCCTGGGATTTGGTCGATGCAGGAAAAGAGCGAAAAAAAACCAGTTCATGCATGTCTGGCGCCAGGAGAAAACCGGTGCCGGGTCTGATAACAAAAGTCGCGGACCGGGAAGAGGCAGGCAAAAAGCCTGGCGCAAAAGCAGAAATACTTCTGGATTTTGCTGGGGGCTTGCGAATCTTGAAAACAGCAGGTAATATATATACCTAATGGACCCGGTTGCCGGGCGTCTTCGAAGCCCCTGTCACTTTTGCCGCAATCTCGGCCCGGCTTTTTGTCAATCAATCATCCAAGGAGGCATGAACATGAAGAAAATTGCTCTTATTGCCTGCAACATGATCAGAAGCGGAAATTTATGTCCTGGAGATGCAAAATGCCTGGTGGCCATGAGCAGAAAAGAGGGTGAATTCAAAAGATACGAAAATGAAGATGCCCACATAGTAGGCATAGTGGACTGTGGAGGCTGCGAAGGGAACAAGAACCGCGTTGTCCCCAGCATGGCTGTTTTAAAAATGCATTTGACGGCCTTGAATGAACAGGTTGATGCTGTCCATCTGGGCACCTGCATCATGAAATTCTGCAAGAGAAAGGACGATCTCCTGGAGGCGGTGAAAGAAAAGGCCGGGGTGGAAGTGATCGAAGGCACCCATGCCTATATTCCGCCCACCATTTTCGGGCGTTGATCAACCTGGCAAAAAAACTAAGAGCTTAATGTGGCGGATCTTCCAAATTTCCATCCCCTGGCCTGGAGCTGTTGTGTCAACTGTGGTATTGCAAACATTTGCCCTGTTTATGTCAATATCAAAGCAAAAAGCATTCAGAACAAGAAACAGCTGACTCGCCTGCACAGCCCGGAATCTGCCCGGATGGCAGCAATGTCAGTATGCTGACGGTCCTTGCCGGGGGATGGTCTCAAGAACCTGCCACTAAAAAGAAATCTGCAGTCGCATCTTTAAAATGGGTGTTGCTTTAGACTTTATATTTCGATACAAAAAAATTCCCTGCCGCACTCCCTTAATTACCCGGAATGGGCTTGAGATTTAACCTGTCCGGACATGCCTATTCTGTGTATATCATACGCATGCACCCGGCATGCTTATAAAGCTGTCCCTGAACGACTTAAGACATACCTTGCTACAGGGAATCACTGAATGCTGTTCATCCTGACCTTTTTCTTTTTTTACCTGTGCATGCACATATTTACCTGGATCAGGTTCTCCGGCCAGTTAAGCCTTGGTTCAAAGACAAGGGTGATCGGCTGGCTGGCATGCATTTTCCTGGCCATAAGCCCCATAGCCGCGCATCTCATGCCTGCAGCCTGGCCGGAACCCCTGGTCTATGTTTTCTGGCAGGTCACCTTTACCTGGCTTGGGGTCATCTTTTATCTTTTTTTATTCCAGCTTGCCTTTCTTGTCCTGGAGCTTTTGCTTCTCCCTGTTGCCGGCAGGCTGGGACCCAGGTCATCTTCCGGTGCCGCAGGGATAATTATCGCCTTAACCGTATTGATCGTCGGTTACGGGTTTATGGAGGCTTCCAGGCCGTTGAAGGTAAAAAGTTACCAGCTGTACTCATGCAAACTGGAAAGTAATTTGCGTGTGGTTTTTGTTTCCGATGTACATCTGGGAGTACAAAAGTCAATGCAGCGCCTGCAAAGCCTTAAAGAATTGATCCAGGATCAGGATCCTGATCTGATAATTTTTGGCGGAGACATTCTTAACGACCATCTGGAATGGATGCAGGAAGAGGCAGGGCTTTTAGCCGGACTGAATGCCGGTTTGGGCAAATACGGCGTTCTGGGCAACCACGAATTCTACGCAGGAGTTGATGCATCCAGGGATTTTTTTGCCCGGGCCGAAATCGAGCTTCTTGAAGACCGGAAAAAGAAACTTAACAATGCTGACATCAGCCTGATCGGCATCAGCGATCCGGCTCCCCACAGACCTTTCAGGCAGCACCAGGAGCAGATTATCCTGGAACTGACCGATAATCTGGATCCCGGCCGGTTCAACCTCCTGGTCAGTCACCGTCCCTGGGGCTTTGATATTGCTGGGAAATCAGGCGTGGACCTGCACCTGGCCGGACACACCCACAAGGGACAGATCTTTCCTTTCCATCTGATTGTCCGCCTTAAGTATGATCACATCTACGGCCTGCTCCAGAAAGACCATGCCAGCCTGATTGTCACCTGCGGAGCCAGCAGCTGGGGACCTCCCATCAGGGTGCTGGCTCCTCCGGAAATCGTCCGTGTGGACATTCTGCCCTGTGTGGAAGATAACCGCCCTTAATAATCAAGTAATCCTCGACTGGTGGACAAACTGATAAGACTCATGTTTTTAAGCCGTCTTGATGTTGTGATTCAAACAAAAGATGTTCAGGTACATTTTTTTATGTTTTTCTGGTTGCAAGCTTTTGACTCTCATGGCAGAAATACCAGAATTTGGCTGTTTGGTTTAAGAATTTTCCATTTTACCATGAGGAGGAAGACGGCATGGGACTTAAAAGAATCGTATTGGACTCTAAAGTGTGCAGGTTCGTTCTGGTCTTTTATTTCTTCATCGCTTTGATACCTTCAACCGGAGATGCCTCGCTAATTGAAAGCCGCCTGTCGACCGGAGAACAGGCCTCTGAACGGTTTGAAAAGATTGAATCCATAAGAACCGCCCTGGAGCACAAGGTGGTTGCTCAGCGGCTTAAGGATTACGGCATGTCTCAAGAGGAAGTTTTGGCTAAAATGGAAAGCCTTGATGATAAACAACTGCATCAGATCGCCTCTGTTGCGGATGAAATCGGCGGTGCCGGAGTAGGTCTTGTTGTTGGCGTGCTCCTGGTTGTTCTGCTGGTCATCTTGATTCTACAGATCAGCGATAGAAGAATCGTTATTCAATAATTTCTGTTTTGTCTCCCGGGTTGACGGGGCGGATGATTAGATTAATAGTCTAAGTTAGAAGAACTCTGATAATTACGGCCAACTTAAAACCAAAGCCCGGGAGACGAACCACATGAGCAGTGAACAAGGATCAAAGACGGAAAAAGAACCGGAAGTTCACGTACATGCCCACGATCATGACCAGAAACATACTCATGAGCATGGACATGAACATGTTCATCGCCACGTACACGAACATACCCACGCAGAAGGCACTGCCCACTGCCACGAGCATGAACATCGCCATGCTCACAAACATGCTCACGCACACGAACATGGGCACGAACACGGTGATGCTCATGAACACGAGCATGAACACCGACATGACGTGCATGCGCAGGACCCGGAACATGCCCATGAAAAAGGAACGGACCACGAACATCCGCACACATAGACGAGCTGGATCATATTTTCAGACTTTATTCAGCTGGATTAGACGATCTGAGTAATATTACTGCTCCTTCTGACATCCGGGGCAGTACCACCCTGTACGCCCGGACACCTTGATTTTTTGGAGTTTTCCTGAACACTTTGGACAATTGTTTTCTGCACCCCTCCTGGGAATGATGAACTCCGAAGGGAGGCGGCTTGGATCAGCACTTTTGTTAATGGCTGTTTCCAGCACCCTGCGTGTGGTCTGATGCAGACTGCTCAGGGTTTTCTGGTCCAGATTTTTGACCTGTGTCTTGGGATGGATGCCGGCCTGAAAAAGTATCTCGTCGGAATATACGTTGCCTATACCTGCAATATTCTCCTGGCGCATCAGCGCGCTCTTGATCATTGACCCTGATCTGCTCAGAATCTTGATGAAGCTGTCCTTATCGATCTCCAGCGCATCAGGCCCCAGGCTCCTCTCCCGGATGTATTCGCGCATGTCCTGGACCAGGCCGATTCTGCCCAGCTTGCGCTGTGAAACATAGGCAAGTGTGTGGCCGTTTTCAAGATGCAGGAGCACTCCGCTGTGATCAGGCTCCTGCTCGCCCGACTTGAAATAATGAAAAAATCCGGTCATGCCGAAATGCATAACCAGCCAATCTTTACTGTCCAGGCGAACAAAACAGTATTTGCCGTGCCGCCTGCTTTCTTCCAGGGTCCGGTCAGAAAGGCTTTTTTTAAGCTTTTGCGGTGTGACGTCCTTGATCAGGCCCTCAGATCTGATCTGCACATCCTTTATTTCATGGCCAAGCGCGGTTGAATCCAGATAGCGCCTGAAAACTTCGACATCCGGAAGCTCGGGCATGACCTCCTCCTTAAAGCATTGTTACGCCTTGATGGTTAAAGCGGCATTATTTTAACATTAATGCACAACATCCGGAACACAAGGAGGGAAATCCAGGGTGCCGCTTTAGATAAAGCGGGATAAATCGTTATTATTTGACGCAGACTGTCTTGATGTTCACGAACTCACGAATGCCCGGATAAGAAAGCTCGCGACCGTATCCGCTCTGTTTGATCCCTCCGAACGGAAGGCGGGGATCGGACTGCACCTTTGTATTGACAAAGCATGATCCTGCCTCGAGCCTGGTTGAAGCAATCCGGATACCGCGCTCAATATCAGAGGTGAATACCGCGGAACCTAAACCATAGATCGAATTATTGGCCAGTTCAACGGCTTCTAGTTCATCTTCGGCACAGATCACTGCCGCGGCCGGACCGAAGAGTTCCTCGTCAAATGCCGCCATCCCGGGGACGACCTGAGAGATTACGGTGGGCGGGTACCAGAAGCCCGGTTCATCAGGAATGAATCCCCCGATTTCAAGGCAGGCTCCGGCCTTGATCGACCTCTGCACCTGGCTGTGCAGCTCGCTTCGCAGATCATCTCTGGCCATAGGCCCCAGAAGGCAGTCCTCCTGCATGGGATCGCTGTAGCACACCTGCTTCATCTCCCTTAAAAAATGCTCCATAAATTCGTGCATAACTTCCCGGACTATAATCAGACGTTTGGCCGCAATACAGCTCTGCCCATTATTCATCAGCCTTCCTGATGCACAGGTTTTGGCTGCTTCAGGGATATCGGCATCTTCAAGGACAATGTAGGCATCGCTGCCGCCGAGTTCCAGGACGGTTTTCTTAAGCATCCGGCCGGCTTGAGCAGCCACAGCGCTGCCTGCAGCAGTGCTGCCGGTCAGAGTGACCGCCTGAACATGAGGATCCTGAATCAGCTCGTTGACCAGATCGTGTCCGATGAGCAGAGTGTTGAACACGTCTTCGGGAAATCCTGCATCTTCAAAAAGTTTGTGGATCTCAAGGGCGCAGCCGGAGACATTGCCGGCATGCTTGAGCAGACAGGTGTTGCCGGCCATGAGTGCGGGAACTGCAAAACGCATAACCTGCCAGAAGGGAAAGTTCCAGGGCATCACCGCCAGCACCGGACCCAGGGGGTTGTAGGTTGTAAAGCTCTGAGCGTATTCGGTCCGGACATGTTCCTCTGCCAGATACGATTCAGCCTGCTCGGCGTAAAAACGGCAGAGCAAGGCGCACTTGTCGATTTCAGCCCTGGATGCGGCCAGAGGCTTGCCCATTTCCCGGGTGATCAACCGGGCATAGTTTTCTCTTCGATCTTCAAGAATTGAGGCTATACTGTTCACAAGGCCTGCTCTTTGTTCAAATCCCGTAAAACGCCATTTTAAAAACACCTGATAGCTCTTCCCGGCCAAAAGCAGCGCCTGTTCTCTGGACATTGCCGGATAGCTGTTTATCTGCCTGCCGGTGGCCGGGTTAACTGTAATAAAACCCATAAAGATAATCGTCCCAATGTTTATCTGATGAATAAGAATTTTGATGCGTGCGTATTTTTTGTGCAGTACACCAAGTGGAGAAGATTAAGGTCTTGAGACGGAAAAATCAAGACAAGTATCTATAGCTTAAATGTGCAGAAATCGCAGCCCGGCATTAAGTATTTCAGGCAATACAAATGCTATGCGGATCAGGCGCGATAGCCTGCAGGATCCAGCCCGTAAAGCCTGGCCGAATTTTCTCCCAGGATCTGGTTTTTTACCCTTCCGTCGGGTGGTCCAAGAGCTTCAAAACCATGTGTCCTGCGGATGTTCTCTGGAATTTC
>SLDX01000144.1 GCA_007125075.1 Desulfonatronospira sp.
AGGAAATCAAGCAATTATGAGGAGGCGTATCTTAATACGTTGACGAATAATTGTGCAGATTGACGCCGCCAAAGGGAAAAAGAACCGTTTCCGGATGAAAACTAAATAATCCTGATCCAGGGCTTTCCTGTTTATATTATATTCTGAATCCCTGAAAAACAGGTTCCGGGATTTGTCCGAATGGCCGTAAAAACTCGCTCCAAGACAGACTCAATCAAAATCCAGTTAGCGTATGAATCAACATTCTGCTGGAGAGTCTTATTATATGAATCAGTTCAGGAGGTTAAAAGATTTTGACTAGTCTCGCTTGTAGCGTGATTAATCGCCCCGCTGGGGTAATACGTTGCTCAGACAGTTTACGACCGTTCGGACAAATCCCGGAACCTGCAATGGCAATCAAGCTGCAAAAAATGATTTTACGGACTCAGGTTCAATGATTAGCATAAAATAAGACTATGGACTTTAATCATTTCCTTTCCGCCGGAACAGGAGAATCATCATGCAACCTGGATATATACAGGCTATTGAGCAGAATATTCTCAGCCAAAGAATCGACAAGGCCAGGAAGTGGGCCTCCAAATGCTGTCTTTGTCCCAGAAACTGCCTGGTGAACAGACTGGAAGGGGAGCTTGGCTTCTGCCGCACAGGAGCTATGGCTCAGGTGGCATCCTATAACCTGCATTTCGGGGAAGAAGATCCTCTGGTGGGAGAACGCGGATCAGGTACGGTTTTTTTCGGCCACTGCAATCTGGGCTGCGTGTTCTGCCAGAACTATGATATCAGCGATAACCAGAGCAGGCATCAGGAAGTCTACCCCAATCAGCTGGGCTTCATCTTCATGGACCTGCAGAAAAAAGGAGCACACAACATCAACCTGGTTACGCCCTCGCACGTGGTTTTGTCCATACTGCAGGGAGTGAAGGAAGCCGCCGGGCAGGGACTGAACATCCCTCTTGTATATAATACCAGTTCCTATGACGAGGTGCGTACCTTGAAGCTCCTGGACGGAATCGTGGATATATATCTGGCTGACGCTAAATTCTTTCATCCGGAACCCGCAAAGAAATATGCGGATGCCCCGGATTATCCCGAAAAGGCCAGAAAGGCCATTCTGGAGATGCATCGCCAGGTGGGGCCTTTAAAAACCGATGAAAAAGGCATAGCCCGGAAGGGGTTGATGATCAGGCATCTGGTGATGCCGGACAATCTGGCCGGCTCTGAGGAATGGCTCGAGTTTTTCGCGGCCAATCTGAGCTGGGATACGTTTATTAATATCATGGGTCAGTATCGACCGGCAGGATATGCTCATATGTACCCTGAACTGGGCGGCAGGGTCAGCGGGGACAGGATAATGGAGCTTAAGAAAAAAGCCAGGGAACTGGGTCTGACCAGCCTGGATGAAAGAGAATCCGGATTTTTCAAACCGATCTTCTGAGAAAAAAACCGGCAGCCTGGCTGAAAAAAAGGATTAGAGGCCTGATATTACCAAAAAAGCAGCAGACATCTACCCCTCATCAAGCTTAAGCTCAAAAATGAGGGCGTCCTCGTTTGTTTCCGGATAATAACCTGTGCGCCTGCCCGCCAGGTTGAAACCCAGGCTCTGATAAAGATTGACAGCCGCCTGATTGGAGACGCGCACCTCCAGAAATATCCTGCTGACTCCTATTTTTCGGCAATAGTCTATAAAGAAATTCAGCAGCTTCCTGGCCCGGCCCATGCGTCTGGCCTCTGGGAGCACCCCCAGATTCAGTATTTCAGCCTCATCCTGAACATGCGTAAAGGATAGATAACCCATAAGGCCGCCAGACCCCTTAAGGGCAACTGCCTTGAAACTCTTGCCGGATAAAAGCAGGCGAAATTCTTCCCGGCCCCAGGAGTGGGAGAAACAGGACCGCTCCAGCGACTCCAGTTCTTCAGCGTGCTCCGGTGTAAGAAAAACGATCTGCTCTTCATTGTCCACTTTGATGACTCCCGGGAGATGCCCAAATGTCCGTCAGAAACAGGAAAGAAGACAAAAACGCCGCGCCTGAAGAATTACTGGAGGTGATGGATCCTTCAAACCGTCCCCTGGCTGTACTTTCCAGAACCCAGGTGCATTTTCAGGGCCTTTACCATCGTTCGGTCGCGGTGCTGGCTTATGACCGAAATAAACGGATCTATCTGAACAAAAGAGCAGCAACCAGGGTCTTATATCCGGGAAGATGGAATCTGTCCGCCATAGGGCATGTGCTGGCCGGAGAAGCGGTCATGGATGCGGCTCACAGAAGGCTGAAAACAGAAGTGGGCGCCGTTCCCCGAAGACTGAAACTTAAGCGCGTAATTAAAGGCTGCGACGACACGAACTTTGAATACGTCTATCTTTTCAGCGCCGGACAACTCATTTTCGCCCCTCGGCCTGATCCTGGAAAGGTTCAGGACTTTGCCTTTTTTGATCAAAAAGACCTGAAAGAGATGGTCCGGGAGTTTCCGGAAAGCCTTACCCCCAGACTGGTTTACTTCTGGCGTCTGGGTCTTATTTTTTGACCTGCTTTTCTGGGAGGTATCCTTTCAGCCGGTCAATTGATGAACACGTAGGAATATCTTTCCGGCTGGGAGACTGTCTTGCCTGTTCCCCTGAGCACAGTGGTCAAAGGATCATCGTCAATTTTTACATGAACCTTGATCTCATTGCTGATCAGCTGATCAAGACCTTTGAGCAGGGCTCCTCCTCCGGCCAGAAGAATGCCGTTTTCCGAGATATCGGAGATCAGGTCCGGAGGAGTTTTCTCCATTGCCTGACGCACTGCCTGAACAATGACCCGGACCGGCTCCTTGATCGCCTCTCTGACCTGGTCGTCGCTGATCTCGATGGACTGGGGACTGCCGTCGATTATTCTTTTGCCCACCACCCGGTATGTAGCCGGCTCAGGCATAGGATATGCCGAGCCTATGGCCATCTTGATCTTTTCGGCCGTGTTTTCCCCTATGAGCAGCTGATATTCATCCTGGATAAACCTCTGGATGGCGTCGTTCATTTCGTCTCCGGCAACACGCACTGATTCCGAATACGCAACAGCTGAAAGAGAAATCACCGCCACTTCAGTGGTCCCTCCTCCAATATCCACCACCAGATTGCCGATGGGTTCTTCGATTTCCATGCCCGCTCCAATGGCCGCGGCCATGGGTTCTTCCACCAGCTTCACCTCCCTGGCCCCGGACTGCAGTCCGGATTCGATGACCGCTCTTTTCTCCACCTGGGTAATACCCGTGGGCACGCAGATGACCATTGTCGGCTTGATCAGACTGAAGCCCTTGATCACCTTTTTAATAAAAAAGGTGACCATGGCATTGGTCACTTCAAAATCGGCAATAACCCCGTCTTTTAAAGGCCTGATGGCCATTATCCGCTGAGGGGTGCGTCCCAGGAACTCCTTGGCCTCCTTGCCCACGGCCAGCACTTTGCCGTCTCTGGAATCCAGGGCAACAACAGAAGGTTCATTGAGCACTATGCCCCCTCTGGGAGTGTACATGAGAGTATTTGCCGTGCCCAGATCCATGGCCAGGTTCTGTCCGAAAAAAGAAAAAAGCTTGGAAAATATCATCTAGCAGACCTCATAGTTCAAAAGGTTATTCATAAATTCTGGTTCGAACGGCTCTTCAGATACAGGTTTTCCAGAAAGAGTCCAAGATAATCCGCTACCATCTGCACGTATTTTTTGAGTTCTTCGTCCAGGGACAGGGCCCGCGTATCGGCCAGGACCAGGATGCCCCTGGTCTTTTTGTGCACGACCAGGGGCAGACAAATGACCGCTTTGAACTGCACTGAGGAAATCTCCTTTCCGAAAAGAGGCAGGTCTGTCGGGCCGTTTTCCAGACCGGAAAAAACAGGAGAACTGTGCTTGAACACCCAGCCAAGCAGTCCTGAATCAATGCTGAACTTATGTTCTTCCAGATTGACCCTGGGAAGGGCGTCAGGATCAAGTCCTTCCAGAAAATATCCCTGTCCCAGCTCATCTCTGACCGCCATGAAGCAGAATGCGAATCCCGTGGACTGATTAAGTATCTGCAGCAGCTGCTCCAGAAAAGATCTCCACCTGGGCACTTTTTGTCTGAGTTCCTGGATAATGCCCAGATACTGATAGTAGGTACCGACTTTTAAACTGTGGTCCGCATGCAGAAAACCCCGGCGGACATCCTCGATGAGCTGGGCAAACTGATATAGGATCTTCTGGTCATTGTCACTAAAAGAATAAGTTTTCTTGCTGTCCACGCATAGAACTCCGGACTCGCCGGGAAGGGGACAGCCCATGAAAGCTTTGATTTTGGATTCTTTTTCCCGGGGATAATATCCCAGACAACCTTCATCGCGATCAAAGTTGTTAATGAGTAAAGGCTTGTGGTTTTTAATGATCCATCCGACCAGACCTGTGCCGGGCCTGATCTCTGTGCCTGGATGAACTGCATTGCCCAGACTGAAGCTTGAGGCAAGTACACAATCATCTTTGCCTTCTCTCTGCAGAAAAAGAACTGCTGTGTAGCCGTCGAACACGCTGCAGATGAGGCCCAGAATTCTGTGCAACCAGTTTTCTTTGTTCATGGTGAATTTTATCGTTTCAATCAGGTGATGATTTGACTTGCGTCTGCAAAATTCTGCATGCTGAATTGGATACATAAAATATCAGCTCAGACATAAAGCTGAAATTTTCCAGGTCCTGGTGATTTAAACCCGACAAAAGGAAACTGCGGCAAGCTTGCTTTGGTTGACCATGCCTGTTTATTGCGCTGTTGACAACAAATTGTTTGATTTCTCCAGATTCAGATAAATAAAGCTTACAATCATCATCAGAGAGCTTACTATTTGATTTTTAAAAAAACGGCAATTTAAACCGGGATCATTCATTGATTTTTTTTAAAAAAAAAGTTACGAAAATCAGTAAAAATCTAAAAAATTGATTCGCAATTGTTCAGCTTCCGGGAATCACAATCTATTTTTTATGCCCAATGATTCCTGGCAGTCGCTGTTCCGGCTTAAGGGAGATTGATGCGTAACTGGGATGACTTTTTTCTGGAAGACGATGCCTACGACTGGCAAAACAAGAGCATTCCCGTACCCAGATTCAAGCTGAACACCTTGTCCAGTCTGAAAAAATTTCTGGACGTGGTCCACATCCGCAAATGCCTGCTCAAACCATATCTCGAAGATGTTAATTATCCCCTGGTGGAACCCAGAGAACTGCTGCCTTCTTTTGAATCAGATCTTTATGAATACGAAAATCTTCCCGGATTCAGCCTGGTGGCCTTTGCCCGGCCCATCGACTACTTTAATGAAATTTTCCAGTTTGACATACTCCATGGTCAATACGAAATCATAACCACCCAGGCCGGAGAAGCCAGCCCCCTCCCTGATGCCATCCAGCACAACAATGTGGCGGTTTTTCTAAGCCGGCTTCCCAGAATTCTCCAGGACAAATTCGTGGAACTGATGTACAAAGAGGAAATTTACGACCTGCTCAACTATTCCAGAGTTCTTGACTTCATCTTGAATATGGACCGCGGACATGTCCTGAGCCTGGACAGCAGGAACGAATTTTATCTTTCGGGAATATACGCTTCTTTTCCCTCCAATCTGGATACCGAGTTGAAAAGATTCGGTCTTAAGATCAAAAAATTCAGGCCCAATGACAACCTGAGATATGAACTGAACCGCGGCTTTGTATACCAGTTTCTTATGGAACTTTACGGCTACCCCGTGGTTTCCGAAAGAAGGACTTCAGCTGCACTTTTTTCCAGAAAACTGTTCAAGATGGGTGAAAGATTTCTTATCCGCGCCCTTGGTCAAACCGACAGAACCATTACCACGCTATATAATACCGGTGATTCAAAGTTCTTTCCATCCCTGGAAAAACTGGCCCTGGTCAAGGTGGAAACCAAAAAAAAGGATGCCTTGAAGTTTTTGAGCAAAAACGGATTCCTCATTGATGAAGACAGGCAGGCGGTCATTCTCAGGGTCAAATACAGGCAGCACCAGTACGATCCGGAAAATATCCGTGAAGAGAGAGCCCTGTCTGTGCTGCGCCAGGAACTGATTCATCCTTTAAGCGGGGAAATATGTTCACACCTGAACATCATCAAGGACACCTTTTATATGACACTCAAACTGAATGACATTGTAAAAGGAGAATTCAACGGCCGAGTCAAATACAAGCGCGAAATAGTCGAAAACACGGATACTCATGAAAAGAGGCTCAAATTTCTTTATGCCTGGCTCAGCAAACACCAGAGAAGAATCATCGGCTATTCCGAGGAATTCTACTCCGGGGTGACCAGAGTTCTGGACAATTACCTGCTCAATCCTGATAATTACGAAGAGTTCAGCAGACTGAACCGTCTGTATCAGGAAGTCTGGAATAAATACGGCTATATCAGGCAGGCCAGAAAGATCTGCATTCTTCAGGATGCCCAGGAGGACAGGTATAAAAACAACAGAATCAACTACCTGCAGATGCTGGAATTATTCAACCACGTTCTAAGAGAGCTCAAATTCGAGATGGGGCAGTATTTCCCGGAGATCATAAACAGGGCCATCTCTACTTTGGAAAAGATTGCCAATGATCCCTATCTCCAGAGAAAATATCTGAGCAAAAAGGATAAAGAGCTGACTGCTTACGGGCGGCAAATCAAAAAAGAATATTCCCGCATGATATCCCTTTTAGATGAACTTAAAGGCATCAGCAGAGTCAAGCGGGAAAAGATTTTTTCCAATTGATCCCGGCACCCATTTCAGCACCCATCTTCTGTACGCAAAACGTAAAGATTAATGAATTTGCTGAAAATGGGTGCCGGACACGTCTACACCTTGCAAGCGGTGCGCAGATCGCTTACCGCGTCTGTTTTTTCCCAGGTAAATTCCGGCTTTTCCCTGCCGAAATGACCGTAATTGGTGGTCAACTGGTAAATGGGCCGCTTCAGATCCAGGCGTTTGATGATGAAATAGGGCCTGAGATCAAACACTTCACGTACAGCCTTGGTCAGGGTTTCATCGTCGACCTCTCCGCTGCCCATGGAGGTGGCCAGCACTGATACCGGTTCGGCCAGTCCTATGCAGTAGGCGATCTGGATCTGGCAGCGCTCGGCCAGACCTGCAGCCACGATGTTTTTGGCCAAATATCTGGCCATATATGCCCCTGAGCGATCCACCTTGGAAGGATCCTTTCCGGAAAAGGCCCCGCCGCCGTGTGCGGCCATGCCTCCGTAAGTGTCGTTGATTATTTTGCGCCCGCAAAGACCGCAGTCGCCCATGGGTCCGCCGACGACAAAACGTCCTGTGGTGTTGATGTACACTCTGGTCTTGTGATCCACCAGTTCCGGAGGCAGGGAGTGAAAGATGACCTCCTTGCGGATGGCTTCTGAGAGATCCTGGTAGGAAATATTGGGGTCATGCTGCGCTGATACCACTACATTGTCCACGCGCACCGGTTTGCCGTTTTCGTACTCCATGCCCACCTGGGTCTTGCCGTCGGGGCGCAGAAAATCAAGGATGTTTTTTTTGCGCACATAGGCCAGTCTGCGGCTCAGTTTGTGCGCATAATGTATGGGGGCCGGCATGAGCGCTTCGGTTTCGGTGCACGCGTATCCGAACATCATGCCCTGGTCGCCTGCGCCCTGTTCTTCCGGGGCTTTGCGTTCCACTCCCTGGGCGATGTCCGGAGACTGTTTGTCAATGGAGGAAATGACCGCGCAGGTTTCCCAGTCAAAACCCATATCCGAACTGTTGTATCCGATATCCCTGACCGTTTCGCGGACAATGGTCGGAAGATCAGCATAGGCCGAGGAAGAGATCTCCCCGGCGATAAAGACCATTCCGGTGGTGACCAGCGATTCACAGGCCACTTTGGATTCCGGATCCTGATCCATGAGCGCGTCCAGCACTGCATCAGAAATATAATCGGCCACCTTGTCCGGATGGCCCTCAGCAACTGATTCGGAAGTGAAAAAATATTTGCCCTGATTACCTATCATACTGTTCTCCTTATAGTTTAAGAGCGAAAAAAAAGCTTTTCTGCTTTTACGCCTGCTGTTTTTAGTTTCTTTCCATTCCTGTTTTTGTCTTCTGTCTTGACTGACTCACCGGTCTAAAGTCTTTATTATGCCTTTGATCTGCCTGCTTCTTCCTGTTTTGCCGACCTCCGATCTCCGACATCCGACTTACCGATCTCCGACGACATCCGACACACCGATTTAAGTCCCCTCTTCCCAGGATTCCAGATAATCCTTCTGTTCCCGGGTCATCTGGTCTATTTCCAGCCCCATGGCCTCCAGCTGCAGGCCGGCGATTTCATCGTCCAGTTCGCGAGGAAGTTGAATGACCTTGTTTTCCATTCTGCCTTTGTTCTGCACTCCAAATTCACAGGCAAGGGCCTGACCGCAGAAGGAGGTGGACATGACTTCGCTGGGATGGCCTTCGGCCGCAGCCAGGTTGATCAGCCTGCCTTCTCCGAGAATGAATATTTTTTTGTTGTTTAGAAGATACTCGTCCATGGCCTCGCGAACTCTTCTTTTGGACTGAGCTGCTTCCTGCAGGGCCGGGATCTCGATTTCATTGTCAAAATGACCGGAATTGCACAGAATGGCACCATTTTTCATGACCTGCATGTGCTCCAGGCGGATAATATTCTTGTTCCCGGTAACCGTACAGAAAATGTCTCCGATCTGAGCGGCGTTTTCGATCTTCATCACCTTGAACCCGTCATACGCGGCCTGCAGGGCTCGAAAGTTATCCACCTCGGTCACGATCACGTTGGCTCCAAGTCCTTTGGCTCTCTTGGCCACACCCTTGCCGCAGCTTCCATAGCCGCAGACCACAAAATTCTTCCCGGCAAAGAGGATGTTTGTGGCCCTTAGTATCCCGTCCACTGTGGACTGGCCTGTACCGTAGAAGTTGTCCACCAGATGCTTGGTCATGTTGTCATTGACCGCTATCATGGGGTATTTCAAGGCATTGTCCTTTTCCATGGCCTTGAGCCGGATAATGCCGGTTGTGGTCTCCTCGCAGCCGCAAATGATCTCCGGAATCAGGTGGCTGTGGCTTTTATGGATTTCCGAAACCAGATCGCAGCCGTCATCAATGGTGATGTGCGGCTTGAATTCGATGACCTTGTTTATATATCGGTAGTAATCCTCTTTTGTCTCGCCCTTGTAGGCCCAGACCATAACCCCTTCTTCAGCCAGGGCCGCAGCAACATCATCCTGTGTAGACAGAGGATTGCACCCGGTTATGGCCACTTCAGCTCCACCGGCGATAAGGGTGCGCACGAGGATTCCTGTTTCCTTGGTCACATGCAGAGCAAGTCCGATGCGCACGCCCTTCAGAGGCTTCTCCTGTTCAAAACGCTTTTTGACCTTCAATAGAGCGCCCATATGCAATTCGGCCAGCTCCATGTTTTTCATGCCCTGGGAAGCCAGAGACCTGTCTTTGACTTCAAAATGATTGCCTTTGTCCATGTTGTTCTCCTTTGCGGGTTTTTTTATTATTTAAAAGATATGCTCAGACTCTCGAGGCCATGCATACGTTGACGCTTAAGCCGTGGCGCACCTGATGCTGCTCTATGCTGAAGACGAAAAGACCTGCTTCTTTCATCCAGCTCTCAAGCTGCTCTCTGGTGAATCCCGCCCAGACTCCTCCATACTTCCTGCGGACCGCTTCCTGATCGTGACGGTCGAAATCGGCCATAATGAACAGTCCTTGGGGCCTGAGCACCCGGAAAACCTCCTTCAGACCTTCCTGAGGTTCGGCCACGTGGCGCAGGACCATCTCCATAACCGCAAGATCGACTTCTTTGTTGCGCATGGGCAGATGCTCCAGTTCGCCAAGACGAAGATCCGCTTCCACTCCTGCCACCTGAAGGCTTTTTCCGGCCTTTTCCAGCATTCTGGGTGAGCTGTCCACGCCTATGACCCGGCCGCAATGTCGCGCGAGCCGGATAATCATCCCGCCTGTTCCGCAGCCCAGATCAGCTGCCACATCCCTGTTCTCAGCCCTTTTGGAAACTATACCTGCCAGACTGAACTCTCCCAGTATTTCCTGTTTCATCCGGTCCCAGTCATTGGCCAGATCGTTGAAAAAAGTGCGGACTTTGTGTTTGCGCTCTTCCAGAATCTCAGCGGCCTTATCCAGGTCTGCGGCAAATTCAGGAGATGATTTTCCTGATTCGATGACGAATCCGGTCAGATGCTTCAACTCAGGTGAGCGTATTCCGCTGTAATAAATATAGCTGCCGTCCCGTCTGAACGATAACAGGCCTGAATCGGTCAGAATCTTCAGATGTCTGGAGATCCTGGACTGACCCATGTCCAGAATGCCCACCAGCTCATTGACATTCAGTTCATGGTGCAGCAGCAGATGCAGCAGCCTGAGCCTGGTTTCATCAGCCAGGGATTTAAAAATGCGAGTGCTATTCAATTTATTACCATATAAAGATATGTTGATATGAAGAACAAGTATAATGACATTTAAACATTGTCAAGAAGAAAGTGAAGCCTGCAAAAAGTCCTTTTGCAGGCTTCAGGAAACGGTTATCCCCGGGGCTGGACATTTTCTGCAAATGGAAGACCCCATGGTTTCAACCGGATCCTGGAAAGTGTCCTGGCCGGCATCCACTGATCCTTAGTCGTTTTCCGTGCCTGTCCAGGGACTGCCAAACTATCTGAATCGGCCCCGCAGAAATTAATATTGTCCACGGTAAAGCGGTTTGCTATGTTGATTTTTATGGCCGCATCCGTAAACCCTTGAACCGGAATTTAATTTATGCATCCATCACTCTTGACTCTGTCCCCTGTCTTCTGTCCTCTGCCTGCCACACCTAAGGGGTGGTCATCTGAACAGGGGCTGGTCATCTGGTTCACCGGCCTTCCCGGCTCCGGCAAGAGCAGTATATGCGATTATGTCCGTGACAGACTGAAAGAAAAAGGATTTGATGTCCTGGTCCTGCGCATGGATGAACTGCGCAGAAAATACTTTCCCGATCCGCAGTATACAAGCGAAGAAAGGCAAAGAGCCTATGAACTTTTTGCAGATGATGCTGTACGTGCTACCCGACCAGGACGCCTGGTCCTTCTGGACGCCACGGCTCCCAGGATCTCCATGCGCCGTGCTGTACGCAACCGGGTGCCTAATTTTGCTGAAATTCACATTAAATGTTCTCTGTCTACGGCCATGCGCAGGGAAAGATCCAGACCCGGAGGCCTGGTCATGGCCGATCTCTATGCCAAAGCCCTGGAAAGAAAAAAGACCGGAAAAAAATTTCCCGGTCTGGGCCGGGTCATAGGAGTGGATGTACCTTTTGAGATGGACCCGGAAGCGGAAATGACAATTGAAAACGATCAACTGAGCCTTAATGAGGCCGGGGAGAAAGCGATGAAACTCATAGAGGACAAACTGCCCGGCTGAGCCTTGTTCTTAAAGTTCTTACTGACAACTGTAGCCGCATGCATACTTTTTACCTTTCCCATGATAAATGGCAGGAGCCTTACAGGCTGGAACAGGAGGAAGCCCATCATTTAAGCCGGGTGCTGCGCATCATGCCCGGGTCCAGGGTTTATCTCACGGACGGCCTGGGCCGCATGGGCGTTTTTGTGGTTGAAAAGTGCACTAATAAAGTGGTCCTGCTAGCACCTGAAAAAATCTGGCAGGAACCAGAACCCGCACTCAGGCTGCATCTGGCTCTGGGCTGGAACAAAAGCTCAAGGCGCTTCTGGCTGCTGGAAAAGGCCGTGGAATTAAGGGCCTGGAAGATAATATTCTGGTCCGCAAAAAACAGCCAGGGCAAAGTGGACCTGTCCAGAGCGGAAAACTGGCATAAAAAACTTCTGGCGGCAGCCAAGCAGAGCCGCAATCCGTGGCTGCCCGGCCTTGTCTTTTTGTCCGGCGGAATTGATGAACTGGTAAGCTATGCCCGGGAAATACCCGCAAAAATAGTTTTGTGGGAACAGGAAAAGAAAAAAAACCTGGTGGATATGTATCTGCACGGACTGGATGATGAAAAGGTCGTGGTCATAGGCCCGGAAGGAGGTATTGACCCGGATGAAGTCCGGGAATTGACCTCTTCAGGCTTTATCTCCGCCACACTCGGCCGTGGAGTGCTTCGCTGGGAAACAGCCGCCCTCAGCGTGCTGTGCCTGGATATGCTTCTTTCCCCCGGGTTCAGGGCCTGATCGTCCTCTAAGCTTCTGAAGCCTGCAGGTCAAGGACCTCCTGATCATTCAAAAAAACCATTAACCGTTCATCTCCAGCCCCAGTCCACATCCATGTCCCTGGGAGCCTGAATATCGACTTGTACATCCACTTCGCGAACTTCTCCGGGTTCAAGATCCAGGTCCCAGATGAAAAGAGATTCAGTCTCATCCGCGGGCCGGGGATCGAGTTCAAAAGAGGCTTCAATCCGCTCGTCCCGCAGTACCGGCCTGGGTTCTTCCAGCCGGATGCTCACCGGATAGTCATGGAAGTTGACCGCGCCGATCATGAAATGCCATAAATGGGTCTGGCGGCCGCGAACTATGCCTCTGGCTCCGGTGCCTTTGGCTTTAGTCACTGTTTCAGCGCTGACAAAGGGATCCTCACCGAAATGTATGGTTTTCTCTGTACCGGTAAAGCTGAAAGCATGTCTTCCGAGCATGGCCTGGCCAAGGAAAAACATGGCCTCGCCTTCCGGGATGTTCTGCGCATGCTCAAGTTTGACATCAGCCCTTAAAAAAGCCTTATCGCTCATGCTCGGGCGCAGAATACGCACAAACTCAGCCTGCCAGTCCTGCTCGCTGATCCTGAGCCTGGGTTTGTCTCCTGCGGCAAGGTTCTGCCTGCCCAGATCCCAGATGGAATACACCTCTCTTCTTTCTTCCGCCGGGGCCGGTGCGGCCTCCATGGCCAGCCGCGCATCCATGGGCCGGGGAGGACCTCTTTCCGGGGCGGGCCTGACGATCCAGTCAGGCAACGCCGAAGGTTCAAGCTTTTTCCGCGGTTCGAGAGTGGCCAGGCTGAGGCGCACATCCTCCCAGTCCTGACCGCTGCTCTGCCAGACCCTTGCCTCCCAGGAGAAAGCTACGCGCTGCTGATCCGGAAGAGCCCGCAGTCTGTACACAGGCTCCCAGCCGCAGCCGGACAGAATGTAGTCATACTCTATCCCTGTTGTTTCACCTGCTCCGTATCCGCCCAGATGGACAATTATCTTCCAGCCTCTGTTTTCCGGGTCGGTCATTTTCTCCAGTTTTTTGTGCAGCTCTTTGATCTTAAGTTTCGTCTCTTCTCTGACCTGCTCAGCTGCTGCTTTTAAGGTGTATGCTTCTTTCAGATGACCAAAGATCATTTCAGAGAGCTCATTCAGGCGTTCAGGCTCTTCAGGATGGTCTTTGCGTGCTTCCCAGAAATCAATGCGCCCCTGATAGGCTGTAAGTTCCGCCTGCAGTTCATTTTTCCGGGCCTTCAGTTTTTCCAGTTCGTTGCGCAGTTTTCTGATTCTTTCGCTTTCTTCAGGCTCTGACCTGCTCCACTGCACTTCTTTTACAAAATAATCAGCTGAACCATCCGGACGGATCAGCAGACTGTCCAGATCCGCTCCGGCAGGCAGTTCAAACTTCACCTGCAGGTTGTCGCCTGATCCTTGCACTTCAAGATCTTTTTTCTCCCACACCCTGGCTGATTCCGGAAAAATAACCGCCTCTTTGGGAAAAGCCTGGGAATAAGCTCCTCCCCAGAACTGGCAGACCAGCAGCGCCGCTGTGAAAAAGACCGGATACAAAAAATATTTCATGGTATGACTGCTCCAGATCAGGATTTATTCCATGCTTTCCGGCACAGCCAGAAGCAGTGGAATTCTTATGGTAATTGAGGTTCCTTTGCCTTCCTGGCTGAGCAGATCTATCTTGCCGCCCATATCATCCACTATCTTTTTGGTCATGGCCAGACCAAGGCCTGCTCCGGAAGACTCCTTGGTGGTAAAGAACGGATTGAAGATCTTATCCCGGATGTCTTTGGGAATGCCTTTGCCGGTATCACTTACCTCAACCCCGACATAATCTTCGTCCATGAAGGTTTTCAAGGTCAAAGTTCCACCCTCAGGCATGAATTCAACCGCGTTCTTGATCAGATTGATCAGGCACTGCTTGAGAAGTTCGGGATCGCTTCTCGCTTTGGCCAGATTATCATCCTTGAGCATCTGTATTGTAATACATTTTTCTTCACAGGTCAGATTAAAAAGCTGCATCACGTCGTTCAGCACTTCATTGACATTTACCGGCTGCTGGGCAGGCTTGGTGGGCCGGGCAAAGTTGATTATGCTTTTCAGTATCTTGTCCAGCCGCCTGGACTCCTGCTGAATTATCTTCACCTTTTCCACAGAGCCTGAATCAAGCTTGGGATTGCGCAGCAATGCGTTGGCAAAGCCGCCGATGGCGAACAAAGGGTTTCTGATTTCATGGGCGATGTAAGTGGACAGCTCGCCGATGGCAGCCAGTTTTTCAGATTGCTGCAGTCGCTTTTCCATTTCAGTGCGCACGGTTATGTCTCTGCGCATTTCCACAACACGGGTCAGCCGGCCTGCCTCGTTAAATACAGGATAGGTATAAATGCGGTAGTAACGGACTCTGCCCTGGTCATCAACCCAGGACTGCATGGCTTCAGCGGGCTTTCGGGTTTCAACCGTTTTCCTGAACGGGCATTCCGAGCTGTTTGGATGTGCGCTTTGCCACTTGGCGGAACAGTCAAAGACTTCCCAGCAGAAGTAACCCACGAGCTCGCTTTTTTCCTTGCCCAGTCTTCTGCTCACGTTCCTGTTCACATCCTGGATCACGCCCCTGGTATCCAGAAGGAGCATGTCTTCCTGCAGCTGATCGGTAACAGCCATGAACAGTGCCTGTTGTTGACTAAGATTCAGTCTGCACTTGTTGCTGACTTCGATCATGATCAGCATGCCGCACAGAAATGCAGCGGCATTGTGGTCCAGAATGGAGATATGTTCAGGAACAGTCTTGCGCAGTTTTTTGATCATGTTCTGCTGATCCGTCAGCTCAATGATCAGATTGATTTCCGGATGGGCCTTGAGCATGCTCTGAGAGTTGTCATAAACCTTGACCCCCATGTCCAGGGCCTTCTGAAGGCGCCTGTCCCTTGAACCGGGCTGAGAAAGAGCTACAAGATTAAGCTTTGGAAAAAATTCTTCCAGGTCAGGATTATCAGTCAATTCCAGTATCGAGCCGAATCCCGTTCCCGTGCCGATAATGCCGATATTGAAACCTTTCTCAACTTCTTCAAGAATGCACAGCTGATCCTCATGCAGGATGTCGTTATCCACGCTCATCTCTTCCCTCACCGGCAGTGCCTGGTTTAGTCGAATATTTATCGGCTTTTAGAAAAATGAATTTGGATTCAAGGCAAAGGAACATGGTCGGCTCATCAAAAATATTTTTACATCAGCGACCTCTATCTGGACAAAGCGCCCTCGCTGGCAAAAAATACGCTTCTTTCGCCGGTCAAGGGAGGATCCATGGTTGGATCAACAAATCGGTCTTCAGTAATCTGCATGTTGTAGCCGAAGGTAATGAAAGTCTCCTTCTCCGGTGAAATCCTTTCCGGTTTCAGGAAAAATTCAAACTGAACCCCCTGCTCTGGATCTAGTTCAGTGGTCGGATACACTGTTGAATCGCTGGCCAGCACCCGCCCCTGATCATCGCTTAAGTAGGAGGAAATCCTCATATTATGAATCCAGCTGCCCCATCCGGGAATAACTTCCATTCTCGGATAAGCCGTGCCCTGCAACAAGTAATTATCGTTGACAGCATTATTTACATAGACAAAATTCCAGAAGCGCATCTCAAGCTCTTCCTTGCGGTCAAAACTAAGAGGGTTGTTTTCCAGATGCTTGACGCTCATGTAAGAACACCCGGACATTACCAAGACCAGAACAAACAATGCGAACCATCTTAATCTCTTTACTCGCACCATTACTGAAATCCTCATCTAGACCTGCTATCTGTTTACACTCTCAAATCAGCCGCATGTTCCTCTTTTCTACCGCCGCCCGTTAAAGGCGGTCCCTGGACGATCATTTCCGCCAGGGTCAGGTTTACTTTGCTCATTTTGACAATTTTAGGTCCTACATAGTTTTGCTCCAGAAGGGCCAGTTCATGATAAAAACCGGTACGGTCCACCCTGGGGGGACTTTCCAGAGATTCGGTTCTTTCCCTGCACCTGAAACATCCGGGAAAATTCAGGGTTTGTCCCCGGGGAGTAATATGAGTGCTGGGCACCCCGTGCAGGCGGCAAATCATAAGGCGATGCCCGTAAAGCACGCACCGGCCGTCAAAATTCACCGGACACATGAGCAGCGGCTCATTTCCCGGGTTCATTGCAGACCGCATTTGATGCGTGTATTCATATGCCTTACCAATAATCTTCTCCCGCAGGTCTGCATGGCATCCGTTCAGTCCCTGCCAGAAATAAGCCCACTCAACACGAGTGTGGTGTTTGAAAAAACTGTTGCAGCAGTTGTCCGGACAATCCCGGCAGCTGAGTCCGATATCCCCGGCCACGACATTGTAGGCATCTTCCATCCGCTGATAAAGGCTTCCCAGACGGGCAAATACCACTCTGGGCATAAGCTTTTTTATTTTTTGACCCATTTTCTGATTGCCTCCGCACTTTCCTGAACGGACATCTCGTCAGTATCCAGGACATGATCGGCATACTTTTCATATAAAACGCGCCGTTCGTCAAAAAGCTGCTCCAGGCTGCAGCCGCTGTGCCGAACAAGTCCCCGGGAGTCTGCATTGCTTATTCTGCTGGATATGCTCTGCACGCTTGCCCTGAGATAGATGACCGGACCCAGTCCCGCCAGATGCTGCATTCCCAGATGCCGGTAGACAACGCTGCCTCCGGTGGAGATAATTGTCCGGCGAAGATTTATAGCTCTGACCATTTCCTCCTCGGCATCCAGAAAGGCATCCAGGCCAAGATGATCGAGAATGCCCTGCAGCGGCATGCCCCACCAGGCCTGGAGCAGATCATCGGTATCCACCCAAGCATAATGAATCCTGGAACAAAGAAGCCTGCCAAGAGTCGACTTTCCCGCTCCGGGCATACCGATGAGCACCACGCATTTTTTGTCCGTTGGCCTGAAGGTTTTGAGCATTTTGTTCGACTGATTTTTAGCTTTTTTTGCAATAATTATCAATTAAATGAATTTACGGCAAAAGAAAAGAGGGCTTTTAATTCGCCTGTAAAATATATTTTTCAGGCTTCAGGGGTCAGTCTTAAGGATCAAGGGATCAGTAAAATCAAATAGTTGTCTGCTGGTGCAGGGGGATTTTTCAACAAAAATAACTTGTTTCCGGGAATTGACCAATGGTTCAGCTAAGCCTATATTTATCCTCTGGAAAAAAACAGTTCCGCCAAGCATCAACTATTCAAACCAAGGAAAACCCATGAGGGTGAACGCCCAGGAAATCATCAAGGAACATTCACGGGCAGGGCTAATGGCCAGGGAACATTTTTTCAGCCGTAATGCGGAAAGTCTGATTATGGTCGGCAAAACTTTGGCCGTAAGCCTGTCCTCGGGCGGAAAAGCTCTATTTTGCGGTAACGGGGGCAGTGCAGCTGACGCTCAGCATCTGGCCGCGGAATTCGTCAACCGTTTTTTATTGGAGAGACCACCGCTGCCCGCTATTGCTCTGACCACTGACAGCTCCATTCTCACTGCAGTGAGCAACGACTATGACTTCAGCCAGGTCTTCAGCAAGCAGGTCCGGGCCTTGGGCCGTTCCGGAGACATCCTGGTAGGCCTCTCCACATCCGGAGAAAGCGCCAACGTCAATCAGGCCCTGGAGCAGGCCCAGTCCATGGGCATGATCACTGTGGGACTTACAGGACGCAAAGGCGGATCCATGCATAAGTACTGCAGCCATCTGCTTATTGTGGAAGACGGCTCTACTCCCGTAATCCAGGAAGTCCACATTGCCGCTGGTCATGTAATCTGCAGGCTTGTTGAGCATTACCTGTTTGAGGACCCTATAGAGCCGGAACCCGCCGCAGTTCCTTAAGAAGCGCTTGCGGACAATTTTCCATATAATTCAAAAGATTTAATTTCAGGAGGAAATAAATGCCATTACATGAATTCGTCTGTACTGACTGCAGCCGTGAATTTGAAGAACTTGTCTTTAAAGAGGAAGAAACTGTATCCTGCCCTGAATGCGGCAGCACCAATGTCAGCAAACTGATTTCAGCGTGCAGGTTCAAGACGGGCGGTCCCATTGTTCAAGGCAGCCCGTCATCCAGTGCTGCAACCTCAAGAGGTTCCAGCTGCAGCGGATGTTCCGGCGGAAGCTGCTCCACCTGTTAAGGACCGGAATAAACCCGGGAAGTTTTGCATGACTTCTATCCTGATCAGAGAAGTGCTCCTAGGCAACCAGGTGGTCGATGTCCTGATCCAGGACGGAAGATTTGCAGAAACAGGTCCGGAACTTGATCTTGAACATGAACCATCCCAAGTGATTGATGGCCGAAATAAGGCCATTTTTCCTTCTTTCGTCAACTCCCATACCCATGCGGCAATGACCCTGCTGCGTGGGTATGCGGATGATCTTGAGCTTTATACATGGCTTAACGACCACATCTGGCCTTTTGAATCCAGGCTGACTTTTAATGACGTCTACATAGGTGCAAAGCTGGCCTGCCTGGAGATGATCAAAAGCGGAACCACGCTTTTCAGCGACATGTACTGGCATATGCCGGCTACGGCCAAGGCCGTTTCCGAGATGGGCATTCGCGCGGCCCTGTCTTCTGTATTTATTGATTTCAATGACCCGGCAAAAGCCAAACAGTTCCGCTCCCGCACCAGAAAATTCTTTGCCGGGCATGAAAATAACGAAAGAATCCTGTATACCCTGGGCCCTCACGGCGTGTATACCGTATCCGAAGAGTCACTGACCTGGATTGCTGAATTCGCCAGACAGAACGATATACTCATTCATATCCATGTCTCCGAAACCCGCAGGGAGGTGATGGACTGCCAGGAAAAACACGGCCTGCGACCCGTGGAATACCTGGAAAGCATAGGTTTTTTGGGTCCCAACGTCATAGCCTGCCACAGCATCTGGGTGAATGACAGGGAAATGGACATCCTGGCCGCAAACGGGGTCAAAGTGGTCCACAATCCGGTGTCGAACATGAAATTGGGTTCAGGAGTCTTTCCCTTCAAGGAGATGTACAAACGGGGAATCTGCATCGGCCTTGGGACAGACGGCTGTTCATCCAACAACAACCTGGACATGCTCGAGGAAATGAAAGTGGCCGCTCTTATGGCCAAACTGTCCAGCTATAACGGTCTGGTTCTGCCTTCAGGGATTCTGGATCTTGTCGAGCAAAATTTTTCGGAGCGGATTAATCCGGATCTGACTTCGTTCACCGCCAAACAGGCCCTTGAATGTGCTACTGAGAACGGCGCGCGCATATTCGGGCTGGACTTGGGCAGGATTGCTACGGGAATGCTGGCTGACTGCATCCTGATTGATCTTGACCATTACACCCTCATCCCTCGCCACGACCTGACATCCAATCTGGTATACTCAGCATCGAGCGAATGCGTGGACACCACAATATGCAACGGACGCGTACTCATGCAGGGCCGCAAAGTTCCCGGAGAAGAACAGATTATCGAGGAGATCAAGGATTGGGAGAAAAACCTGAAAAACAGGCCCTGATACTCATCTATACCGGTGAAGGCAAAGGCAAGACATCAGCTGCGGTAGGCCAGGCGGTAAGAGCCCTGGGAGCCGGACTGCGGGTCGGATTCGGCCAGTTCCTTAAGCGCGATTTTCAGGCCGGGGAACAGAAGGTTCTCAAGCAGCTTCTGCCCCCGGATATGTTTCTGGCCTCAGGAGCCGGTTTTTTTCTGAACGGACGAGATCATGAGCGCCATCGGGCCAGGGCTTTGTCCCTGCTGGACTGGGCCCGGAAAAAACTTGAGGGCCGGGTGGATCTGCTGGTCCTTGATGAAGCCATATACGCTCTGGGCAAGAACCTGATCACCCGGGAAGAACTCGTTTATCTGCTTGACCTGGCCCGAACCAGCAGAACACACCTGGTGTTAACCGGCAGAAACGTACCTGAATGGCTTTCAGACCAGGCGGATCTGGTCTCCGAAATCAGGTTGGTCAAGCACCATTTTGAACAGAACATACCCGCCAGAGAGGGCATTGAGTACTGAAGCATCTTCACAAAGTATTCAAGCCGGCTACCCGTTACGCCCATAACGATTTCCAGATAATCCTCTTATGGAAGGACTGACCAGCATCGCACCGGACAGGGCTGGTGAAGTCGTAGCCCTCGGGCCCCAGGTGCATCCTGGCCGGCACCCCTTGGCCATGCTGATGACCGGGGCGGTAGTGGGCATACTTTATTACTTGTAGCACCGGAGTCCCGATTCAACAAAACCACAACATGGAATCAGGGCATCAACGGAGCATTGCTTATGCCCAGCCCAGGATCATGACCGGCCATAAGATTGGCGTTGGCTACGGCCTGACCTGAAGCGCCCCGGCACAGGTTGTCTATGCAGGAGACGATGATCAGTCTGTGCGTGCGCTTGTCCATTACAAAACCAAGATCACAGAACATGGTTCCGCGCACCCACCTGGTTTCAGGAAAGACGTTTTCAGGAAGAACGCGCACCCATGGACTTTCCCGGTAGAACTCCTGATAATAGCTTCGCAGCTTATCAACATCCGTTCCCTCTTTCAGCCGCACGTAGCAGGTGCTTAAAATCCCGCGATTCATGGGTACCAGATGGGGACTGAAGGTAATGCGGACTTCCTGACCTGCTGCCCTGGAGAGCTCCTGCTCCATTTCCGGAGTATGCCTGTGCCTGCCAAGGCTGTAGCCCCGCAAGCTGTCCGTGACCTCACTGAACAAAGTGGCCGTCTTGGCGCTGCGGCCTGCGCCGCTGGCTCCGGACTTGCTGTCAACGATGATTCCCTGCGCATCCAGAAGGTTGTTGCGCAAACCGGGATAAAGAGCCAGAATCACTGAAGTAGGATAGCATCCCGGATTGGCCGTCAGCCCGGCCTGGGCAATCTCCTGAGCATAAATCTCCGGCAGTCCGTATACCGTTTTTTTAAGCAGATCCTGCTGGGTGTGTTCAACTTCGTACCAATGCGTATAAACCTGGTCATCCCTGAGCCGGAAATCAGCACTTAAGTCAATCACCTTGACATTTCTGGACACAAAGTCCGCAGCCATGTCCATGGCCGTTTTGTGCGGCACAGCCAGAAAAACCATGTCGCAGTCCCTGGAAATAAGTTCAGGGTCGGGATAAGTTACAGGCATGGAGCCTGCACAGGTGCCTCTAAAAAAAGGAAAAAGCTCCTGAAACGCTCTGCCGGCCTGTGACCGCGATGATACCGAGCCAAGCTCAAAACCCTGGTGTTCATTTAAAATCCTGACCAGTTCCATGCCCGTATAGCCGGTTACTCCCACCACTCCAACGTTCAACTTTTGCATCCAAGCCCCCTGATCACAACCAGGCAGATCAAACCTGGTAATACTTGATATTTGTCTTTATTATTAATGCTGCAGAGACACTTTTTTTCCTGAACCTTCCTGCGTTCCCGTCCCTGATCTGGTCCAGGATTACGGATCCGGAGATCTGGATTTTTACCAGGATTAATTTTTTCCGGATTTACGGATTTGCGGAAATAAATATCGTTTCAGTGTCAAAAAATATCTATTTATTAATAGTAAAGAACTTTCAATTATGTCAACTGATAAGACAATTCCCACGGAGAATCATAATTTGTGCATTGACTTATATCGATTCTGATGAGTATATGCCTGAGTTCAATGCCTGATCTTCAGGAGCAGGATTTGCCGCGCGGGTCCTGCTGATCTGATGTTTTAATCTTTACAAAAGGAGCATGATCATGAAACTGCCATCATTAATTTTTGCAATGTTTTTAAGCTGTTTTCTCGTCTTCGGCACTTTAGGCTGCAGCGAAGAACATTATTCAGTTCAAACCGAGATGACAGAAGATCTGTCCCCTCGGGCTATTGATCCGGTTGAGCCGCACCCTGTATTGCCCGATTCCGCATTCCCGGACAATAATTGATAACTGATGGTTGCTTAAACCATCAGCCGCATAATTTGGCCGTTTCGCCGGCCTGCCGGGTTAATCGTTCCTGATCCATAATTTGCATGAACATCCTGCAGATAAACACTGAAAAGACCTGGCGCGGAGGCGAACGGCAGACCCTTTTGACCATGAAGGGCCTGAAGCTTGAAGGTTATTCCACCAGCCTTTTATGCCTGGAAGGCTACCCTGCCGCCCGGAAGGCCAGAGAGCTTTCTCTGTCGGTCATCGGCGTCAAAAACCAGCTGGCGGCTTACAGATATCTGCTGACAGAGGGCAAAAGATTCGATCTGCTGCATGCCCAGACCGGCAGGTCTCAGGGACTGGCAGTGCTGAGCAGGCCTTTTCACGGAAGAAAGATTATTTATACCAGACGCGTGGACTTCAAGCCCCGCGGAATAGCCGCCAGGCTCAAATACAGGTATACCGACCAGGTGGTGGCCATTTCCGGGGCAATAAAAAATATTCTCTCTGAATTTATACCGGACAGAGAGATCCCAGTCATTTTCAGCTGCATCGATTCCACCAAAGCTTTGAAAAAACCTTCGCAAAAAGCACTGAAGCTTAGACAAAGCCTGGGCTCCAGAAAAATCATAGCCTGCGCAGCCGCCCTTGTGCCCCATAAAGATCCTTTGACCCTGGTCCGGGCGGTGGCCAGACTCAAGAAAAATTCAGCCCGGGGATTTGCGCTTCTTCATTTCGGCCAGGGAGAATTATTTGAACAGGTCCAGAAGGAAATTGAGAAGCTGAACCTGGGAAGAGAATATCTGCTCATGGGCTTTGAGGAGGATGTGGAGAGTTTCTTTCCCATCTTTGATCTCTTCGTCATGAGCTCGCGTGAAGAAGGACTGGGGAGCATAGTGCTTGAGGCCTTCAGGTATAAGGTGCCCGTGGTGTCGACCTCTGCAGGGGGACTTGAGGAACTGGTCGAGGGTCGGGGTCTGCTGTGTCCCGCGGAAAATCACATGTGCCTGGCCCGGAGGATGAACCAGATGCTGCGTTCACCTGATCTGTTTCAGGATCTGGTTCAAAACGCGTATGCTTATGTGCACCAGGAGCACAGTCTGGAGCACATGACCAAAAAGTACATTGATGTATATCAAAAGCTGCTGGGCGATCAAAACACAGTGCCGTTCTCCTGAAGATCCCGGATCAGAAGTTCTCTCATTCTCAGGCTCACCGGACCGGGGCGCACGTCATGAATGGGCTTGCCGTTATACCGGACAACGCTCAGCGCGTCCAGGGTCGTGCCCAGAAGTATGACCTCTCTTGCTTCGTAGACCTCATCCTCGCTGATAGCCCGGAAAACAAACCTTCTTTCAGACCTTATCAGTTCCAGCGCTCGCATCAAAGTGGTTCCTGGCAGGACGTTGTTCAGCTCTGGAACTATGATTCTGCCTTCATGATCAACTATGAGCACATTTTCGATGCAGCCTTCGGCCAGAAAATCGTTGTGATCAAAGCAAAGCACGAAATCGCAGTTTTTGTCCAGAGCTTCCTTTTTCATGAGCACGTTGGGCAGGTAATTGACCGACTTAATTCTGGCCATAAAGCTCTGCTTGGCCGGATTATCCGACTTGCAGGCCCTGACTCCTTTTTCCCAATAACTTTCAGGAAGATGGTGAAACCTTCTGGCGACTATGTACAGGCTTGGTTTTGGACATTCCCGCGGATCAATTGAAAATCCACCCGGGCCGCGCCCTATGAACAGGCTCAAATAGCCGTCCTCCTGGCCACCCGCTCTGGCCGTCTCCAGTGCGAGCTCCCTTATTCTTGACCAGGGCAGAGGCGCAGGTATGAATATGGCCCGGCAATTTTTTTCCATGCGTTCAAGATGGGCGTCAAGCTGGTAAATTTTTCGCCCCAGATATTTGACTGTTTCAAAAATGCCGTCCCCTCTATGGATCATGTGGTCATCAAGAGGGACGAGCATCAGCCTGGGGTTGGTGCTGATCATTTGCATGCGGTGATCATAAAAGGCAAAAAAATTGTCCTCACCCGGCCGGGGCAGAGATAGCAGCTTATCCAAATATTCCCGGGTGCTGGCGATACTGACCACTCATTTCTCCTTTAAAAGCTAAAATCAAGAGTACCTTTTACCTTGCGGCGCAGCCGCACCTTCCCACCTTCCTGCCTTCCCGTCTTCGTCCCTCTGACCCTTCTTAAGGCACTCTGATCAAATCCTTGATCAGCAGGAATTCGGCAATCTGGACCGTGTTCAAGGCGGCTCCCTTGCGGATGTTGTCGGCCACCACCCACATGTTCAGGGCATTGTCCGTGCTTTGATCCTCGCGGATGCGGCCGACGAAGGTTTCATCCTGACCGGCGGCGATAATGGGCATGGGATAAATTTTCTCTGATGGATTATCCAGGACCCTGACTCCCGGTGCCTGAGCAAGGATGGTTCTGGCATCCTCGGATGTGATTTTTGTTTCCGTCTGTATGTTCAGGGATTCGCTGTGCCCGTAAAAAACTGGAACCCGGACAGTTGTGGCGGTAACCCGGATACTTTCATCACCCATTATTTTATTGGTCTCGTTGACCATTTTCATCTCTTCCTTAGTGTACCCGTTATCCAGAAAAGCATCTATATGCGGCAGGCAGTTGAAGGCTATCTGATACGGATAGACATTTGAAGTTGCTTCCTGCATGGAAAAAAGCTGCTTGACCTGATTTTCCAGTTCCTGGACAGCCTTCTGGCCCGAACCGGAAACAGCCTGATAAGTCGAAACCACTACCCGTTTGATTTTTCCAACGTCGTGCAGCGGCTTGAGCACAACTACCATCTGAATGGTGGAGCAATTGGGATTGGCGATGATTCCCTGGTGCTGATCCAGGTCATCGGGATTAACTTCCGGAACCACCAGCGGAACCTTGGGATCCATGCGCCAGGCGCTGGAATTGTCTACAACAACGCATCCAGATTGTACTGCAAGTGGAGCGAATTTTTCGGAAGCAGCCCCTCCGGCTGAGAATATGGCCAGATCAACACCCTTGAAAGAATTTTCAGTAAGTTCCTGAACAGTCAGTTCCCCGTCCTTATATTCTATTCTGCTGCCTGCGGATCTGGCCGAAGCCAGCGCTATTACCTCCCTGGCCGGATAATTCCTCTGCTCAAGGATTTTAAGCATTTCTCTGCCTACTGCTCCTGTGGCTCCCACTACGGCAACTACCGGATTACTGCTCATCTTCGCCTCCTCAATGTTTATATAAAAGCAGAGAAGTTAAAAAAATCATATTTCCTTTAACCTTCATGTCTTTAATTTCCTGTCTTTTTAAATACCTTTTGCCTAAAACCTGCTGCGTGGACGCATTATTGATTATTTCTTCTCTAATTAGTTTTCATCCGGAAACGGTTCTTTTTCCCTTTGGCGGCGTCAATCTGCACAATTATTCGTCAACGTATTAAGATACGCCTCCTCATAATTGCTTGATTTCCTTGCCAAAAGAAAA
>SLDX01000140.1 GCA_007125075.1 Desulfonatronospira sp.
CTGCGCTGGATGCTCGGTTATTCAAAAACAGACCGGCCGGCACTGAGCCACTGGCCGGAAAAAGTGCTGAAACGCATCCGCAGGATTGAGCGCAGAACGCTGATCCAGGCGAGTGTGCTGGGTGGTATCTCCGGCCTGCTGTTCGCCATGTCCGAACTTGGTCTTCAGTCCTGGTTCGGAGAGGACCGTGAGGGCTTTTCTGAACAACTGTCATACTGGGCAATGTTTGCTTTTCTGGGGATTCTTATAAGCGGCGCAGAGATTGCTGTTCTGTACTGGCGTATTCTTCGCGCTGTGGGCAGCATTGGAACTCACGCCGGTCTGGATGTAGATCGCGGAGATACTGAAAAAATGATTGTCCTGGGCATATCCAGGGCTGCTCTGGACATGCCCAATCCGCGGGCCGAGGTGCATGGAGTCGATCCCTATTCCCGTCTGCCGCGATGGAAGATGATCATGTACGCGGTTTTTTATCGGCTGAAAGTCGGAGCAACCAGCATGATGATTCGAATGATCCTCAGACGCGTACTGGCCCGGGCAGCGCTCAGATCATTGATTCCGTTCGCCGCGATCGCGGTTTACGCCTTCTGGAACGCGGTCATCATCTGGCTTATCCTGAAACAGACGCGCATGCGCACAGCCGGACCTGTGGCAATAAAAGATCTTGACGAACTCATAAGGGATGACTGCCCGAAGCTTGAAGAGCATGAACGCGAGCTTTTATTTGAGGCGATAGGGGAAAGTGTGATTCTGAACCAGGACGCACACCCCAATTATGTATTGTTTCTTGGTCAGCTTTTAGATCGTTGTAATTCTGAGGCTGAGAAAATTGACGGAAACTGGGAGGAAAGCAAGCTTAAGGATGCCAATTTAAGCAATACCGCCAAGGGGGTGCTGCTGCGCTGTCTGACCACGGCCACCATACTTCGGGGTTCACCGCGCAAAGATCAGGTTAAGTTTCTGGAAAAAGTTGCTGATATCCTTGGGCGCAGCTTTGACGGTGACGCCCTCGATCAAGTGCAGCGCAATGTATATGAAGGCAGGGGAGTGAATGCGGAACTGCTGGATGCAGTCACTCCAGAGGCATAAAATTCCGCCATTACTTCCTATACATATACCGCCATAGTGACTGTGGTTATGCTCTTTAAAAAAATGCTTGTATTTTTTTTGATAACCACCTAAATTGGACTAGTATCCGGAAGCTGCTCATTTTTTTACCAGGACTTTTACGCGATATTCCTGAACTCAGCAGCCCAGGCTTTTGCATATCTGTACCTTGATGAAAGATTCATGTATTTTTGTTCGATACTGGTTACAGCATTTGGTGGAAAACCAAATATGAAATATAAACAGGTTTTTTTATTACTTTAAAAATTCGGAGATACAATCATGGGCCAGGCCAAGTTTGATTCAAAAAGCAAGAGCATTTCAGTTCCAAAGTGGCTGTTTATGAGTAAATCCATCCCTTTGTCCCAGGTAAAGGGAAAGACTGAGCAGGTCGACATGTCTACCGGAAACAGGGTCTACAGGCTTACCCTGACCGGAGATTTCGGTGAGCAGGAAATCAGCTTTAACGACTATGAAAGCTATGTAACTTTTGTTTACGAATATCAGAAGGCAATAATGGGGATATAGACGGAGCTGCATTTTCCTGTTGCTTTCCTGAAAATTTTTTGCGGTCTGCCGGTTTCTGTCTCAGCAGACCAGGCAAAACATCCTGCACATTTTCTGTTTCAGCATCCGGATATATCCATCCGGATGCTGAAACACGAAATATTTTTTCTAATTTGGCTTCACCCGCAATCAAATGCCAGGCGCAAAATCCTGTTATGCTCCTGCCTGTGCAATTGCCCGGATTTCCGCCATTTCGTTCTCGCTCAGAGGTTCAAAAGAACTTGCTATGCGCACATCTTCTTCCAGATAAGCCACCTCTGAAATGCCCATGACGGTAGTGGACACCGGATAACTCATGGTGTAGGGCAGCAGCTGCCTTATGGTCAGCCCCTGTCTCAGCAGGCTTCCGGCATTGACTACTTTCATGCCGATCACCCCGACATTCTTCTCTGTTGCCAGGTCGAAGAAACGGTCCAGATGCTCGCTTTCATTCATTGACGCCCTGGCCGCATTGATCGTGATCAGCGCGCAGTCATAGTCGTAACCCTGCAGTGCTTCGGCCAGGAGCCGGGAGGAATGTCCGGTGATGCCGATGTTCCTGATCACTCCTTCATCCTTCAGCCGCTCAAAAGCCTGCCTGGCGCTGTTTTTTCCCTCAAGTTGCCTGAGCTGAGAAGAGCTGCGCACAAAATGATGCTGATACAGGTCAAGGTAATCGGTCTGCAGGCGATCCAGACTCTGCTCGACCAGCCTCATGGTTCCGTCGTAAGTGTAATCATGGCTTTTAGTCGCCAGAAACACCTCTTTGCGTCGTGTTTTCATCACCTGCCCGATGTTTATTTCACTGGATCCCTGTCCGTAACGGGGTGCAGTATCAATGTAGTTCACTCCCAGATCAAGGGCACGGTTGATGATCCGGGCTGCCTGTTCACGGCGATCAGGCCTTTCGATTGTGGCTTCTCCGCCAAGACTGAAAATGCTTACATCATGGCCTGTTCCACCAAGAGGTTTTCTGGGCATGGGTCTTTTTGCCGGTTCAGTCGCCCAGGCCATGGTCTTGGCAAACAGCGCGCTTGAGGCAAGACCGATACCTGTTGTGGCCACCAGGCCCTGTTTTAAAAAAGTTCTGCGATTACATCTGTTGTACACGTCAACCTCCAGAAATGTTTTTTTCCATCAGGCATGGATTATTTATTTTTCGGTAAACTTTTCATGCTTATTTGCCGGGATTGATAATCCGGTTAATTAAATTTAATTAATGAAGCAAAGAAAGCAACTCGCCCGGCAAAAACACCTGGAAAAATCAGGCGGACATTTTTGACAAAACCCCGTAGCCGGATGCACAAAATGCTGAAATGCTGTAACTTGATTACATCATAATTTTATTGCAAACATCGAGCAACCAAAATAAAAAGAAAGATAATAAAATTATGTCTTTAAATCCTCTAATAACCTGCAGGGGCATTAAAAAATCCTATACAACAGTGCCTCTTTTTTCAGACCTGAGCATCGGTTTTTTTGCAGAAGAACGGACCGGACTTATCGGTCCCAATGGTTCAGGCAAATCAACCCTGCTCAAAATCCTGGCCGGGGTTGAGAGTCCTGATTCAGGTGAAATAATTGCCAGGCGGGATATACGTCTGGCATATCTCCCCCAGACTGAGGATATTTCCGGAAATCAAAGCTTGGAACAGGCCATGATGGAGGTTATCCCTGACAGCAGGCATGATCCGGACTGCTTTGTGCAGGTGCAAAAAACACTGGGGCGCATGGGGTTTTCCAATTCGGAAATTCAGGTAAGCACTCTGTCCGGAGGATGGCTCAAGAGGCTGGCCATGGCCAGAGCCCTGATTCAGAAACCAGACCTGCTTCTCCTGGATGAACCGACCAACCACCTTGACCTGGAAGGAATTCTTGAGTTGGAAAAGGTCCTGGCCAATCCTGATTTTGCTTTTATTCTGGTCAGCCATGACCGTGCCTTCCTTGAAGGCGTGACCAACCGGATAGTGGAACTCAATAAACTTTATCAGGGCGGATTTTTGCGGGTTGAAGGAAATTATTCCACCTTTCTGGAAAAGCGGGAGGAATTCATCAGGACCCAGGACAGGCTGGAACAGGCGCTGGCCAACAAAACCCGCAGAGAAGTGGAGTGGCTTCGCCAGGGTGTGAAAGCCAGAACCACCAAAGCCAGATACAGGATAAACAGTGCATACGCCCTTCAGGATGAACTAAGTGAAGTCAGGTTCAGAAAAGCTCAGAACAGGACCGCGGAGATAGAATTTTCAGGTACGGGTCGAAAGACCAGAATGCTTCTGCAGGCTGAGAATATAAGCTGCAGGCGTGACCGGAAACTGCTTTTCGAAAATCTGAGATTTGTCCTTTCACCGGGAAATTGCCTGGGCGTTCTAGGGCAGAACGGCGCGGGCAAAAGCAGCCTGTTGAGTCTTCTGGCAGGAGAATTTGAGCCTGAGCAGGGAGAAGTAAGGTGGGCTGAAGGCTTAAGAGTAGTGCTCTTCGACCAGCGCAGGGAACAGCTGGATCAAAATCAGACCTTGAAAGAAGCCTTGTGTCCAAATGGGGATCAGGTCGTGTTTCAGGGCAGGGCTCTGCACGTGGTTTCCTGGGCCAAAAAAATGCTCTTCACTCCTGATCAGCTTCCATTGCCGGTGTCCAGGCTGTCAGGAGGTGAACAGTCCAGGCTGCTTATTGCCAGACTGATGCTCAAACCTGCTGATGTTCTGCTGCTGGATGAACCCACCAATGACATCGACATTCCTGCCCTGGAAATTCTGGAGCAGAGCCTGATCGAGTTCCCCGGGGCCATTGTTTTGATTTCTCATGACCGGATGTTCCTGGACACCCTGTGTCAAAACCTGCTGTACCTGGACGGGCAGGGTGGATCCGAATTTTTTGCGGATTACGCCCAGTACATCCAGGCCCGCACCCTGGAGGAAAAAGCTGAAACTCCAGCCAGAAAAACAACCCGTAAAAGGCCTGCCAGGACCAAAAAGATGTCCTATAAGGATCAGCGGGAATATGAAAGAATTGAAGAAGAGATTGAAGCAGCCGAGCTTGAGGCCGGCAGGCTGCGTGAACGGCTGTACGATCCCGGGATCATGAGCAACGCCGCAGAACTGGCAAAGTTAAGTGCCGAGCTGGAAAAGGCTGATGCAAAGGTTGCCCGGCTCTACCAGCGCTGGGAAGAGCTGGAAGAACTGTCAAAACAATATTCAATACAGTCTGGATGAAAGATTTTTTTTTGCCAAATCCGGCAAATCTGCTGTTACCCGAATAAGGAGCCATGGATAATACACCCGAAAAAAAGATCAGATCGGTTGTGGATCAATGCGCTGACTGTGAGCAATGCCGGGAGATGATGGCTGAAGTCTGTCCGTTTTTTCCCAAACTTTACCAGCTTTTTGACCGGGAAAAAGATGAGTCCATGCCCATAACTTCCACAGATCTGCGTGAACTGGCGGAACTTTGTAATTTCTGCGGGCTTTGCCCCTGTCCTGAGATCCGCTCAAGAATCCTGCAGGCCAAAAGCGGGTTTGTCCGGATCGAAGGAATGCCTCTAGGAGCAAAGCTGATTCAAGATGTAGATCGAGCCGCAAAGTATCTGAGCAGGTTTCCAGGTCTGGTGAACACGTTAATCAAAAGCAGGGCCTGTTCCAGCCTGTTCAAGAAAATCCTGGGCATACATACGGAAAGATCCCTGCCGGAAATACCAGCTGATGATTTCCCCGCCCGGGCCAAGAAAACGGGACTTTGCAAAAAACATCCGGACAATCATGTACATGTAGAAAAGGTGGCCTATTTTGCCGGATGCGCGTCGAGATATTTTTTCCCTGAGGTCGCAAAGGCAACAGTACGAGTTTTGCGCAAAAACAGGGTCACAGTCTATTATCCACCGCAGAAATGCTGTTCCATGCCCGCACTGGTAGAGGGCGATGCGTCCTTGAGCCTTGAACTTGCGGGCTATAACCTGAAACATATGACCGAAATCCTTGAGAGCGGCTATGATCTGGTCTGCTCCTGCCCGACATGCGGATATATGTTCAAAAAAATGATCAGGGAAAAAGCCTTCTATTCTTCAGAGTACCAGGAATCGGCCGGTGGGGATGAAACCAGTATGGTCATTCCCGTGGAAGACGATTATTCACAATCGAACCGGAGAAAGCACCACCGTGTCCATCGGTCCCTGTACGCGGGACTTATGAAAGATGACGGAATTTTTTCTTCTCTGAACCCTTTAGCCAGAATCAAGGTTGCTCAAAGAACCTTTGATCTGGGTCAGTACCTGATGTGCCTCCGCGATGCCGGGAAAATGAATACTGCTTTTGCCCCGGTAAGCAAAAAGATCGCCTATTATCCTCCCTGTCATACCCGGGAGCAGAATACGGGACTGCCTTATGCCCGGCTGCTTGCCCTGATTCCGGGGCTCGACCTGCGGGTAGTGGAGGGATCATATCTCTGCTGTGGCATGGGCGGAATTATGGGTCTTAAGCGGAAATTTCATAAAACATTCCTGGAAATCGCCGGGCCGCTGCTTCAGAAGATCCGGGAAATGAAGCCTGATGTTCTGGTTACCGAATGTCTGAGCTGCAGGATGCAGTTTGATCACGCGCTGCCCTTTGCCCAGGCTCATCCGGTTGAGATCCTGGCTGAAACTTATGGAAGCTGAAGGATTTTTACCTGTTTATTCCTGCCACGCACTCCGCGTGGTTCGCGTGGAAAATACTTCAATAGTTTATCCGTTCTCCCTTTTGCCCGCAATCTCGACTCCTTAATTTAATTTTAGATCCCCTGTGCTGGAATTGAACATAGCTTTAACCGATCTTTTCATTTTTAAGCGGCCGGCTTGAAACAGGAATATTACAGATTATGATTATACTAAGTATCTGGATTTCAAGGGCTGGACTTCAGGATGACCGTCAACCTTTCCCTGACCAGTGCGTGCCGTAGAGTTCAGAATGCACAAGGTTTGCGCAATGCCGGAATATTCAGTTTCCGCACTTACGTTTAAAAAACCTCAAAACACCACTTTTGACTATAACTCAGAGGGTCGTTATCAAGATCATAAACTTAAACCCGGACAGGAATGAACAATGCAAAAATATGGTCTGATCATGATAATCTTTATGCTGTTCAGTCTCTTACCTGATGATCAGGCGGCAGGGAACTGGCTGCAAAGAGGAAAGGATGCTTTTCAGGAACGAACATCAGCTGCTTCTGATGCCGGTCTGTCGGATTCGGAAATCACCCGGGGGCTTAAGGAAGCTCTAAGAACAGGCAGCGAAAATGTGATCAGCCATCTGGGACGGGAAAATGGTTTCTATCAGGATCCCAAAGCACATATTCCTTTGCCTGAAAGCCTGCAAAGAGTACAGGGGATACTGGACCGGGCAGGAAGGGGGCACATGCTTGAAGACCTGGAACTGCGCATGAACCGCGCAGCGGAAAAGGCCACTCCCAGGGCCAGAGACATTTTTACGCAAGCCATAGCAGCAATGACCCTGGAAGATGTGCGCGAGATACTGAGCGGACCGGATGATTCTGCTACCAGGTATTTTCAGGGCAAAATGTCAGAACCTCTGGCTGATGAATTCACTCCAATTGTCCAGGAAGGTTTATCCGAGGCAGGAGCTGTGCAGACTTACGACGATTTGATGGGCGAATACAGACGACTGCCTTTTGTACCGGATGTAAGAGCCGATCTGACCAGTCATGTAGTGGACCACGCGCTTGAGGCTATATTCGACTATCTGGCTGTGGAAGAAGCGGGCATCAGGAATGATCCGGTCCAGCGGACCACGGACATTCTGCGCCGGGTTTTTGGAAGATGATTGATGTAAAATTCTTATGCATTTTAACATCTGAAAAATGAATTCTCTCTTCTCTGCGAGCTCTGAGCCTCTACCGAGTCTTCGAGGGGGCGAGAGATAAAGAAAGGAAGTATCTCAAACCAAGCCTGAAGCGGGCGATTCACATGAGCCTTTTCTCTTCTACGTACTGTTTAACCGGAAGAGCCAAAATTACTGCGGCCCAAACGTCAAAAACAGGCGGTCGCAGGATCGAGGCTTGTTCAGGCTGGTTTGATCCATGACCATACTGACAAAAACGCAGCTGTCAGGTTTTCCTGATACACGCAGGGAACGGAGTGTAAAAAGTTTATGATATCAACAAATAATGGAAATTTATGTATGCCTTTATACAGAAAAACAGGCGCATCGCTAATGATATTGGATGTTTAAGGAAACGAATGTTGGTCAAACCCCACTGGCTCATATGGTAGACATTATCATTTACGAGACTGGCAAGCATCAAGTCGATGTCCGCCTTGAAGGAGAAACTCTTTGGTTGAGTCTTCAGCAACTGGCTGACCTGTTTGAACGTGATAAGTCAGTGATTTCCCGCCATTTAAAAAATATATTCGATAGTCGTGAGTTAGATCGAGATCGAACTGTTGCAAAAAATGCAACAGTTCAAATGGAAGGTGAGCGGGAAGTTATTCGCCAGATCGAACATTACAATCTTGATGCCATTATTTCTGTTGGTTACCGGGTTAACTCGGTCAAGGCCACTCGTTTCCGTCAATGGGCCACCAGTGTGCTGCGTGAGCACCTGACAAAAGGCTACACCGTCAATGAAAAAAGACTGGCCCAGAAACAGCAGGAAATTCAACAGCTGAAAGACGGCATTCGCATCCTGAGCAGGGCTATTGAAGAAAAGGCAGGGGATACAGACTTGAATGGCTTAAACTTTACGCCAGAGGTCTGCGCCTGCTGGATGATTACGACCAGGAAAAACTTGATGTCAAAGGTGATACCGGGGCAGCAGTTACACATCCTTCCCTTGAAGAGCATCAGTCCGTTATTAAGCAGATGCGCAAGGATTTTGGTTCGGCAGTTTTCGGACAGGCGCAGGGACCAGGATTTAGGAGTGCCGTTGAGCATATCCGCCAGGGATTCGGCAATCAGGACCTGTATCCGTCTTTTGAGGAAAAAGCCGCGACC
>SLDX01000056.1 GCA_007125075.1 Desulfonatronospira sp.
AATCAGGCGCTGATCTTGCCGGTCAGCTCCATCCGATCCCAGTGCCTGTGCGCGGCAATGGCCTTGATTAGTTCCCGGCTGAACGAACTCATATCCCTGGCGTTTTGAATGGTAACCACCCCCATATCATTTGAAGGCTCATCACTGGTGCGGATAAGCGAACCCACCTGGGTGCCGCGCAGGAGTTCAACCGCTTCGTTTGAGGCTCCGATCGGCTTATAATGCTTGAAAGCTTCATTGATGAAGTGAATCACGTATCCCTGCTTCATCAGATTGTCCACGCTCTCCTGTCCTCCGGGGATATACACTGCATCGTACTTGATCGAACCGGTAACGAAATGATTTTTGTCCACTTCCAGTTCCTGGCCGTCAGTGCTGGCGAGCATGCCCTGATTTTTTCCCACTGTCTCGGTAACCATTCCGGCCTCATGCAGGGCGTCGCGGACCTGTTTGAGCTCGGATGCGTCAAAGCCGTTCTCCACCAGAATGGCCACCTTGCGGGTTTTGGCCTCGAAGACGGTGTTTTCAATGCTCACTGCCGGAGAAGAATCCGTCACACCTGAACCGCCCGGGCTGGACGGAGGCTCAACCCCTATTCCGATGGCGATCTGTCTGGCCAGCTCCCCGTCGACGTTGTTGAAGGTTTCCACTACACGCTTGCGTACCTCCTTGTCCATCACATTGCCCACTTCAAAGTGAAAAGCGCTGATAATGCGCTTTTTCTCCGCCTCACTCATGCTGTTCCAGAACAGTGTGGCTTGACTGTAGAAGTCTTTGAAGCTTTCGCTTCTTTCGCGGACCTTGCGGCCATCCACCTTTTCCTGATAGTGAACGTAGCCGTGTTCAGTATCCGGCTGCGGATCGTTGTTCTGCAGATAATTGGGAGAATAGGCCACCTGACCGCGGTCAATGGTCATGCGGTGATAACCGTCGCGCTGGTTATTGTGTACCCGGACCACCGGACGGTTGATGGGTATTTCGGCAAAGTTGGGTCCGCCCAGCCGGATGAGCTGAGTGTCCAGATAGGAGAAAAGCCTGCCCTGCAGCAGCGGATCGTTGCTGAAATCAATTCCCGGGACCACGTGGCCGGGATGAAAGGCAACCTGTTCCGTCTCCGCGAAAAAATTGTCCACATTACGGTTCAGGACCATCCGGCCGATGATCTTCACCGGTATTTTTTCTTCAGGCCAGAACTTGGTCGGATCCAGAATGTCGAAGTCATACTTGAATTCGTCTTCTTCCTCGATCATCTGCACTCCGAACTCGTATTCAGCATAATCCCCTCTCTCAATGGCGTCCCACAGATCGCGGCGGTGAAAGTCGGGATCCTTGCCGTTCAGTTTCTGGGCCTCGTCCCAGACCAGGGAATGTGTACCTAGCTTGGGCTTCCAGTGAAATTTGACGAAACGGGCCTTGCCCCGGGCATTGACAAAGCGGAAAGTATTAACCCCGAAGCCTTCCATGTGCCTGAAACTGCGGGGTATGCCCCTGTCCGAAAGGACCCACATGACCATATGGGCCGTCTCCGGCGTACTGGAGACGAAATCCCAGAAAGTGTCATGGGCAGCGGCAGCCTGGGGCACTTCGCTTTTCGGCTCCGGCTTTATGGCGTGCACCAGGTCCGGAAACTTGATCGCGTCCTGAATGAAGAAGATGGGGATGTTGTTGCCCACCAGATCAAAATTTCCTTCCTCTGTATAGAATTTGGTGGCAAAGCCGCGCACGTCCCGGGCCAGGTCAAAGGATCCGCGCGAACCGACCACTGTGGAAAAACGGACGAATGTGGGGGTTTTTACCGATGGGTCCTGCAGAAACTTGGCCCGGGTATACTCGGCCATGGACTCGTAAACCTCAAAAAACCCGTGCGCTCCAAATCCGCGGGCATGCACCACCCTTTCAGGGATTCTTTCATGGTCGAAATGAGTCATCTTCTCCCGGAAGTGAAAGTCCTCCATAAGTGTGGGGCCGCGCGAACCGGCCTTCAGGGAATCGTCGGTGTGCGAAACCCTGACTCCCTGATTGGTGGTCAGCTTCCGCCCTTTATGGTCCGCTGTAAACTTGGACAACTGCTGGTTTTTGCTTTCTTTATCAACAGCCATATTATCCCTCCCTTTGGAACAATGTTCCTGATTGTCAGGCAAAAAGCCTGTTCTATTAAAATACTTAAAATACTTTAATTTTACTTATGTTTTCTCAACCCGGAGTCAAAGAAATTATTCGGGTATTTGTCCGGTAGATAGGAAGGAAAACTGCGCCTTAGCCTGATCAGAGGACCACGCTAAAAGCGTGGCAGGCTCAGACAGAGGACAGAAGACAGAATTAAGACAGTGGATCCTGGTGAAACACGACTGTAGCGTAATGAATCATAATTGAGGTTCATCCGGTTCAAGCGTACGTAGCCGGGAAAAGGTTTAAAACCCATGAATTTCGCCAGCTCCGACACAGGCGTAAGATATTTTGTCTCTCGCCCGCTCGAAGACTCGCTTGAGGCGCGGAGTTCACAGAGAAGAAAGTTTTATGATTTCTCCGAGCCGGAGAAATCATAAAGGCTCTCGCCCCCTGCGGGGAGCAAGTTATTCATAGACACCGGCTCGGTGGATATGAATATTATACTTCTCTTCCTCCACTCTTGCTCAGTGTCTCTAGGTCCGCTTCGGACCGGGCGTGAGATATTCTTTTTCTTTTCGAGGAAGTACGCTTCAACCGGAAGAGCCATAATTGATGCGGATAGATTCTCTGGGCTGGGCTTCGCAGAACCCCAACCTGCTGAGCAGGTCATATATCTTACACTTTGATTGCTGATTGCTCAATATCATGTTGGACTTGGCTTTGGAATAGCCCGCCTTCCGGCAACAAAAGGCACGCACATCTTGGCCTCAAGGCTAAAAATTTTTGCCTTGAGCAGCTTAATGTTTATTAAATATTTTACTTTTGTATTTAGGTGGGATAAAAATAACTGAACGGGTAGGATATGAATCCGGGTGTTCATGCGCCGGGGAAAAAGGACTTACAGCTTCCGACCGTAAAACCCTTGGAATATCTGGTGGGCCACCAAGGAATCGAACCTTGAACCTCCGGATTAAGAGTCCGCTGCTCTGCCAATTGAGCTAGTGGCCCTGTTCGCCAAATAAAAAAACTTTTTTAATTTTAATGCTGAAAACTGTCAAGTCCCAATTCGATCAGGACTTTCAAGTGTCTGGACAGGAATCCTGTTCGAAAGATTAAGGATTATCATAAGATGAAAAAAATTTGTGTCCTCTTGATCGCGATTATTTGTCTGATCCTTTTTCAGCTGTCCAGTATCCCGGCTCAAGATCAGTCCCGCGATTTTCCGATGCAGACGAAGTGGGATGCCTTTGCCCCTGACCCAGAGGAATATCCCGAATACCAGACTCTTCTGGTTCTATGGGTCATACCCGACCAGAATCTTTACACCTATGCCCATGATCCCGGACCGGCCGGCTTTCCTACGGTGCTGACCATCGTCGATGAACCGGCCCATGATCTGAATGTTTTTTATCCCCCTGGCGTGGAGCAGCCAGATCCCTTTGATCCGGATTATTTGTCCATGGTCTATCCCTGGGAACGCACTCCCCTGTTCATCCCTTTGCCCGGGGACATGCCTCTGACCGGGGAACTCAGGGCAGAGCTCAGCCTTCTGATCTGCTCCGACCGCAACTGCTGGCCGGTGCATAAGGAGGTAAGCTATGATTTGGGCATGATCGAACCTGATCTGCTGACATCTGCCATGGAACAGGACTGGTGGCCGCTTTGGCGGGATGCCGAGCCTGCTGCTGTTGAAGCCTTCCCCCCCATGGCTTTCCCTGACCCGGAAGAAATCCCGGTTGAAGACATTGTCTGGGACTTTGAAGTCCGCTCAATAGCTCCGGGGCTGGAAGTGGACACATTGGCCAGGGCCGCTCTGCTGGCCATGATCGCGGGGTTCATTCTTAATTTTACTCCCTGCGTTCTGCCGGTCATCAGTCTGAAATTAAGGGGCATGCTCACCTTTGAGGAAGGCTCGGGCAAGAAGGCCCAGCGAAGGGCCTTCCGCAAGCACAACATCTTTTTCGCCCTGGGCATGCTCATATTCTTCACTTTCCTGGCTGTTCTCCTGTCGCTGACCGGAATGGCCTGGGGTCAGCTCTTTCAAAGCCCTGCAGCCATATTCGTTCTGGGGTGCATCATCTTCGCCCTGAGCCTTAGCTTATTCGGGCTCTACGACCTGCCGGTCATAGACCTTAAAGCCAAGACGGCCGATCCCTGGAAAAACCCCAATGCCGAAGCCCTGAGCACAGGCGTTCTGGCCACCTTCCTGGCCACTCCGTGCAGCGGTCCTTTTCTGGGCGGGGTTCTGGCCTGGACCCTGACCCAGCCGCCGCTGATCATCGGCCTGGTCCTGTGGAGCATGGGACTGGGCATGGCCCTGCCTTACCTGCTCATGGCCGTTTTTCCGTTCATGATGCGTTTTCTGCCCAGACCCGGACCCTGGACCATGTACCTGGAAAAGATTCTGGGCTTTTTTCTGGTGGCCACAAGCATCTATCTGCTGTCCCTGATTCCGCAGGACATGTTCATCAAGGCTGTGATCATGTTTTTGATCATCGCCTTTGCCGCCTGGATGTGGGGGCACTGGACCAGCTTGACCCAGACCAACCTGAAGAGAAGAACCATCCGCTTTTCGGCCCTGGTCCTCATCGCCGCGGGCGCATTTATTCTTTTCCGTCCCACTCCGGAGCATCCCGTGACCTGGGCTGAATTCGAAGAGAACAGGTTTGAACAGATGCTCGGCGAACAGAACATCCTCCTCGAGTTCACTGCGGACTGGTGCCCCAACTGCAAATTTCTGGAGCGTACTGTGCTCACCCCGGACTTTCTCAATCAAATAGGACTTGAGTACGATCTGTACTTTGTACGCATCGACCTTACTCTGCACAATCCTCCCGGAGAAAGAATGCTTCTTGCCCTGGAAAGCAGGAGCATTCCTCTAGTGGCCATCTTCTCCAAGGACCGTCCGCAAAGCCCGCTGATCCTGAGGGACATGTTCACCAGGGGCCAGCTTGAGCGGGCCCTGGAGCAGGAACTGGAATGAACCCGGCCCGGGATCGAAAGCCGGCTGTGATACATTGTAAGGTTTATATCGGATAAATCATTTATCTTCACTACGAGATTATAACTCATTCCCATATCTATCATGGCTCCAGGGGTATTTACCCGTGAATTCCCGTCAAAAGTCTTTTTCTTGACAAAGAAAATCAAACATGACTAAGATTTATTCATTTAACATAACATATACAAACAGCGGCTTGAGGACAGGATGTCAGCTCGGACAAGCTTATAACTGAATTAAAAGAATTTAGACTATGCGCACTATTTATCCCAAAGCAAGACAGATCTCCATAGGCTATGACCAGGTGGAAGACCGGATGGTGTTCACCAGCCGCTTCAAGGACGGCAGGGTTCGAAGAGCGCTTATCACCCGCAGGCTGCTCTCCAGGCTCCTGATCCGGATGAGCGGGGAACTTTACACCACCCACCCGGTGGCCGGACGCTCCCCGGACCCTGACGAGGTACTGCAGATGGAGCATATAGCCGCGGTGGCCCATGGTCTGCCTGAAGCCCAGGCCTTGCCCGAAAAACCCGGAGCTCAAGTTACTATCTCTCAAACCGGTCTGGTGGTCGACGTTCAGATTGAGACACAGAATGAGTACCTGGTCCTGGGCCTGATCAGCTATCCGGCCGAACCTGTGGCCGGAATCAAGCTGACAAGGGAAAAAGCCCATCAGTTGATCAGAACGTTCATGGAAAAGGCTGTTGCTGCTGAATGGGACCTGGAGAATAAGACTGCCTGGCTTGAGCCTCTGTTTTGTGAATATGCATCCGGAAAAATGGTTTAACGATCTTTCCTGCCAGGCCAGAATCAAAAACTCAGGCGCAATCCGGAATAAATTTCAAATAAATTGGAGCAGCGTATGCATATATTCGCCGACGGTTTCAGCAAGGTTTCACTGTCCAACAACAACCTGCGCATCACCCTGGTCCAGAAAGGTCCGGACAACACCACTCTGGAGGTCGGGACCCTGATCATCCCCGCGAATCAGGCCGGCAACTTCCTCAACGGTTTGGCCGGAAGTCTGAAGAACCTGGATGAGCAGTTAAAGGCCCAGTCCAGGCAGGCCCAGGGCGAGACCCAATAAACTGAACTCCCTTAGTTGCACCTTCAGCGGTTGATTAACCGGATATCAGCTTCTCACGAAGAACCCCTCAAACCTCAAAGATCCATCATCACCCCAGCAACCTGGCTCAGCTCTCGAATCGCAGCGCTGAACCCTGAACCCCTGCTTCCGATTGCCCCGGCATTCGCGGACCCAAAAAAACTCTTTTCTGATCATGGCCTGGTCCACCTGCTCTGAATGAGAATCCTAGCCGATGTCCAGATTATTGTCCGCGTCCGGGAATATCCAATGCCTCAAAAAAGCCTGGTTCATCCTGTCATTTTGATACGCCAGCATTTCTTTAATTCATCTTTACTTTTCATTAAGTGTTCAACTCTAATCTTGACAGTCAGACAAGCACGGATTATTCAAGTAATACAATTATCTTACTTAAAGCCTTATCGAGGATCATATGAAAGTCAAGACATCGATCACACTGTCCAGAGACCTTGTTCAGAAGATGGATGAGTTATCCGGCTTCTACGGGAACAGGTCTGCTTTAATTGAAAAGGCGGTCCGGGACCTGATTGCGGCTGAAGAAAAAAGGCGAAGAGATGCCCGCGACCTGGAAATCCTTAATCAAAACGCTGAATCGTTGAACTCCGAAGCCGCAGATGTGTTATCCTACCAGGTTGAGATATGAAGCGCGGCCAGCTTTACCGGATTTACAAAGGATCCTCTCAAGATGCTAAATCATATCGTGTGTTCGCCGTGATAAGCCGCCAGGTGCTTTTGAACTCGCGTTTCTCAACGGTTATCTGCGCGCCTGTTTATACCACATACCTCGGGCTTTCCACACAGGTGCCTGTTGGAATTGACAACGGACTGAAACATGAAAGCAGCATCCATTGCGATGAACTTGTCAGTATTCCCAAGCGTCTGCTGAACCATTATATGGGCATGCTGAACCCGTCTCAGACTAAAGCTCTCAATCAGGCATTGGCTGTTGCCCTGGAATTGGAAGATGGGGTGTAACACTCTATTTACCCAATCCACTTAGCCGACCTTATTCACTCTTTTAAATTGCATCCCAGCATCCCAGTCACGCCAGGGTGTGATCTCCGCTTCACTCCGACATCCCAGCATCCAAGAATTTCTTATTCCAGTCACGCGATGCGTAATTTCTCCGCTACAACTCTCCTCAATTCCTGAATTCCTAAATTCCTCAATTCCTAAATTCCTCAATTCCTCAATTCCTAAATTCCTCAATTCCTAATTTCCCGAATTTCTAAATTTCTTTCGGCTCAACCCTCACCACTCATCTCTTCTTCCCTGATTTGAATTTTATTCCACCATTTCTTATTTTTCCTTCCCCCAGCTTCATCGTTTACAGTTTTTTCATATTCGAGAGGTGAGAAAATTTTTTATCAAAAGTAAGAACAATGGAGGCGTGCTCAAGAAGATCTCTACGGATCAGTCGATCAGCCAGACCAGGCCCGGACCACGGGTATTCCTTAAGAACCGCCAACGCGTGTCCTGAACCCGTGACCATTTCAGAGGAGAGAAAATCTGTAAGGCATCCCACTGCTTCCTCGACAGGCACTTGGTAATGATAGGAGAATGCATGATAAGTTTCCAGGACCACCAGGTCGGATACAAATACCTTTATCCCCTGAGCAGAACATTTCTTAAGAAATTCAAGGGCTCTTTGGGCCTGGCCAGCTGGCGCACCCACAAGCAAGCGCAGGACAACGCTGGTGTCCAAGCCATATGATCTCACTTTCTGGCCCCCAGACCCAAGCCTATTGACTTGCGAATAACTTCCATATCATGACTTTTATCCCGGGCATATTTGTTCAACCGACCAAACCATCGACTGGAAGAACGGGGCTTTAACTTAATGATCCAGACAGGTACTTCATCAATCACTTCACGCTCCAGAATAATGCGATCACCGGGCTGGATGCCGAGTTCGCGGCATAACTGAGCTGGAAATGTGGCCTGCCGCTTGCTGGTGAGTTTTATTACATGCTCCATATCTTTCTCCTTACTTTATACAAATTAGTAAGGTAATATTATATCAAAGTCAACCAGCGCCGTCTAATCCCCAACAACCCACCGACTTACCGATCTCCGCTTCACTCCGACATTTCTTTATATACAGCTTGACGCAAACATTAAAGTAAAATATTTTGTACAATTAACCAGGAGGTAAAATTATGGGCAGAACAACTATCCGCGTATCAACAGATACCCACGCAATTTTAAAGCAGATTG
>SLDX01000001.1 GCA_007125075.1 Desulfonatronospira sp.
GAACCTGAGCCAGAACCTGAGCCAGAACCTGAGCCAGAACCTGAACCAGAGCCGGAACCCGAACCTGAGCCGGAACCTGAACCTGAGCCAGAACCTGAACCTGAACCTGAACCCGAGCCCGAGCCCGAGCCCGAGCCCGAGCCGACCCGGGAGGAAATCATGCGCCAGGCTCTGGCTGAGGTTGAAGAAGAAGCGGAGGAAACCAGGCGGACCAGGCCCAGACAGGAGGTAAGCGGTGCAGTTGATGTTTATCAAGCCATAGCTGCTGAGCGTATCAAGAGAAACTGGCGCTATCCGCGTATCGGAGGCGAACAAAATCTGGTGGCCAGGGTGGAAGTTGTGATTGATTCCTTGGGAAATATACTGGATTATAGAGTCGTGCGCGGTTCAGGTCGCGAAGATTTTGATCATTCCGCGCTGAGAGCGGTTGAGCACACCGGTCGTCTGCCCGAGCCTCCTGCGCGGGTGACGACCCTGATCATCGATTTCAACCTTGATGAGCTTTTATAACCTATAACCTGGCAAAATCTTTTATATGCGATATTTTTTATACCTGCTGACAACTTTTGTACTGCTGTCCTTTACCCCGTTGCAGGGTTCGGCCCAGGAATCCCTGCATATTGATATTTTTGGTCCAGGTGAGGAGCGGGTGAACATATTCATCGCCCCGGCCAGATCCCTTGACGATGATCTCCTGCCCCGTCCGGAACAGGGCGCTGAAATCAGGTCCATGCTGCAGGATCATCTGGCTTTTCTGCCCTTTCTGAGTCCTGTTCAGCCTGAGCACATCTTGGGCGGTCCTGAAGTGGACGGAGTCAGGGGCCGGGAAATCGATTTCCGCAAATTCAATCTGTCCCGGGTTGATCTGCTTCTGACCATCGGTCTTGACCAGTATCCCGTCCATCCGGGGACGGTGGAGATCAGGTCTTTTGAAGTCTTCGGCCAGAGAATGGTTCTGGGCCGGGCCTATGATCTGGAGGATGAAGACCAGATCCCGCTCATGGTCCGGCGCTTTTGCGCCGAGCTTATGGAATATCTCACCGGCAACGGGGATTTTTTCCGTTCTGTTCTGGCCTTTGAACGCAAACAGGGTGAAAACAAGGACATCTGGTCAGTCACCCCCCAGGGAGCGGATCTCAAGCAGATCACCCGGCTCGAGGGGATAACTCTCAGCCCTGCCTGGTCTCCGGACGGAGAAAAGATCGCCTTCACCCTTCTTCGGGACAACCGCCACCAGCTGGGGATCTGGAACCTGCAAACCGATGAGACCAGCACCTTCAACCTGCCGGGAAATACCATCATTTCTCCCGCGTTCGCCCCGGACGGCAGAATGGCTGTAAGCCTGGATCCCATGGGACGACCGGATATTTACTGGCTGAACGATGACTACAGGCTTGACCGGGCCATAATGGAGCATTGGGCCATAGACGTCTCCCCGAGCTTTGACCGGACCGGGAACAAGATGGCTTTTGCCTCCGGACGTCTGGGCAATCCGCACATCTTCGTTCATGACTTCAAAAACCGTCAGGTGCAGCGGGTTACTTATGAAGGCCGGTACAACACCAATCCATCCATCAGTCCTGATGGCCGGTATGTAGCCTTTTCCAGGCAGACCCCTGACGGACACCGCATTTTTGTCGCCGACCTGGCAAACGGCAGGGAACGCCAGATCAGTTTCGGCCCCGGCAACGACGAAGATCCGGCATTCTCCCCAGACGGATATTTCCTGGCCTTCTCCTCCAGCCGCAGCGGAACTTATCAGCTTTATCTGACCACACGCAACGGCGACCAGCCGGTCAGAATTCCCACCGGTCAGGGAAATGCCAAAGCTCCAAAGTGGGGTCCGGACAGAAACTTTTAAAAATTTTTATTGAGATTGTGTATTCCAAAACCCTTACCAGTAATCAGGAGGAATTATGAACAAAAGGACGGTTTTTCTGGTCACTCTTCTGGCGTTTCTTTTGCTGGCCGGCTTCGGCTGCGGCAAAAAGGCTGTGGAAGCGCCTGCCGATCCGGCAGCTCATGAGCTGAGCGAAGAAGAACAGGCCAGACTGGCTGAGGAGCGCCGCAAACAGGAAATGGAAAGACAGGCGCTGGCGGAACGCAGGCTGCAGGAAGAGCGCCTGGCCCGGGAGAGAGAAAAGGCCGAGACCATGGTTCAAATCCAGGAAGCCCGAGATGAGATCACCCAGAAAAGGATCCATTTCGCCTTTGATTCTTATGAATTGAATCAGGAAGCCAGGTCTACTCTGCAGAAGATATCCGAACACATGAAAAGCTTCAACGACCTGCGCCTGATCATTGAAGGACACTGCGACGAGCGGGGCACTGCCGAATACAACCTGGCCCTGGGGGAAAGAAGAGCCAGGGCCGCATACGAGTTTCTGGTCCTGCTGGGAGTCCACTCAAACCAGATGCAGATAATCAGCTACGGCGAAGAAAGACCAATGGTCCCCGAATCAAATGAAGCAGCCTGGGCCATGAACCGCAGGGCTGAATTCAAGGTACTGGATTAACAAAAACATCAAAGTCGTCCGTAGCTTACTCAGGGGGATTAAAAAGTCCCTTCATGCGGGGCAGATTAAGCTTGGGACAGCTTGAAGCCAGATAACAAACCGGGCACCCGTCCTTATAAGGATAAAAAGTCAAAGTGGAAAACCTGTAGTTCAGGGTGCCCTGGTTTGAAAATTCCAAACCTATTCTGGACAGCGACTTCTTAAGTATTTTGTTCGGCCTGGGAACAGGCGCGCACTGATCACTGCCGATCTTAGGAATCAGGCTCTGAAGAGCGCAGGCGACCATGCTCTGGACCAGGGCCTGGAGCTTGAAGCCCTGGGAGGCTGATTTATCCCATAATTCATCCACAGCATCCTCGACCTCCCTGTCCATAAACAGGGCCAGATATCCATTGCCCTTTCCCAGAACGTAAGCGTTGAGACCTTTGGACCATTTATCCCAATATCCGAGCAGTTCTGCGACTTCCCGGCCTTCCAAATCTCCGGTCTGGCCCAGTGTCATGTAGGTGGGCAGGTCAAAAGTGACCTCCGGGCTTACCCTGGTGGCTTCCAGTAATTTCAAGACATCCTCCTGATATTTGTACTATCCCCGGATCAGGTTCCTGGCTTTGGAAGGCCGGGGAAGGCCCTTCCGGTTCAAGGCATTTTCGGCTTTCAGGGATTTTATTTTTGGGCGCGTCTTCGGCTGTTGACAAACCACATGCCCTGGCGTGGCCTATATCCCTGACGGCATTTTTCTCTTTGGCGTCATTGCGCCTGCTTCAGGGTTGCTTAAGCTTGGGTTTCATATTAATTTAGCTGTTTGTTTCGTGCAGGATTTGGAATAATTTGCATCAGGCATCGACAGTGCCAAAGTATACAGGAAAAAAATGAGAAAACAAGAACCGGGCATCAACCAGGAACTGCAGAACCTGGACAAGAAGCTGGCTTCGCTGATCTACAGGCGCAGCCGCATGATGGGGAGAATATCCCGGAGCAGACAGTCTGCCGACAAGTCCCTGATTGACCCCGAGCTGGAAAAAAGGCTGTGGAGGACCTGGAAAAAAGAGCTGCAGGGCTATAATCCCAGCCTGGTGCGCCAGATTTTCACCCTGCTCAACAGCATGGGCTATCTTCAGGCGGAAAAAACCCGCTCTGAGGCTTTTTCTCTTTACCCTTCCAGGCGAACGGTGGATCTTGAACTCATTGCTCCCCTGGACCGGGAGCAGAGCCTGGATCTGGTGATCATGGCTGTTCTAGGATCGCACAGGGTTCATCTGAAAAAACTCATCCCCAACGATCAGCTTCTGGAACTGGTCAAACTGGCCAATGAATGCGGCGCCGCGTTGGCCTGGCAGGGAGATGAGCTGACCGGCCGGGGACTGTCCGGCAAGAGTCTGGACAACCGCAGCCTGTTCATCCGCCACAGTCTGTTCAACTTTTATCTCTTCTTCTGTCTGGGCCTGGGCAGCCCGGCCAGAATAAAGTTTTCCGGATCAGCAATGCTTAAGACCTTCAGCCTGCGATCCCTGCAGAAATTGGCACCCCGGCTGGGTGCACGCTTAAGCTCCATAGAACCTCAGAGCTACAGCCTTCCTGCCAAGCTGGAGGCCAGCGGAGAAATTCCCCACGAAATTAATCTCGAGCAGGATATCGACACTGACTTCATCCACGCCCTGATTCTGGCCGCCCCTGCTTTTCCCGGCCCGATCAGCATCGGTTACCCTCAAAACGTGGACGGAACGGTGCGAAGCTGCTCCAAGATTTTGTCCCGCTGCGGGATCAATGCTGTCGTGGACCGGCAGGCCGGAAAAATTCTTGTCCATCCCGGCTCACCAGAGGACTGTACAGAAGAAAACATAACCATGGACGCGCTGCTGTCAGCCTTTCTGCTGGCTCTGGCCTGGCTCGGCCGGGGGCGGGTAAGGCTTGCAGGCATCTGGCCGGGAGAATCGGCGGAAGCAGGATGCATCGCAGACCTTCTAAGCAGCGCCGGAGTCCATCTGGAATCCGGCAGGGATTATATTCTGGCCCAATATAAAGATTTTTCCCGCCGGGACATTTTCGATCTGAGGAACTGCCCCCGGGCCGCGTCAGTAATATTGCCGCTGATACTACCAAAAGGAGAGAAGCCGGTAAGAATACTGCTTCCTCCAGGAAGCGACGAGCTGGAGATCTGCATGGATCTTCTGTCTCTTCTGGGCTGTGAATATGTGCCTGAGGAAGACGGACTGCTCCTTACAGACCGGTTTAAGCCTGCTGAAGAAAGTCCGGTATGGACCAGCCCCGATCCTTACTGGACCCTGGGATACTGTCTGTTGTCGTTTAAATTTCCCGGAATCCGGCTGGCCAACCCGGAGAATCTTTCGCCTCTCTGGCCGGGTTTCTGGAAGATATTCACGGGTTTGTCCCCTAAAAAAGAACAGGAAAGAGATGAACAAACAGCAAAATCAAAAAGACGCATCCGCCTTGCAGGATATTGAACAGGAAATCGAAGCCCTGAACCGGGAAATGCGGGATCTGCTGCAGCAGAAGGAGGTGTGCATGCGCCGCAAAAAAGAGCTCATGAACGCCGAAGATCCCCGGAGAAGGATATTTCATCACCAGCAGATACATTCCCTGCAGATGGAATGCCTGCGCCTGGAGGTCGAAGCAGAAACCAAACGCAGAAAAATTAACAGACTGCGCCTGGGAATGGATTAAGCCTGCCTGCCCGGTGTCAGTAACGGAGGAAAAGTGAGCGGAAATTTAACCCGAAAAATCATTGAAGAGCATCTGGTGTCCGGAAAAATGGTCCCTGGCGGGGAGATCGGCATCAGGATCGATCAGACCCTGACCCAGGACGCCACCGGAACCATGGCCTGTCTTCAATTTGAAGCTCTGGGGCTGCCCCGGGTCAGGACCGAACTCTCAGTAAGCTATGTGGATCACAACACCTTGCAGATGGGCTTCAGAAATCCGGATGACCACCGCTATCTGCGCAGCGTAGCCGCAAAATTCGGAATGATATTCTCTCCTGCGGGCACAGGCATCTGCCACCAGCTCCACCTGGAAAACTTCGCCGCTCCGGGCAAAACCCTGATCGGTTCAGACAGCCACACTCCGACTGCCGGAGGCATCGGCTCGCTGGCCATAGGTGCCGGCGGACTTTCTGTAGCCCTGGCCATGGCAGGAGAGCCCTACATCCTGAACATGCCCCGCGTGGTCAGGGTGCATCTGGAAGGACGGCTGACCGGACATGCCGGAGCCAAGGACATCATCCTGCACATACTTGAGAGGCTAAGCGTCAAAGGCGGCACCGGCAAGGTCCTGGAGTACACCGGTCCGGGAACAGCCGATCTCTCCGTGCCTGAACGGGCGACCATCACCAATATGGGCGCTGAACTTGGAGCCACTACCTCCATCTTCCCTGCGGATTCGACAACCCGGGAGTTTTTGCGGCTGATGAACCGCGAACAGGATTTTCAGGAGCTGCATCCCGATCCCGGAGCTGAATACGATGAAGAACTTTTTGTTGATCTGTCGGCCATTGTGCCCATGGCCGCAAGGCCGCACATGCCCGATCTGGGAATCAGGGTCGACGAGCTTGACGGCCTGCGCGTGGATCAGGTGGCCATAGGGTCCTGCACCAACTCCTCATATGCGGATCTGAAGAACACGGCTCTTATTCTCAAGGGCCGCAGAATCGCTCCGGATATTGAACTGCTCATTTCTCCAGGCTCCAAGCAGGTGTTCAAGATGCTGACCCGGGAAGGCCTGCTGGAGGATCTGATGGACAGCGGAGCCAGAATTCTGGAATGCGCCTGCGGTCCGTGCATCGGCATGGGAGGATCGCCTGTTTCACGGGGAGTCAGCGTGCGTACCTTTAACCGCAACTTCGAAGGCCGCAGCGGCACGCAGGATGCCCGGGTCTATCTGGTCAGCCCGGTAACCGCTGCCCATACCGCTCTGAACGGCTGCTTCAGATCGCCGAAATTCTGGGGGGAACCACAGCCCAGATTCGGGTTGCCCGAAAACGTGCCGGATATCCGGGACCTGTTTGTTTTTCCTCCTGAAGAGCCTCCTCAAGAGATTTACCGGGGGCCGAACATCGTCCCTCTGCCGCGTTTTGATCCGCTTCCCGCAAAACTGCGCCTGCCGGTGCTGATCAAATGCTCAGACAATATCTCAACGGATCACATCCTGCCTGGAGGCGCTCAGGTGACTTCCCTGAGATCGAACATACCGGCCATCAGCGAATTCATCTTCTCACGCCTGGATCCTGATTTCGTTTCCCGGGCTCAAAAAGCCGGACGGGGAATGGTCCTGGCCGGGGAGAACTACGGCCAGGGCTCCAGCCGGGAACATGCCGCCCTGGCTCCGCGCTATCTCGGGGTCAGAGCGGTCCTGGCCAGGTCGTTTGCCCGCATTCACAGGGCCAACCTGATCAACTTCGGCATTTTACCCCTGATTCTAGATGATCCATCGGATTACGACCGCCTCAGGCAGGATCAGGTTCTGGAGCTGGACGCGGGATCTTTTAAACCGGGACAGGCCGCTCATCTGATTTCAGAAAAAAATGAACCCGTAAAAGTGCAAAATGATTTGACCCGGGCTGAATTGGAGATTATATTTCATGGCGGACTTTTGAATCTGGTCAGGAACAAGAAAAAGGATGCTTAAGCCGCCTGCAGGGAGAAAATGAAATGAATCAAGCCCGGGCATTTCTTTTTTCCCGGATTCAAACGCCTGCAAAAGACTCTTCGGTTCTGCCGGAAAAGCCTAAATTTAAAATTATATGTATTTAATGGAGTAGACATATGTTGGATGTAATGCGCCGCAACGCTCAGTCCTGGATGGTCAAGGTGCTGTTTGCAGCTATTGTGGTGGTCTTTGTCTTCTGGGGCATTGGAAGTTTTACCGACGACCGCAGCGACACTCTGGCCGTGGTCAACGATCAGCCGCTAAAGCTGCAGGATTTTGTCCGGACCTACGAGAGTACGGCTCAGGCCATAAGAGAACAAAACCCGGAAATCGACAGGGATGATCTGCGGGCCATGCAGCTCAGGCAGCAGGTTTTCAGCCAGCTGATCAATACCACGCTGCTGGTGCAGAAGGCTGAGGAGCTTGGCCTGTCCGTCTCCAGGGAAGAGCTGCAGCAGGCAATCACTTCTCTGCCGGCATTCAGGGACGAAGACAACATCTTTGACCCTCAACGCTATGAAATGGTACTGCGCTCTCATCAGCTCACCCCGGCCAGGTTTGAACACGACTACAGACACAACCTGCTCATGGACAAAATAGAAAAATACGTAGCCATGCCGGCCAGAGCCAGCAAACAGGAAGTGCGCGAATTTTTTAATTACGCACGCTCTACGGCAAAAATCGACTATCTGCTGATTGAGCCGCAAACTTTTGTGGAACAGGTTGAGCTGCAGGAGAACATGATCAGCGAATATTATACAGAGAACATGGACCAGTTCATGCAGCCGGAAAAAATCAGCATCGCCTATATAAAACTCACACCGGATGCTCTGGCCCGGACGATTGAAGTTTCGGAAGAAGAGATAGAAGCCTATTACCTGAGCCAGCCCGGACAGTTTACAGAACCGGAAAGGCTCTCTGCCAGGCATATCCTGATCGCCGTGGACCTGAATGCTTCACCTGAGGAGCAGCAGCAGGCCGGGGAAAAGATCGAGCAGCTGCAGAACAGACTGAAGCAGGGCGAAGACTTTGCCGACCTGGCCCGGGAATACTCCGATTGTCCAAGCGCTGATCAAGGCGGAGACCTGGGCAGCTTTATCCGCAACCAGATGGTTCCTGCTTTTGAGGAGGCCGCGTTCGGCCTTGAGCCCGGACAGATCAGCGAGCCCGTACAGACCCGGTTCGGCTGGCACCTGATCAAGGCCGAGGACTACCAGGATGCCAGAACAAAGGATCTGGATGAAGTAGAAGATGAAATCCGCAATCTGATCGCCAGGGACAGAGCTATTGATGCTCTGGGAGATTATGCCGATGATGTGCTGGAAATTCTGGTAACCCGGGGTACCCTGGAAGAGGCTGCCGACAGCCTGGGTCTTGAGCTCCGCCGCACAGAACTCTTTTCCATGGACCAGCCTCCGGCAGGTCTTGGCCTATCCCGTCAGGCCCTGCAGAGGCTCTTTGATCTGGATGAGGGTCAGACCACGGAAATGCCTGTAATGCTTGACGATGGATATTTTTACGCCCAGAAAACCGACTTCAGGGAAGCCAGAGTTGCTCCCCTGGAAGAAGTGGAGCAGGAAATAAGATCCAGGCTGAAACGTTCAGAGGCTGAACAGCTGGCCCGTAAGACTGCAGAGGAAAAGATGACGGAGATAACGGAAGGCTCCCTGAGTCCGGAAGATCTGAACCTCAGGACCAGCGAACCTTTTACCAGACAGGGTTTTATACCTGAACTGGGGATGAGCAGAGAGCTGGCCTCACAGGCCTTTGCCGCGGAAAAAAACAGCTGGCTCCCTGATGTTCACTTAACTGATGCAGGCTATGTTCTGGCCCGGGTTGCGGATCAGGCCATCCCCGGAGAAGATGAATTCCAGAGGGAAAAAGATCAGTGGATGGAATCCCACGCCGAAGCGCAAAGGCAGCTGATATTCAGTTCCTTTGTCAGCATGCTCAGAAACGAAGCTCAAATAAAGCTGCTGCGTCCCGAAGTGCTTGAATATTAATCCGGGTGCTTGAATATTAATCCGGTCCGTCTCTGGAGAGGATCTCCTGCTGGCGGAGAAATCCTATTGCGTTTTCGGCTCCGGTAAGGGTGATCTTTACCCCCGGACTCTGTTCAACTATGGTCAGGGGCACTCCCCTGAAGCCCCTGGCCCGGAAAAAGTTCCGGGCCTTTTCAATTTGCTCTTCAAGGCCCCTGGGCACTTCAACCTCCGGCACACCAGGATACTGCTCCATGCGCAGGATTTCATAGAAAGGATTGGCATCATCCAGGTCCATGGCCTGCAGGGCGGCTATCTTTTTCAGATCCCCGGGATTAGTGTCCAGGGGGATGAAGTTCCAGACATAGCGTTTGGGAGCTTCTTCTTCCAGGGCCAGATGGATGAGCACTTCGCTGCAGTGCGGACAATGCAGGCTGAAAAAGAAGTAAATTCTGGGCCAGTCTTCAGGCTCCGGCCCTGACCACCTGAGCACCTGAATATCCTGCAGCCTGTAGTTGGCCGGCGAGCTGTTTGCCGGCTGTTCGAGCATGGCTCCGGCTGCTCCGCCCCCTAGCCAGACAGCCATTCCGGCCAGAAAAATAAAGGCTTTTCCCCGGACCAGGGCATAGAGGATCAAAACCAGCAGCAGGGCTATTCCCACGGCCACGCACAGCTGGCAATGTTCCTGGATGAACGCGAACTGAAAGCCCAGCAGGCTGCCGTCAAAAGCCAGGGCGCCCATGAGAATGAGGGTCATTGCGCCCCACAGCCAGGCCCGGTTGTAGCGCCGGGCGAGAAAATAGATCAGCCATAATCCCAGAAAAAAGACAAGGCCCGTGAATACCAGACCGGCTTCACCAATGCGTACGTACTCGCCGGCCAGCTGACAGGCTTCAGTAGGACACAGGCTGATCCCGCCGGCCTGCCTGAATATCAGATCCAGAGCCAGACCCATGGATGCCAGAATAAACAGGGCATGAAGCATTATGGCGCTGATCTTCGAATCAGCGGCTTGAACCTCGGTCTGTTCTTTTTTCTTTTTTTTCATCAATTGCTCCCTGCTTTAAAAGTCAAACTGCTCAAGTACCGGGCCGGGCAGGGAAGACGGTCCGGCCTTCCAGATCCGGTTCTGCAGCAGATAAATATCCGGATAGATGCCCATGGCTCTGCATCTTTGAATAATTCTTCCAGCTTCAGCCCAATCTTTTGTTTCAGGAGAGGTAAGCCGGCTTAGCTCAGCTTCCATTCTGGAACGAACGATACCGGCCAGAAAGGGATTGTCCCGCAGGACTTCCTGCCAGTATTTCGCCCAGTCCGGCTTGTTTTCTTCAGAACACAGATAGGCAGCCAGCACAACCGGAGCCAGCAGTCCCCTGCCGCTTACCGGCAGGCTCTGTCCGTCTTCGAATAAGTTCTCCGAGTGTTGGGCCAGAATATTTCCTGCCCCGGTCAGCCTGCTGAAAATCCTGTCTTCCTGTCTCTGGTCCAAAGAGATGAGCACGTATGACCTGAGCTGTCTGCCCAGATCCCTGAGACTCAGGATCTGATCATGTGAAGCTTCAACACCTGTGACTGCGCCATTTTGCTCCCGGAAAAGCCGGAAGCCGGCACTTCCCCGCTCCAGAAACCCGGGCCAGCAATAGTTCACCTCAACCCTTTCATTATCAAGTGCGACTTCAAATTCAAGTCCCGGAAAACTGAAGCTTTGTCTGTCATTGCCGGCGCAGGCACCCATTACCGCCATCCGGGCGGGACCCATCCTCCTGGAGAGGACCTGTTCCCTCCAGATCGATACGCCGTCACCCATCCGGGGATCATTGGACTGGGCCTCTTCGAGCACTTCCAGAACAGGATGCTCTACATCAGGACCCTGGAGGTCCTTGAGCATTTCCAGGGCACGCAAGCCGTAACTAAGCGCGTTCAAGGGCTCGATTCTGGCCAGGTCGTCGAAAAACCAGGCGCAGCTGGCAAAAGATGCCAGGCTCATGCGCTGCATTTCCTGGAATTTCAAGGCTCTGATCTGATCTTCTCTACTCAGTTTCCGGTTCTGGTGCAGAATTAGAAATTCCTCCCTGGAAAAAGTCCCGCACAGACATTTTCCATATTCCAGAAGAGCTCTGCGGCTGTCCTTAAAAAGCTCCCCGGCCCTTTTGCGGTAATGTTCGTCCACATAGTAGCGGATGACATTAAGAGCCCTGCGCAGAGGCTTGCGCCAGGCCTGATTCCAGCCGGGGTGTCCTCCTGCAGTACAGCCGCAGCTGTCCTGCCACCTGGCTATGCCGTGGAAGCAGCTCCAGGAGGAGTTCTCATGAATGCGGACTTCGTGTTCAGGAGGACAGGCCTCCAGGTAGGAGGCGAAGTTGGTCAGGGACAGAGGACTGCCCGGCGAAATGGCCCGCTTCAGAACATAAGCCAGGGCCATCTCACCGAATTTGAAATGATGTCCGTAAGACTCTCCATCGGTTGCCAGACTGAGGAGCTTTTCCCCCTGCCTGGCTGTAATTCTCTGCCAGAAATCCTCTCCGTCAGCCAAAAGACTTTCAAAGGCCACTGCCTGGGACAGCGGACCGTCATAAAAAAATACCGCAATCTGAAGACCTGAGGGCAGCCTGACCAGATAGGGCCTGTCTTTGATCAAAGTGTGCTCAGTGACCCCGGTCCAGTTCTTTTTTTCCGGATCGAAGACCTCCCTGGCCTGGCCCGGAGCCAGCACCGTAAATCTGATTCCGGCCCTGGCCAGGGCTTCAAGATCAGGCGTGGATACTGCTGTCTCCGAAAGCCAGAAACCATCCGGTCTGCGTCTGAAACGGCCTTCAAAATCCTGGATGGACCAGGCGATTTCCACATCCCTGTCCTCATCGGTACTCAGAGGCATGATGATGTGATGATAAATCTGGGCCATGGCATTTCCCCGCCCGAAATGCGTTATGCTTTTGCGGTCGCCTTCCAGGATGCGCTCATATGTATCCGGGCGGTGCCTGGCCATCCAGCGCAGTATAGTCGGTCCGAAATTGAAATTTATATATTCATAACAGTTTATGATCTGATCAATGCGTCCATCGCTGCTTAGAATTCGTGCATTCCCCAGAGGATCGTAGCTTTCCCTGTTGATGCGCTGGTTCCAGTCGGCGAACGGGGCGGCACTGGCCTCGGGCAGGACCTCCTCCAGCCAGGGATCGAACCGGGGGGGCTGATAAAAATGTCCATGAATGCACAGGTGCTCTGGCATTTAAACTGTCCTTTATCTTGTTCTGCGGATGGTGAAATATAAAGTCATTGCTTTATGCACGAAAAAAGGGCATAATTAAATATTTAATAAAGGAGAACATGCTTTGGGTGTACTAAGTTCCAGCATCAGCCTGACCAGATATCGAATTGCGGGAGAAGTTACGGACGAATTGCAGGGCAGCATCCTGCAGCGGCTGATGAGCCACAAATTCCTGGAAATAGACCAGAACAGCGACGAAAAAAGCTTCGGCTGGGTCTGTTTTGACGATCTGCTGGACACCTGGTGGAAAACCGCTCCGCCTCAAAAGGGAACCTTCCTGGCGTTCGCCCTGCGTCTCGACACCAGGCGCATTCAGCCTGCCGTCATGAACAAATACTATCGCCTGGCCCTTGATGAAGCCCTCAAGGAACAAAAAGCAAAGGGGCATAAGTTTATCACCAGGGACCATAAAAAACAGATCCGGGACAGGGTGCGTCAGACCCTGCTGGCCAAAACCCTGCCAGTGCCGGCGGTTTTTGATGTTGCCTGGAACCTTGACGGACATGTGGTCTATCTGGGCACTGCAGCCCCCAAAATCAGGGAGCTTTTTGAAGACCTGTTTTTAAAGAGCTTTGAGCTGCATCTTGAACAGCAGACGCCTTACTTTCTGGCCCGAAGAATTGTTCAGGCCAGGGACAAAAGCCGGCTGGACCAGCTTGAGTCATCCGTTCTGGCCTGAAATCCCGTGCTCAAATAAGTGTGGCACCTTAAAGTATCCTTTATGTAGGACATATTAATTGAGATTGAGCCGGGTGTAAACCTTAAAACCCTGTGAGCGGCAGGAATACGATCAGCCTGAAAGACGCATTGCCGGTCTTTGCCTCCAAAGTTAGGGAAAAACGATGCAGACCCTGAAAAAAATGCTTGACGCTTACCTGAACCGTTTTGATCCCGACGGGCGCCATTACCTGTTCATTAAACTCTGTCAGCACTGGCCGGAAGTCGTGGGAAGCGAGCTTGCGGCACTGGCGGCTCCTCTGGGACGCAGGCAAAACACTCTGATACTTGGAGCAGGGGATTCAATCGTTATTCAGGAACTGACACTGCAGCAATGGGAAATACTGGATAAAATCCACAGTTTCTGCGGGTGCGTTCTTTTTGACAAGTTACGGGTTGAATTGTTAAAGGGCAGAACATCTCTTCACGCCGCCCGGGTCTCTGTTCAATATTCCGGATACACTCCGCCTGATCCCGGCAATCTGGGCGATCTGAAGGATTATCTGCCCCCGGATGCCCCCATTACCAGATGCTATATCAAGCATGTGGATTTTTTTAAAAAATACATTAAATAAATAAAAATTCTCAAGGAGGACTTTGTGAACGAGAAAAGTAAGGTCGAGCTGAAAAAACCCCTGGACAAGATGACCGCCAAGGAACTCAGGCAGCTGTGCATGGACAAGATTCCGGAGATTACCGGGGCTTCCGGGATGAGCAAGGAAGAACTCCTGCCGGCCATCAAGAAGGAACTGGGCATTGCTGAAGATGAATCGGGCAAAACCGGGGCGTACAAAGATCAAATCAGAGATCTCAAGACCAGGCTCAAGGATCTGCAGGCCCGGAGACTGGAAACCTCCAAATCCAGGCGCAAACAGCGTACAATTCTGCGCAAAAAGATCCATAACCTGAAAAAACATACCAGAAGACTGTCAGCAGTCTAGGGCATTGATTTTCCGGCAGAAGCGAAAGCCGGCAGTATTCAAGCTTATGCGGCTTTTCCCGGAGCAAAAAGGATCTGCAGAATAAAAGGGTCAGACATGCAAATCAAAGCCATCGGCTACGTTCGCAGTACGATCAGGGATCCTGCTGATTGTCCCTGCCACGGCCGATGGGACAAGCCCGCGTGCAGCATCGAGATCGAAGAAGAGTTTGAGCCTGCACTGTACCGCCTGCGGGCCGGACAGGAGATCGTGGTGCTCACCTGGCTGCATCAGGCCCGCAGGGATGTCGATAGATGCAGGTCCGGCAACGGATCTTCCAGCCATGTGCACGGACTTCTGGGCACCCGGTCTGTGTTCCGGCCCGATCCCATCGGCCTTCACGAAGTGCGCGTCCTGGAAATCCAGAGCGGCAGGCTGACGGTTACGCCCATGGAAGCCATCGACGGAACCCCGGTGATTGATATCAGACCGGTTTTCAGCGGCAGAGCACAGGCGGACCTCATCCAGGAATTTTTTTCATCCTGCGAAATGCGTGCCCTTATTGCCGCGGCCAGACAGGGGTGGGAGAGAGGGCTGTTCAGCGGAACCAATGGAAACTTAAGTGTGCGTAAAGACGAATTCGTGCTGATCACCAGATCCGGGTGCTCCAAGGGCTGTCTGACTACTGATGATCTTTGTGTTTTGAGGCTGGATTCCGCAGTGCTGCTTGCCGGAGAATCTCCGTCCATTGAAAGCGGAATGCATCTGGCGGTTTACCGCGCTCAGTCCAGAGCCGCTGCCGTAGTCCATACCCATCCGGCCCATCTTTTAGCCCTGGGATCGCTTCCGGGTGAGCTTTTCTCCCTGCTGGACAATTTTGAAGCTCTGGAGATTAAGAAGGGTCTGGGGGCGGTCGGGGCACTAAGGCCCGGCAGCGAGGAACTGGCCGAAGCGGTGGGCGGTATTTCCGCTCAGTCTGAAAGCATCTTCATGCCCAGACATGGGCTTGTCTGCTGGAGCAGCGATCTTTCCCGGGCCATGGCCAGAAGCGAAGAGCTTGAATCTTTGGCCCGCATTGAAGTCAACCAAAGGCTGCTGCGCATCTGAAAAAAAAGAGGTCAGCAGGTTCGGCCGTCATCTCCTGCTCACCAGTCCAGCGGCTTCTTCCAGGCCTGAAAGAGATCCTCAATTTCCGCCGCGAAAAGGTGCCGGCCGCCCATTTCGAACTCCACCATCGTTCCGGAAGTGGTCCTGCCGATCCTGGACAGATGCTGCTCTTTGAACATTTCTTCCAGCCTGTCCCTGTCCTCAGGGCGGATGGTCACCAGAAACCTGCCTGCTGATTCACTGAAAAGAATCTTCCACCAGGACAGGCCTTTCGGCCTGGCCGGAACCAGAGACAGATCAATCCTGACCCCCAGACGCCCGCCCATGGCCATCTCAGCCAGGGCAACTCCCAGCCCCCCGTCTGAGATATCATGGCAGGAGCGGATAATTTTTTTGCTCACTGACTGATAAAAAGTCTCATACCTGAGGCGGTTGTCCAGAACATTCACCTGAGGCACTTCACCTCCGGCAATGTCCAGGTGGGCGTAAAGCTCACTCCCTCCCAGTTCTTCAGAGGTCAACCCCAGGATATACACATCTTCCTCCGGAGTCTTGAAATCGCTGCTGAGGCACAAATTGACGTCCGGAATCACGCTGATCACTGAAAAAAGAACTGTGGGCGGGATGGATATTTTGATGTCCTGAGCCACATAATCGTTCTTCATGGAGTCCTTTCCTGAAACGCAGGGCACTCCATAACCCTGGCAGAAATGAGCCAGAGCCTGATTGGCCCGGACCAGCTGAGCCAGCTTGTATCTGCCGTCCGGATTTTTGGATGAATGAACAGGGTCGCACCAGCAGAAATTATCCACTCCGGCCATATGCGCGATATTGCCCCCTGCGGCCACATTGTTTCTGATTCCCTCGTCAATGGCGTTGGCCATCATCCAGTAGGTATCAAGATCGCTGAACTTGGGGCATATCCCGTTGGAAATGACCAGGCCTCTGTCCCAGTTCAGATCGGGACGAATCACAGCGGCATCGGCCGGAGCATCTCCGAAGACTCCAACCAGAGGCTTTATCACGCTCCCACCCTGGACTTCGTGATCATACTGGCGAATTATATATTCCCTGGAGCAGATGTTCAGCCGGGAGAGCATCTCCAGCAGCAGATCCCCTCCCTGGGCGGGTGACGGCTCGGCCGAGGCTTTAAGCCCCGGTTCGGGACGCTCCCACACCGCTTCCAGATGCATGCATGAAAGTCCGTGATGCAGAAAATGCATATCCAGACAGGCCACCACCCGGGACCCGTAGCGGACCAGAAAGAGGCCTTCATCGTTGAATTCCCCGAGTACTGTAGCCTCGACATCCATTTCCCGGGCAAGATCCAGAAAGGACTCGATTTTGTCCGGAGGCACAGCCAGAGTCATGCGTTCCTGAGCCTCTGAAAGCAGGATCTCCCAGGGCTTCAGTCCGTCGTACTTAAGCGGAGCCAGGCTCAGATCCAGGTCGCAGCCTCCGCTGTCCTGAGCCATTTCCCCGACTGAAGAGGACAGTCCCCCGGCGCCGTTGTCGGTGATGGCATTATAAAGCCCCAGGTCCCTGGCCCGGATAATGAAGTCATACATCTTGCGCTGGGTTATGGGATCGCCGATCTGAACCGCGGTTGCCGGGGATCCTGCATGCAGCTCTTCCGAGGAGAAGGTGGCTCCGTGGATGCCGTCCTTGCCTATGCGCCCCCCGGTCATGACGATCTGATCTCCGGACAGGGCCTTTTTGTAATAGCCCGGCCTGTCACCCACTCTGGCCGGAATGCTTCCTATTGTGCCGCAGAAGACCAGAGGCTTGCCCAGGAACCTTGGTTCAAAGACAACCGCCCCATTAACCGTGGGTATGCCTGATTTGTTCCCCCCGTGCTCCACGCCTTCACGGACGCCCTCCATGACCCGGCGGGGATGCAGAAGCCTGGGAGGCAGGGGCTGATCATGAAACGGTGAGGCAAAACAGAAGACATCAGTGTTGCACAAAAGGTTGGCCCCCATTCCTGTGCCCATGGGATCGCGGTTTACTCCGACTATCCCGGTCAGAGCGCCTCCGTAAGGGTCCAGGGCGGAAGGGCTGTTGTGGGTCTCAACCTTGATGCACACGTCCAGATCCCGGTCAAAGGCAATGACTCCGGCATTATCCTTGAAGACCGAGCGGCAGAAGTCATGCTCCTTTTTCTGCCTGCGGATGTTCCTGGTGCTTGAGGCGATGTAGGTGTCAAAGAGGCTTTGAATATTAAATCTGCGTCCGGTTTCCGAATTGAAGTAATCTATGCGGGCATTGAAAATTTTGTGTTTGCAGTGCTCAGACCAGGTCTGGGCCAGACACTCCAGTTCCACATCCGTGGGCTGTCCGGGAAGGCCCGTTTTTTTTCTCTGCTCGCGGACGCTGCCCTCCTGATAGTACCTGAGAATAGTGCGCATCTCATCCAGGCTGAGAGCCAGAACCATTTCCCGGCTGAGCTCCATGAGCCTTTCGTCGCTTAAGCCCTCCAGATTGATCGTCTTTACTTCATCGCTGGGCAGGCCGGTCACCTTCGGTTCAGCCGGAGCAAAGCCAGGAGACTTGATCCAGGAGCTGTGGTCCCTGACTTCAAAACGCTGAATAAGCTCATTGGCCAGCAGATCTCTGGCTATTCTGACCGCCTGATCCATGTTCAGCTCAGCCCGGATCAGGTATTGCCTGCTGGTGTAGACCTGTACGTCCGGGCCCGGGCTGTCCAGAGCCTGACACAGAGTTCTGCTTGCAGTACGGCCCTCGTTGTCGGTCACTCCGGGCTTGAAGCCCACCTCGATGATCCAGTCAAAATCCCTGGCCTGAGGAGCAAATGAAGGATGATGCAGGACAGGATCGAAAAGGATCTGTTTGTTCAGAATTTCCTGCTTTTGTTCCTGATCTATTCCGGAAATGGTGAAGCAGGTGATTATGCGCACATCTTTGACCACAAGTCCAAGATGCTGACTTATTTTTCTGGCCACGCCCTCACCCTGGACGTCTCTTACCCGGGGCCACAGGGCTAGTTCCAGCTTAACCGGCATATCTGCTCCTTTGCCAATCCTAAAATTTTCTGCTCCTGACAACCTCTATGATCTCCTCCAGAAGCATTTTTTCTTTTCTTTCCGGAAACAGGCGCAGAGCCTGTGCGGCCAGGTCCAGATAGTTTCCGGCCTCTTCCCGGACCTCCAGGTGCAGGCCCATGCTCTGGATATTCAGGATAATCTCCTTCATTTCCTCATCGCGCAGCTCATCAGCGGTGATTTTTTCAAGCAGCTCCTGCCTTTTGCCGTCGTCCACGGACTTTAGATACAATATAAGGGGCAGGGTCATCTTTCCCTCCCGCAGGTCTCCACCCAGGGGTTTGCCCAAAAGACCGCTGTCCGCGTCATAATCCAGAGCGTCATCAACCAGCTGAAAGGCCATGCCCACATTCAGACCGAAACCTGCGGCCTGCTCCAGCATCTGTCTGTCCGCCCCGGCCAGCATGGCCCCGCAGCAGCATGCGGCCCGGATCAGGTCAGCGGTTTTCAAGCGTACAATTTCTAAATAAACATTTCTGTCTGTTTTGGGTCTGCGCAACTGCGCGATTTCTTCCACCTCTCCCGCGGCGGTGTTCATAATCGCTTCAGCCACACAGTAATTCATGGAGGGAATATCGTACCTGGCCACGATCTTATTGGCCAGGGCCAGCAGAGCGTCTCCGGCGAGCACGGTGCGATGCAGCCCGAATATAAGGTGTGCTGTCTGACGTCCCCTGCGCAAATCCGCGTTGTCCAGAATATCATCATGGATCAGTGTGGCTGAGTGCAGCAGTTCCAGGGAGCAGGCCAGGGGATAGACATCATCTCCGGCGTATCCCAGACATCTTGCGGATAGAATGGTCAGCATGGGCCGAAGCCGCTTTCCTCCAGCCATAAGGACATGCTCAGCCACTTCCCTGACCAGTGGATTCAGCTCGGCCAGTTCCCGGTAGAGGGAAGCATTGACCAGGGGCAGTTCCTCATAAAAGAAATCTCTTATTTTGCTCATCTTGTCCAAGATCCATTATTCCGCGGTTCTCATTATCTTTACTGCAGACTATCGCGCAGCGCGTTTAAGAACTCTCAGGGCTTCCAGGGCCTGTTGCCCGTACCTGCCCATATCCCTGGTATACTCGTTTACGTAAGCCTGAATATGTCTGTCAATCACTTTCGGATCGAGCTCCTGGGCCAGATGGACAACCAGGGGCATGATGCGGGAACTTTTCTCTCCGCCCGTATCCAGGCTCGCGCGGATCTGCTCCTCCACCCGGGATTTCAGGCCGGGCTCCTGGCCTTTGCGCATCACCACGCAGCCCAGGGGCAAGGGCAATCCTGAAGTTCTTTCAACCCACCAGCGTCCAAGGTCAAGGACCATATCCAGATTATATTCCCGGTAGAGCAGGGCGGTTTCATGAATTAGCAGCCCGGCCTCGGCCTGTCCGGCAAAAACACTGTCCACTATGCGGTTGAAAGGCACGGGCAGGGGTTCAAAATCATAATCAAGAGCAGAGCGCAACAGGGTGAAGGCCGTGGTCTGCAGACCCGGCACTGCAATTTTTTGCGGTTTCTTTCCAAGACCTCTTCTGGAAACCAGTTTCGGCCCGTGCTCCAGTCCAAATGCGCCACCAGCGGATAAAATATCGCAGGTCTCTTCCAGATCCAGAGCCTGGCTTGCCGAGACCTTGATCGCCCGGCACTTTCCCTGTACCGCCCATCGATTGAGAACATCGATGTCCTGCCAGAAAAATCTGGTTCTTAAGCCCTCAAGATCAGGAATAAGCCCCATCACCCAGGCGCTGAAGATAAAACTGTCATTGGGACAAGGAGATATGGCCACATTTATGGTCTCAGCCGCGGAATGAGCACTCACCGCATCTCCTTTTTTCTTTTCCACAGTCTGTCCCAGGTCCTGCCCAGAGATGCGAACGCCGCCTTGAGATTCCAGTCGCTTCCGGCCCTTGATCCGGCAAGGTTGGAAATGGTGCGGATTTCCACAAAGGGAACTCCGTGCACGCGGCACACATAAGCAAGAGCAAAGCCCTCCATGTTTTCCATGTCCGCCCGGTAGCCCTGCGCAAGCCTGCGCGCCAGTGCGACACTGCCGCTTACTCCGGATACGCTCAAAGACACAGCCCGGTTCCAGGGAGCATCCGGGCCAAGATGCAGGATGTCCTTAAAGCCGCTCAGTTCTTCGGCGTCAAGATCTATCCTGTTCCACAGGGCACTTTTGCCCCGGCCAAGCAAAGGAAAGCCCAGAGCACGCACATCCACATGCGCATCACCCGTCCTTATCCCGTATTCCGGCCAGATCTCCGCTTTGGCTCTGCAAACAGAGCCCAAAGGATACTCTTCGAGATCATAGCTTCCGGCTATGCCCACATTGATCACCAGCTCGACACCGGAACCAGAGAGCAGCAAACGCTGCAGCCCAAGAGCGGCATTAAGCGGGCCGAGTCCGCAGACCAGAAAGCCCACCCTGCACCCGCAGTATACTGCAGCCTGCCTCAACCCGGATTTAAAATCAAATCCTTCATTGCCGGGGCAGAAATGCTCAAGCTCCCTGGCGGTAGCAGCCGCAAACAGAATCATGCGCCCGGGCTCCTGAGGCTGGCAACTACTGCGGGCAGGCGCTGCTTTTTCATTGTGTAGACTTTGAACAGGTGTTCTTGTATGGTATAAAGCATGCAGTTAGACCTGACTCTTTTATTGAGCGCCCTCGGGCTGGCCTTTATCCTTGAAAGCATTCCTTACTTTCTGTTCCCGGAAAAGATGCCCGGCATCCTGAACACACTGGCCGGACAGCCTCCTTCCAGTCTGCGCCGGCTGGGCCTTGCCGGTCTTCTGCTGGGGATTCTGGTCATCTATCTGGGCCAGAGACTTTAGGGTTCTTTTTCCTGGCCACGTGTACATAAACTATCCCGGAGCTCATAGGATAACAAAAAAATCCCGAAAAACCGGCTTCGAGCAGTTCCTGACCCAGTCTGTCCTCATCCGGAAAATCAGCGATCGTCTGCGCCAGATAGGTGTATGCTTCCCGGTCCTTTGAAAAAAGCCTGCCGATTAATGGAAGAATACGGAACAGGTAAAAATTGTAAAGTCCGCCCCAGATTCTTTTTCTCCCGGTGCCGAACTCCAGAATACACAGGCGCCCCCCGTGCCTGAGCACCCGCAGAATCTCCTCATAAGCCTGCCTGCGCGGAACAATGTTTCGAATGCCGAAGGCAATGCTCACACAGTCAACGCTTTCATCCTGCAGGGGCAGAAGACATCCGTCAGCCTGCACTGCATGCATGCGCATGCTGAACAGCGGGCTCAGCTTCTGCCTGCCCCTGACCAGCATGGGCAGAGTCAGGTCCGCAGCCAGCACGGTCCGCCCGGGAGCAGCGCGCAGAATGTCCCTGGTCACATCCATGGTCCCGGCAGCCAGATCAAGAGCCAGTCCGTTTTCCGGAACACGGACATGACTGACCAGTCTGCGCCTCCAGCAGACATCCTGACCCAGGCTCAAAAAATGGTTCAGGAAATCGTACCAGGGCACGATGCTGCTGAAATAGCCGGCTACTTTCCGGCTGTGCTCCCCATGCATGGGCTAACCGGCTTCTCCCGGCTCTGATTGTTCTTCGTGTGCTTTGATGGTGGCCAGGACTTCTTTGTATATGGGTGCAAAAAACTCATGGAAATTGCCCGGCGAAATACGGCCCACCTCAATAAACTTGACCACTATCTCCTTGGTCACCTGTATGGCCTGCTTCTGTGCCTGGTCCATTTCTGCCTCTCATTCTGGTTGAAAAAAACCGCCCGGCGGGGAAATGGTTTTGACCAGACAAAACATCTTCCGGGCGGTCAAAAGGGAAAAACCGGCTAAGCACTCCCCTTTTGAAAATTTTTTTTGCATGTCTGGAAAAGGATTGAGCGTGGTTTGCGCCTGGCGGTAAAACTGGACGGCCTCTGAAAGACCGTCCGGGAAAGAAAAAATGTTTTCAGTCCTGTTTTTTTTCTTTCAGCAGGGCCATGATCTCTTCCCTTATTACCTGTGCGGCTGCTCCCGGGACGGTTCTTTGAATATGCTCCTCGAGTTCGTCCTTTATCCTGGAAAGCATGCCGGCCAGCTCATCTTTACCTGCAAAGCTCTGATGCAGGACTTCCAGCTTTTCCAGCAGTTCCGGATAGGTTTTGTTTTTTTCTTTAACATCGCCTATATCCCGGCTTAGAGAATCGAGCTTTTCAAGCATGTCTTTCTGTGTGTCCCGGGTCTTATCCAATTCTTCAGTCAAAGACTTTTTTTCCTTTTCCCAGGTTGAAAGGACCTCCTCAATCCTGGCCTCATGACTTAGTGTGAGGTCCTGCATCAATTTATCGAATCTCTCAGGCAAGCCCTGGTCTTGTTCACGGGACATGCTTTTCTTGATCAGCTCTGAATGCTCCAGGAACAGCTCCTCAAGAGCGTCAACCCTTGAATCCATCTGTTCAAGACCTTGACTCATCAATGCTGCTTCGGATCCGGTTTTTTCCAGAGCTTTTGCCAGGGACTGGTCGACAATATCCGGAACCAGCTCCTGAATAAAATTGAGCTGCGGACCTTTTTCTTCAACTATTTTGAGCACCCGCTGTTCCAGATCATCAATAATACCCTGCACCTGTTCCTTTGTGTGCTCAAGGCGCTCTTCCAGAGATTTGAGCCGGGCAATAACCTGCCGTGCGTGTGCTGAATCAGACTCTGAAGCTTTCTCCTCCTGTTCAAGCTCCGGCTCCTGGAATAAAGCCGCTTCCGGACCGACAACTTTTTCCGGGACAGTCTCCTCAACCCCGGTTACACCTTCCTCAAACAGGCTGTCCACCCGCTTTCCCCCGGAATGCTCGGCTTCGTCCGGCTGTATGTCATCCTTGCGTTCATCCTCATCCCTGAACAGATCCTCGAATTCGCTGTCCAGATCTGCATCCTGAGCGGCAGGGCCGGAACCCCTGTGGGGTCCCAGATTGTCAAAAAGATCCTTCAGTTCTTCGTCTAAAGTATTGTTTTGCTCCGGGGTATCTTTTGCGGCAAGCTCTATTTTCCGCGCATCCCCTTCCTCAACGACTTCGGTAAGATCTATGATCTCTTTTTCTTTATTTCGGATTTTATCTTTTTCTGAAGCCATTTTTTCTCCCTTATTATCAGCTCTTTGCCGAAATGCCAGGCTCTTTTAATAATCTGGACCAGCAGCACTTGAATACTGTCTGTATAGCAAGGACAGGGATTGAACAGGACGGATAAAAAGATTTCAGCGCCGGAATCAAACAGTTCCTGACTCAAACCTACAACGTGCCTGTCTTCATAAACAGAAAAGCAAGCTTGCAGGCAAAAAGGGGGAGCCCTGCTCCCCCCGCACCGGTTAAAAATTAAACATTACTCATCACGGGGATGGCAGTCAGGGCATGCAGTGGGGCCGGAAGGCTCGCCAGCCCTGGCCAGATCCCGGTGACAACCGGTCATGCACATATCATGATAGGCCTTGTAAAAATAACGGATGTCGCGTCTGTCCTGAGGCTCTTCTGCTACAGCCATATCGTGGCATCCTGCATCCATACAGCCCTTGATTTCCTTTTCCCCGTCCCAGGTATGGTGACACTCGGTGCAGTCGAAATCTTCGTGCACGCTATGGGAAAAAGGCGAAGGGGCCTCTCTCATCTCGCCGTACTCCTCCGGAGCATAGAGCAGCATCTCATCTGGAAATGACCCATGCTTGTACTCCATGTCCTGATCTTTGTACTCATGCTGATAGGTCAGGCCGGCATACAGGGAAGGCAGTACCAGGAAGCCGACAATAAAAGCGCAGATCACACTGATGACAACGGATTTTTTCATACTCCTCACACCTCCTTCATTGTGTTTTAGATTGTAACATAATGCACAATCTAATTATTTATATAAGACAGAAACATTTATACTGTCAAGCAGGACAGATTGTGTAAAACTGCTTTAAAAGCTGATCTTTTCAGCTGCTTCTAATGTACGGTCCCATTCCTTTTTCCCATGGGCAAAAGAATTAAATGCGCACTCAAAATTGGAAGGAGCCGGATAAATACCTTGTTCACGCATTCCCGAATAAAACCTGCAGAATATTTCCTGATCCGATTTTGCGGCTGAGGCGAAATCAACCACAGGCTCGGGCGTAAAAAACAAGGTAAATATGGAGCCAAGGACATTAAGCTGCACCTGCAGACCCTTTTGACTTAAAATATCTTTAAGGCCCAGAGCCAGATCCCTGGTCTTCTGCTCCAGATAAGCATAATCCTGCTCCTGCAGGGCCTTTAAAGTGGCCAGTCCTGCAGTCATAGCCAGAGGATTTCCGGACAGGGTCCCGGCCTGGTAAACATCGCCCACAGGGGCCACCTTGTGCATGATCTCCCTTTTTCCCCCATAAGCGCCCACAGGCATGCCCCCCCCGATGATCTTGCCCAGACAGGTCAGGTCGGGAACAACGTTGTAATAACCCTGAGCGCCTGAATAGGATAGCCTGAATCCGGTAATCACCTCATCAAATACAAGCAGTGCCCCGTATTCTTCGGTAATCCGGCGCAGACCCTCCAGAAAGCCGGGTATGGGCGGCACCAGGCCCATATTTCCTGCTGCCGGCTCAACGAATATCGCGGCAATCTCTTCCCCGTGCCCGGCAAAAAGCTCCCTGACCTGCTCCAGATTGTTGTAGTCTGCCAGCAGTGTCTGGGAGACTACTTCCTGCGGAACTCCCGGAGTGCCCGGGATGCTTAAGGTGGCTGCACCTGATCCGGCACTGGCCAGAAAAGCGTCCACATGCCCGTGATAACAGCCCGTGAATTTGACCACCTTGGACCTGCCGGTGAATCCTCTGGCCAGCCGCAGAGCGGACATGGCGGCCTCTGTTCCGGAATTGACCATGCGCACCATATCCACCCCGGGCAAAGCCCGGACGATCTCCCTGGCCAGTTCAACTTCAGGGGCGCACGGGGCTCCAAAACTGAGTCCATTCTGCAGGGCTCTTTCCAGTGCTTCTCTGACCCCTGGATGATTGTGCCCTAAGATCATCGGCCCCCAGGACATGACATAATCAATGAACTCGTCTCCGTCCTGGGTGTATAGATAAGCTCCGTCGGCTCTGGAGATGAACAAAGGGGACATGCCTACGCTGCTGCATGCCCTGACCGGACTGTTCACTCCTCCCGGGATGAGTTCCCGGGCCTGATTGAAAAGATCCAGGGAATTACTCATTGCAGACCTCCTATTCGGTCTTGGTGATTCGCGATAAATAAATCAAAAATAGCACATGGAAGTCTTTTTCAGTTCTTTAATGCTGAAGAGCATTTCGTACTGATTTATTCCGGTTTCCACAGCCAGTTCCCGGACCACACGGATACAATCCTCGGGGCTGCGGCCATGGATCATGGTATATAGATTGTAGGGCCAGTCCAGACAACTGGCTCTTTCGTAACAATGGGTAATCTCAGTACGCCCGGCCATGATCTCTCCTACGGCCTGCATATCCCGGCCGTCCTCCACATGCCAGGCAACCATGGCATTGTATCCGTATCCGGCCTGCTGGTGTCTCAAGGTGGCGCCGAATCTGCGGATATACCCTTTTTCCCTTACGCGGCGCAGCAGATTCAGGACTTCCTGTTCGCTTAACCGGGTCAAACCGGCGATCCTGGCGAAAGGGGTCTCTGAATCGGGCAGGTCGGCCTGAACAATGCGCAAGACCTCTTTTTCCTGCTCGGTGAATTCTACAGGGCTCATTTGCTTCCTTCTTAGAATACAATATTCTATTTCATTTTTTTCTGCTTAAAACCTAGCTGTTTTTCAGGGCAGAAGCAAGCCCTGCTCAGCCTCCCCTTTTGTTCCGGCTTTTGCCCTGCTTTTCTTTTGCGCGGGGATGAGCCTGATCGTAGATGCGCATGACCTCATCCAGATTCATGTGTGTATAGCGCTGAGTGGTGGATATGCGGCTGTGCCCCAGAAGCTCCTGAACCGTGCGCAGGTCTGCTCCCCCCTGCAGCAGATGGGTGGCGAAGCTGTGGCGCAGGGTATGCGGACTTACGCCCTGCACCTGTGCTCCAAAAAGAGCAAGGCGCCTGATGATCCTGAAGGCCTCTCTTCTGTTCAGCCTTCTGCCCCTGAGCCCCAGGAAAAGGGCCTTTTCCCTTAGAGAGGGACCAAAGGCGCTGCGCTGGGGTATATAATTTCTTAGTCTTTCACAGCCGGGTCTGGTCAAAAAAGCCAGGCGCTCCTTGCCCCCCTTGCCCTTGACCCGGACCAGGCCCTGTCCCAGATCCACATCTTCCAGGTCAAGTCCTGCAGCTTCACTTACCCGCAGGCCTGAACCGTAAAGGACTTCAGCCAGAGCCAGGTCGCGAAGATTTCTGGGACTTGGATCAATACTGGATTCCACCAGGCTAAGAGCCTGATCCACATTGAGCACCCTGGGCTGGGGGTGGTTTTTTCGGGGATTTTTGAGCCCTGCACAAGGATCATGGTCGATTTTTTTATTTTTTACCAGAAACCGGAAAAAACCGCGCAGAGAAGAAAGCTTCCGGGTAATAGAAGATTTTGCAAGTCCCTGCCTGTGCAGCTGAACCAGAAAACCCTGCACGTCAGTTCTGGCTATGGCCCCGGGTTGAGCACAGGATTTGCTTCTGGCCTGCAGAAAGGCTTCCCATTGTGCCAGATCCCGGCCATAGGCCCTTAGCGTGGCCGGGGAAAAACCTTTCTGCACATCCATATGGGCCAGAAAATACATGACATCTTCAGGCAGAACATCTGCTGTCCAGGACATATGTCTCTCAGCTCCGTCTTCGGTGTTTTGAACGTTCATGCCAGGCCTGACGCCCGGGCTGCAGCGCGATCAGATTTTTTGCACCTGCGGCAATGAAAAGCTTATCTGCAGGAGAAAAAGCGGACCAGGCGACAAAAAACACTTGCGTAAGTTATTCAGTTTATTGAAAAATACATTCCAGGCTCCCTTTTGATCACGCCCTGAATCTCCAGATGAACCAGAATCCGGCTCACCCCGGCCGAATTCATGTCCAGAAGATCGGTCAGCTCATCAATATGCAGCCTGCCCTGCTCGGACAAAACATTTACCACCTTGAATTCTTCGCTGTTCAGTCCATCACAAAGAGGGCCTTTTTTCCCGCAATTGGCCTTTTTTTCCAGCTTATCCTGCTTAAGAAGCGCTCCCAGGCTCGGGGCCAAAGCTTCCAGAACATCATCTGCCGACTGGACGAGCAATGCTCCCTGTCTGATCAGATGGTTGCATCCGGTAAAACTTTCAAGGTTGGCCGCTCCCGGAACGGCAAAAACCTCTCTACCCTGTTCCAGAGCATATCCGGCCGTGAGCATGCTTCCGCTTTTCAAGGCCGCCTGCACCACGAGCACTCCAAGAGACAGCCCGCTGATGATCCTGTTGCGGAAAGGAAAGTTATGTGCCTCCGGCCTGGTCCCTCTCTGGAATTCGGAAAGAAAAAGACCACTTTTTTTTATCGGTTCCCATAGGTCCCGGTTGAGAGCAGGATAGATCAAATCGATGCCTGTACCCAGGACCGCTATGGTCCCTCCGGAACCGCTGAGCCCGGCCATATGTGCCTGTCTGTCTATTCCTTCGGCAAATCCGGAGACAATGGTCAACCCGCTTCTGGAAAGATCCCGGCATATTCCTGCGGCCATCTCCAGACCATACACGGAGCTGTTTCTGGCGCCGACCACAGCAAGACATGGGTTGCTCAGCAGAGATATATCGCCCAGATAGTAAAGCAGGATAGGGGGTCCGGGAATGTGACGCAGGAGATCCGGGTATTCAGGATCCGTCCAGATGAGCACCTGATCCCGGCCGGACTGGATGCGTTCATACTCATCAATGGCTTCCTTTTCCCAATCTCTGGAAAGAAAATTTCCGGCCTGGCTCTTGCTGGCCAGGCCCATCTCCGCCCAATACCCGCTTCTGGCCACGGCCTGAGCCGGTGAACGGAAAACTTCCAGAATCTTCTGCCAAGTCCGGCACCCCAAATTCCTGGCTTTCGAAAGTGCCAGGCAGGCCCATATTTCCTGAGATCTGGAATACTTGGACATTGAAGGCTGCATAGGTAAAAAACCCTTACCTGCATGAAGTTCAAAAACTCCGGAGGCTTTCAGACAGGCAGGCGCGGTGAAGATCGGCCGGCTGCCTTTTCTTCAGGACCTGAGCATAAGTCAGCTATAAGCCTCTTTCATGCACAAAGATAATAAATATGCGTAAATCCTTCCCTGTTCTTATGCAGCAGGACGGTGCGGATTTATGCCCAAGAAAAATTTTTATTTGGATTTCAACTCAAATTACTCAAGCCGGAGCAGGTTACAGGCTACTTGATCCGTAAAGGCTTTTCAAGAAATTTTAACCGGGGATAAGGGAATATAATCTTGCCAGCTGCTGATTTTTGGGGCAGTATTTTTTGATTACCGCCAAACCGGAGAAAGGACATGCACTTTTCCTTCAGCCTTTATGACAGCCTGCTCATCTCTCTTGGGGTCCTGCTTCTGGTCTGCGCTTTGGGAGTTCCCGCCTTGAGCTTTCTTAACGCTGCAGCCGGAACACTGAGAAAAAAGCTTTTCATGGTCAAGCTGGCCGGACAGCTTTCCAGGCTGGGCCTTATGTTCATCCTTGCCCTTACACTTATTTCCGCAGGAATCCTGGCTGCAGCCGTTTTTCTGGAGCCCGGGCCAGGCTTATTGGCTGAACACCAGGAATTCTGGAAGACTGCTGTGTATATCAGCGGCACCGCCTTGTTGCTTTACGGACTTTACTTTCTGACCTGGAACAAGCTTGCCCGCTGGCCGGTCCTGCATCTGATTCCCGCAGCCGCAGCCGTTGCCGCCTGCAAAATATTCCTGGGCCTTCTGTTCTGGTCCGTATGGAGAGAACTGGATCCAATGTCTCCTGTTCATCCGGCTCCTGATTCCATTTTCTGGCCCATTCTGGCCCAGCTGTTTCTGCTCGGCATGGCTGCCGGTGCAGTTCTGGGCATGTTCTATCTGCTGTACAGAAGAAACCTGGACGATTTCGGAAGAGACTACTACCGTTATACCCTTGGCCTGCTGGCCAAATGGGGTATCTTCTTTGCAGTTCTTTCTCCTTTGACCTGTGTGTGGGTTTATTTCGTCAGCAGGGAAACATTTGATCCCGCCTATCTCATTCTGCCGGGAGCAGGCTTTGCCCTTTTTCTGCTCTTTTTGATCCTCACCCTGTTGCGCATAGCCCGCAGTCAGCAGCCCATGCGGCACAAGCCGGCTGTTTTTTTATGCCTAGTGCTTATCTGGCTGGTTTTCGCCCTGCGCCTGGTTTCCTACCTGGAAATGGCTGACATGGTCACTGAAGAAGAAGTTGTGCGCACCTTCATGCGCGACTGGGCCGATTATCTGGGACTGACAAATATTTGATGCTCGGACGGAAATAAGCCGGTCCAAGGTTCGATCCTGATAATTGACGCTTGCATCTCAGTCCTGGAGAGGGTATTTGCCGCAGGTAAATTTTTCGCCCTCCGGGCAATACTGAAGGCGCTCACACTTTGGTCCAGCCGGGTCAAAGACCACTGGAAGCTCGAAGCGGACCAGCTCCAGCATCTTCCAGGCCAGTTTCCGGATTTCCCACTGAGCTCTTTCACAGCACCTCAGCTCAAAAAAGTTTAAAAGACTGCGGCAGTTCATGGTGACTACAATCTTGGACTCGGCCGCGTTTGGCAAAATAAAGCGGGCATCCTCATTGGCCTCTTCCCGGGTCCGGCCGTACTGCTTCAGAGTCTGCTGCAGCTCCAGATAGGCCTGCTGGATATTGTCCATGAACCCGAGAAACAAATCTCTGGCTTCGGGAATCCTGTCAATGGCCGGGGGGAGAATGTATTCAAACCCTGATTCATCCACATAGCGCTGACTTTGCTGGGAATAACTGGCTATTCTGTGTCTGACCAGCTGATGGGTCAAAGCCCGGGAAACACCCTGTACGGCAAAGGTGAAACTCACGTGCTCTATGGGGCTGGTATGGCCTGAAGCAAGGACATTCTGGATGAGCGCCGCCTGCCTGTCCAATGAAATTTCCCCGCGCAACAGCCTGGGCCACATGTCTCCCACGTATCCAGGGCTGTAGCATTGCCTGAATGAAGCGTAGATCAAAGTCAAGGGGCTGGGTGTCGAGCTTAAGAGCTTTACTTCCAGATGGGCTTGAGACATTTGCTTCTCCTTGTATCAGATTTCCGGATGGTCCAGAGGCAGCCTGGCCGGGCCGGGACAGGCAATTCTTAAATGCTGGTAGGCCCTTGGCGTAGCTACCCTGCCTCTTGGAGTCCGCTTTAAGAATCCGCACTGAATAAGATAAGGTTCATAGATGTCCTCCAGGGTGCGTACCTCTTCAGAGCAGGCCACCGCCACTGTCTTGATCCCTACAGGACCACCGGCGAACTGACGGATAATGCACTCCAGGATTTTTCTGTCCATCTGATCCAGGCCCAGCGGATCGACGTCCATGCGTTCAAGAGCGGCGGAAGCCATCCGGGCATCGATCTCATTTCTGCGGTCCATCACCGCAAAATCATGCACCCTGCGCAGCAGCCGGTTGGCGATCCGGGGGGTACCCCGGGAGCGTTTGCCGATTTCCAGCGCGCCTCGCCTGGATATGGCCATCCCTAGAATTCTGGCCGAACGGGAGACTATTGTCGCCAGTTCATCCGGGGAATAAAAATCCAGACGGCAGATGACTCCAAATCTGTCCCGCAGGGGGGAGGTCAAAAGACCGATTCTGGTCGTGGCCCCGACCAGGGTAAAGGGTTCCAGATCAATCTGGACGCTCCTGGCACCCGGTCCCTGACCCAGAATCAGATCCAGCTTGAAATCTTCAAGAGCAGGATAGAGGATCTCTTCAACTGATGCGGGCATGCGGTGAATCTCGTCGATAAAAAGAACATCCAGACGGTTCAGATTGGTCAGAATCGCGGCCAGGTCGGCGCTTCTCTCCAACACCGGCCCGGAAGTGCAGACAATGCTCACTCCCAGCTCCGCGGCCAGGATGCGGGCCATGGTGGTTTTGCCCAGTCCGGGATTTCCGTAGAGAAGAGTATGATCCAGATGTTGACCGCGTTCCAGGGCTGCTCCCAGATAAACCTTGAGATTGGACCGCACATCGTTCTGACCGATGAACTGATCCAGGCTTTGAGGCCTGACGTGCTCGTCTGGAGAATTGTTTGCCATGTTGAATACCTGGATACCATCAGTTGCACAAACGGTCAATCAGGCCAACCCCGGCGCGCCTGTCTGCAGGTACAATTTTCCGGGGCCGGACAGGCAGATGATTGAGGCTTTTTTATTGTTGCCGCAAATAAAACAGTAGTTAATTTTAAAGTAACTCCTTTCCAGATTTTTTTCCGGTTTAAAAAAACTGAGAAGCGGTGTTCAATACTGATCCGGAAGAATGTTTGCATAAAATACACTTTGATCAATCTCCTGCAGCTATTTCCTGCAGCAGCCCGGGGCTCGCAAAGCAGGGACTGCTCAGGAATTATTTAAGGCTTTGATTGCCGCCATGGATGTTTCACTGTTTTTGTATAATCTGATCAAAGCAATGGCCATGCGCCGCACGCGCCTGCGCAGCATCAGAAGGGTTCCCCGTTCCGAAATCCTTGCCCTGCAGCGCAGGCGCCTGGCTCACCTTCTGGAGTACGCCGCAAAGACGTCTTCTTTTTACCGCCGCCGCTGGAATGCAAGGGTACCACAGCCCGAAGATCTGTCCCGGCTTGAGCCTCTGGATAAGACAACGCTTATTGAACACTATGATGAAGTCCTGAGCGTTAAAGACCTGAGCCTGGATGACACCAGAAAATGGCTGAACGGAAAACAGGATGCTCAACCTAAAAAATATATCTTCGCGGCTACTTCCGGAACTACCGGGCAACCCCTGGTCATTCCTTACCGGCTCAATGAATGGCGCGAAGGTATGGCCTATATTATCAGAAGTGCAGAACTGGCCATTGAAGGCACCTGGGGCAGGGGCAGCGACCCGCTGTCCCTTCTTTACCTGATGCGCAAGCGCCCCAGAATTGCCGGGGTGAGCACTTTAAACCCTATTCATGTCAGCGCCCGGCTGACCAGAAGCTTTCGCGCAGGTATTGTGCCCAGCCTGCTTCTTTCCGCAGGAACGCCTCTGGAGCAGCAGCTGGAAGAGCTGAACCGCTTCAAGCCCACTGTGCTGGGAGGCTATCCGTCGGCAATAGCTCCTCTGGTAAAGGCAGCAGAAAAAAATAAACTGCACATAAGTCCAGAGCTGATAGTCACCGGAGGAGAAACCGTATCTCAGGCCCTGCGCCGGCTGGTGCGGAAAGTCTGGGGTCTTGAGCTTTTCGATTATTACGGCCTGGCCGAAACTCTGGTCATTGCGGGAGAGTGCCGCAGGCATCAGGGCCTGCACATCTATGAGGATGCCGTAGTTCTTGAAGTGGTCGATGAACAGGGCAAGCCTCTTCCGCCGGGCAAAACTGGACACAGTGTCCTGCTGACCTGCCTGTTCAACAAAACACTGCCCGTGATCCGCTATGATGTCGGGGACATACTCTCTGTAAACGAGGAACCCTGTGCCTGCGGAACGCCCTTAAAACGCATAGTCTCCCTGGAGGGGAGAAAAGATGAACTGCTTGTTCTGCGCAGAAAAAACGGACAGCCGGTTGAGGTGCATCCGATTGTATTTGAGTCCGCTTTGCTGGGAATGGCTGAAATACGGCAGTTTCAGATTGACGTCCTTGCCGGGGAAAAGGTGCGCATCACCATCGTCCCTCATGGACACGCCGGAGATACCGTGCCCAAAGCTTTGTCAGCCCTGTCTGAAGCTCTATCACCTCTGGGGATCGGCGAGGATGTGCTCCAGATCAGGACCGCAACAGGCATCAAGAGCAGAAGAGGTCCCACTGACAAGCTGCTCCTTCGAACCTGAGATAGTTTTCTGCCTGTTCATAAGTGCATAAGATCAGAAGCTTTCTGCAGCCATTATCAAGTTACTGCTTGAATTTATTTGCAGCGGTTCTGAACAATTATGTCTTTGAATAAACTGGAAAGGTTTACTTTGAACTTTTTCTTTCCAGCATGCATCTCTCAGGCTGCCGGGGCAACCCTGAATGCCAGCTCCAGAAACTGTTTCGTTTTTTTTCTTAAAACCTGCCAAACTCTGCCTGCATTCCTTTTTGCAGACAACTGAGCAGAAGACGTGCGGAATATCGCTCATTGACCTGGACCTGGCGGCGCTGCAAAGGATTGAAATCCTGTTTCGAGTTTTGCAAAAAAATGTTGCTCTGAGTGCTGATGAGCTGTAGTTTAAAAAGAACTGCATGAAGTGTTTGATTCAAGTGTACAGATAAATGTTGCTCACTTCTGATTTTCTGTATTCATTGCTGAGAATATATTTCAGAAATCAACAATGACCAGAAAATAGATATCCAGGCATGAAATTAATATACAGCATAAGGTTAAGATATGAGATTATTGCACTTGTTCCGTGATTCCATCACAGTAAAAGTCATCTCATTGATTTCACTATTGGCGGTTATCGTTTTTATAGTTTTGATTATTGTGAATTCTTACTGGCAAAGAGAGGATACAATAAATCAGATACAGTACATGGGACTTAGAACAACGGATCTTATAGAGCTCAACATTGAAGAACCAATGCTGATGGGAGACAACCTGGGAACCCACGAACAATTCGCAAGAATTGATAAGCTGTACGATGATCTTACGGTTTATCTGACTGATTTTCGGGGTAATATCACCTATTCCACACGCAGGGATATGCTGCGCCAGGATGTAGATACAGTATACCCGGGCCGGACAGTGTCCAGGGCGGTCCACGACAGTCTGAGCAGAGAGCTGGAAAGATCCGTCCTGGTGGAACTGGATGAAGGCTCCTTTTTCATGACCGTGCGTTCAGTGCCCAATGAATTCGATTGTTATCACTGCCACGGCAGTTCCCAGCCCATCCTGGGCAGCATGCTGGTCATGCAGAACATCGATGACGACCTGGCCCTGCTTCAAAGACATCAGATTCAAAATGTGCTTCTGGGCCTTGGCTGTCTTCTGCTTTTGATCTTCACCCTGGTGTATTTTCTGAAAAAAACGGTCATCAACCGGATAACCAGCCTGCATGAAGTGGAAATGGAGGTCAGCCGGGGCAACCTGGACGCGCAGTTCAAGGACCTGGGTTCTGATGAACTGGGAAGGCTGGCCCATGGCTTTGCGCTGATGGTCAACATCCTGAAGCAGAAAATAAAAGAAGCTCAGGACAAGTCGGCCCTGGCTGAAAAACAGACCAGGGAAACCAGCCTGGCCATGCGGGAACTTATGGAAACTCAAAAAAAGCTGGTCCAGTCTGAAAGGCTGGCTGCCATTGGCGAAGCTGCGGCTCATCTGTCCCATGAAATTAAAAACCCGCTTATGCTCATGGCCGGATTTGCAAGGCAGGTAAAGCGCGGGGTGCCCCAAAACAGTGCAGAGCAAAAAAAACTGGATATCATTGTTGAGGAAGCCAGGCGTCTGGAAAAAATGCTCTATCAGGTAAGGGACTTCACCAGACCGCGAAAACTTGAAAAGGAAAAGTGCCTGCTCAATCAGTTGATCTGCGATACACTAAAAATATTTGAAGATGAATTGCGGGAAATGAGGATCAGATGTCAGCTGGACCTGGAACCTGAACTGCCCATGATATACGTGGATAAAGACCAGATCAAACAGGTCCTGCTCAATCTGATCAAAAACTCCCTGGAAGCCATGTCCTCTGAAGACACCCTGACTATAGGCTCTCGTCTGGAGGAAGGTTTCCTACGTTTGTGGGTGGAGGACACAGGGTCCGGCATTCCTCAGGAAAACATTAAAAACATTTTCAATCCCTTCTTCACCACAAAGGAGAGGGGCTCCGGCCTGGGTCTGGCCGTCAGTTACCGCATCATTCAGGACCATGGTGGAGACATGCATCTGGAGAGCAAGTCCGGCTTGGGAACAAGATTCATACTTTATCTGCCGGTTAATGAATCGGAAAAATAATACAGAACATCATGATCAGGTTGCACCTGCTGAAAGTCTTTTTGTCAGGCTTTACGAGTCACAGGGGCAAGGATTCAGGGTTCAGCAATTCAAATGTTGTCAGTGCGAACCAGATTCAAAATTTAAACTTTCGGCATTTGCAGGTACATTTGATCAATTATCAGCTCCCGGTATTCAGATTGTTTAAAAAAGACCGTACCTGTGCAGCTTGCGATAAATGGTTCTCCTGGATACCCCAAGCAGTCTGGCTGCTTCAGCCTTCTTGCCCAGCGCAGCCTCAAGGGCGCAGACCAGTTTTTCCCGTTCAGCCGCGCCTGAGTCCTGCTGGTGCCTGGCCCCGGCATTATGCTCCAGAATTTCTTCCGGCAGGTGTTCCGGTTCGACCATTTCTTCAGAGCAAAGCAATACACCGTGCTCCAGAGCGTGTTCAAGCTGGCGCACATTTCCCGGCCAGGGATAATCAAGCAGAATGCGCATGGCCTCCGGCGAAACTCCTTGAACGGGTTTCTTAAACTTCTCAGCATAAAGCCTGCAGAAATGATCAACAAGAAGGGGTATGTCCCCGGCTCTTTCCCGCAAACGGGGCATGTGGATATTCACCACCTTGAGACGGTAATAAAGATCTTTGCGAAAACTTCCCTCAGCCACCTTACGCACCAGATCGGCATTGGTCGCGGCCACTATGCGCACGTCAGCCTTGCTCGTTTTTGATTCTCCAACACGTTCATACTCCTTCTCCTGAAGAAAACGCAGAAGCTTAAGCTGGATATGCTGTGAGAGATCCCCGATTTCATCGAGGAATAATGTTCCATTCTGAGCAGCCTCCACCCTGCCGGTCCTGTCGGTATGCGCCCCGGTAAACGCTCCCCGGACATGCCCGAAAAGTTCGCTGTCCAGAAGATTTTCAACCAGAGCCAGACAGTTGACCTTGATCTTGGGTCCTTTCCTGCGCGGACTTATGGCGTGCAGAGCCTCGGCGACGAGTTCCTTGCCTGTGCCGGTCTCTCCGGTGATGAGCAAGGTGGTGTCCACCCCGGCCACCTGCTGCAGCAATGTGAACAGATTCCGCATCTGCCTGCTGCGGCCGATAAGTTTATGAAAAGAATTCATGGGACAGGAATGCTGCTGACCATAAAATTGCGGATCAGGCTTCTTTAATTTGCCCTGACTGAGCAAATCCCTCTCCGGCAAGTCCCACAGCGGAACAGTGGAGGAATCTTTCCGGATTATTGGCAAATACTGCATTCCCTGCCTCCTTAGTCTTTCCAGTTTCACAGATCCTTTAAAAGACCTGCAACTTTAATCCCCTGCCATGGTGTTGTCAGTCAGCAAAGCGCATGATGCTCAAAAATAATACTAGCAAGGCAGATGCCAGAATCTTTTTCAGCAGAAATAAGCGGATTCATGTCTCAGGGATCCGAACATGACAAAATTTTGCGCTCGAGTTACGTTTCTTGCGCACCCAGAGCTTGACTGCAATGATCCATGAATCAAAAGGTTCCCTGGACGGTTTTCAGCCTACCCTGAATCCGTGAAAACAGGCTGCGAAAAATGACTTCACTGATTCAGCGCCTACCACAAAATCCGGTCTGTCCAGGAGCATGCAGCTGGACCTTTTGAAAACCGGACTTAATGATTAAGGACAGTACCGGTGAGGTCAGTTGTCAGGTGAAAAGATGAAGGAAGGGTAAGAGATTTTTGGCTATGAATTCTCTAGAGCCAGCTCGGGGTATACTTTCTGGAGGAAGCTCAGCTGGGAATTATTAAATCCCTTAACTATTCCTGGTTCAAGATTCAAAAAGTAATTTACGGCTTTGCCGCTTAAATTGTTATGCAGCAGCATCAGCTGAAAATTTCCCGCCTGCCTATACTCTTTGTATCTCTTGTATGTGTTGCTGGTCAGTTTATATATGTAATCGTACAAGGGTATTTTGGATGGCAGCCTGTTGCATAAATCCATCATGCACTGCAAAGATTTATACACATTTGCACGCAGACCGACTGCCGGAGCGTTTACTTTGGAATAATAACGCTCAGGCCCGAACGCTTCAAAAGGAAAAAGCTTCGTATAGAATTTCTTATGTCTTGGATGGACCATTATACATATGTCATCTACACCATGATACAGGCAATACCAGTAAATCGCCTGTATCTGATACAGAAATATCTTCTTGTTCCTGAACTGGCAACTGGTAGCTAGAGAAGATATTTCTACAATACTGCGTCCCCTGTCTCTGAGGATATCCAGTTCAGGTCTGTATAAAGCATCCATTGGCAGGCCGAACTCTTCAGAACTTTGAATTCCTGTCAGATTGGAAACCGCTTTTTGATGATCACTTGCAACAGCATGAACAGTTCCTGGAAGAAGGGAATAAACTGAAAAAAGCATTCCATGATCTTTTTCTTCAGGAACAAGACCTCTTTTCAGGTAGCTTTCATATACCAGTGAAAATATTTTTTCCAGGTCATAGGTGCAGCTTGCGTATTTGATGTCAAGACTGCTCATCTCAATTTCATTAAAACCGGATACTCTGAGCCGTGCATCCTGATCACTGTTTAAAGTATCATATTTAATGTTGTCATATGAATTTTGCAAATCTGGTAAGTGACCCATAATAAGCACCTCGAATATATTAGATGTTGATCATTAATACAAAATACGCCAAGAATTAATTATATAACTGTATTAATATATGCAAACATAAAACGCTATCAAACTGGATAATAAATAATTAAATATTAATAATTGTTAAAGGTTGCTCATATTTTACAATGAATTCTTTAATTTCTGCATTAAAAATGCCTTCCAAAAATTTTATCATTGATAATCTTCAGACTTCAACGTCAGCTTGCTCAGACACTGGACTGTTGATGTAAATATTTCGCTGGTTTTTCTAATGGAAAAACATGGAAATTAACTCGAAAATGAATTAGCATGGATTGCATTGAGATTAATGTCCGCCTGAAGGCAAATCGGGAACGCTCATGCAATCCAGGTGCCAACAATTGTGTCCAGTAAAAATAATTGCTTGCAAATTTTTGTTTGTCTGCTCAAAACAAATTTTGTACATTTGGTTACAAATTTTGCGCACCGGGGTTTAAGCAAGGTAATTATTTTTCCTGAATTTTTTTTAACCCTATAAAACCTGTTTCTTATCCTGATATATACGTCCTGAGATGTAAGCATGACGACTTAGAAACCTTCAGGCCGAATCCGGGCAGCTTGCAGGGCAGGACGCACATAATGCCTTACAGGAATAATCCTGGAACTTTTTTTAGAAGGTCATCAAGCTGCAGCTGATATTTTTTATAAATATTTCAGAGACATAGGAGATTTATTACGCCTATGAAACATACTTTTTCGCGGATGAGCATCACCGCAAGACTTTTATCCTGGTCTCTGGTCCTGATGCTGATCTTTTACTCAATAACCATATACTTTTTTTTCAGTATAAGAGATCTGGTTTCGACCACCGACCGGATAGTGAACAAGGATCTGGAAGTAGTCGCGATCACAGAGCAGCTGGTTGATACCACTCTTCTTTTTGTTGAAAACCGCAGAAAATACCAGATTCTGGGACGGGAACAGTATTTTGAAGCTTCTCTTAATCACCTTAATCTGCTGGAAGAGCTCCTGGAGGATCTGCCGAGGGATTTTTCCTTTGCCGGAATCAATCCCGAGGTGCGGGAACTGGTCCTGAACATGGAAGAGTTCGGTTCATCCCCGGTACAAGATATCTCCCTGCCCAGCGAAGAGGCCCTGTCCTCGTGGATCCAGGACATAACCAACCTGCGGGCAAGCTATCTGGAAAACGTCAATGACCGGATGCAGAGCATGTATGTCCGGGGTGTTCAGGCTCAGACCTTCGGCTTTCTAGGCCTGGGCCTGGTTGCTTTTCTGGCCATTGCAGGCAGCCTGGCAATTGCTTTTTTTCTCAACAGGTCAATGCGTGAATTCAGAAAAGGTCTATTCAGACTGGCCCGCAACGAAGAATTCGAACCGGTCAGAGTAACTTCTCACGGAGAACTTGGTGAACTGGCCCGGGCATTCAACAAAATGGGCTTGAAACTCAAACGGGAGGAGGAAATGCGCTCCCAGTTCATATCCACCCTGAGCCATGAGATAAGAACGCCTTTAACCAGCATCATGGAGTCCATTAACCTGGTCCGGGACGGTGTGGCAGGCAACAGCCGTGACGCACAATCCAGGTTTCTGGACATAGCCCACAAAGAGACCCTGAGACTCTCAGAGCTTTTACAGCGCCTTATGCAGACCGCTACCATGGAATCCGGAAGCATACAGCTGGAACCGGGAGAAATCGCTATTGACAAACTCCTCTGGGATGGGGTTGACAGAATATATCCGACAGCCAGGGCTGCAGACGTGCGGGTCAAGGTAGTCAGCAGCGGTACCGGCAGAAATGTGATGGCGGACATCAGCCATGTCCAGCAGGTTCTTTTTAATCTCCTGGGCAATGCAGTGAAATTTTCTCCTCCCGGTTCAGAAGTGATTCTTTCATACGAACCCTGCGCCCAGGGAAATACCCTGCAGATCTGCGTTGCCGACCAGGGATCCGGAGTGTCTGAGGATGAAAAGGATCTGGTCTTCGAGCGCTACTACTGCGGAAAGAATACGAAGAACATTACTGATGGTGCAGGGCTGGGCCTGAGCATTTCCAGACAGATAATCAGAGCCCATGGAGGTGATCTGTGGCTGGAAAGCACCTCTTCGGCGGGAAGCATGTTCTGCTTCACACTTCCTCTGGCTGATGAACGAAACAAAGACAACAGGGTAGACCATGAGCATACTGTATAAATTAAGATATGGATATCGATTTGCCTGGCCGGTGCTGCTGCTTATAATCCTTATGACCGGCTGTGTGGGGATCAAAAGCGATAACAGGGACACTCCGGCGACACGGCAAGGCCTGTTATTGACGGATCCGGGGGGTGAATACCTGCAGACTGCACTGGCCGGTTTTGCGGCGGGCAACTATCTGGAGGCAAGAAAGGATTTCCTGCAGGCAAAAAATAACACAGACAACCCAAAGATAAGCAGTCAGGCTGAATTCGGGATAATTCTGACCAGAATGCTCAGCGCTGAAAATCTTACTGAGTTCAGCATCCACCAGAGAAATTTTGAACAATTTTTAGACCGGGACGATGAAAAGTATCTGCCGGACCGGAAGATGACTGCTCCATTCGTATCTGCCATGGCTGATAATCTACTCATGAAAAAGAGAATAGAATCATTGCAGGCCGATTACAGAAAAGCTCTTGATCAGCTGCACCAGGCAGAAGACGACAAGGAAGCTCTCAAGACCCGGTATAATATAAGCATGCGCAAATTAAGCGAACTGGAAGAAAAGAATCAAAGCCTTAAGAATCAGATTAAAGAGCTGGAAGAGCTCTTTGAGTTGATTGATCAACAAAAACGTCTCCTTGAACAAAATGAATCAAGACAAAGATAAGAACAACGACCTGTATTCAATCCTGGTAGTCGATGATGACGAGAGCATCCTTCAGCTCCTGGAGGCCCGTCTTTCAGCGGCCGGCTACCAGGTAACCACCGCCTGTAACGGCACACAGGCTCTGGAAATGATGGAGCTGCTGCCTTTTGATCTTGTCCTGACCGATGTCAAAATGCCCGGGCTGGACGGCCAGGAACTGCTCGCGGAAATAAAAAGGACCTGGCCGGGAATTCCGGTGATGCTGCTCACAGCATATGGAAACATACCTGATGCGGTTAAAGCCATTCAACTTGGAGCTGCCGATTATCTGACCAAGCCCTTTGACGGACAGGAGCTTGTGTCCGGAATCAAGGACCTGCTTGCCAGGACATATCCTACTGTAAACGCGGAACTGGTTGAAGAATGCGGTATTGTCTGCGGAAAAAGCTCTTCCATGTCCACCCTTCTCCGGATGATGCACAGAATTGCCGGCAGCGATGTCTCTATTTTGATTCAGGGAGAATCAGGAACCGGCAAGGAACTGGTGGCCAACGCCATCCACAAATGGAGCAGCCGCAGTAAAGGACCATTCGTAGTCATCGATTGTGGATCGACTCAGACCACTCTTATTGAGAGCGAACTTTTCGGGCATGTAAAAGGCGCTTTCACTCATGCGGTCCAGGACAAGAAGGGCCTTATCGAGACCGCTCACAAAGGGACACTGTTCTTTGATGAGATCGGAAATATTTCCATGGAGATGCAGACCAGGCTTCTGCGCTTCCTGCAGGAAAGGACGCTTAGAAGAGTCGGGGATACCCGCTCAATTGAGGTTGACTGCAGAATCCTGGCCGCGACCAATGCCAACCTGAGTGAAATGGTCAGATCAGGCGCTTTCAGAGAAGACCTGTTCTACAGGCTTAAAGTAGTCAGGCTGGAAGTTCCGGCGCTGCGCCAGCGCATCGAAGACCTGCCCCTTCTGACAGATTATTTTTTGAACATCTTAAAAAGCAGGCATGAAATTGGAAATCTTGAATTAACCCCTGCTGCACTGGAAAAAATGCATGAACATGCCTGGCCTGGAAATGTGAGAGAGCTGTTCAATGTGCTGGAGGCGGGAGCGCTTCTATCCCCGGACGGGCTGATCAAGCCTGAGGACCTTCAGCTGGAACATGCTTTTGCTGAAATTGAGCAGGCCGATGAATCCTTTTCCCTGGATGAAAATGAAAAAAAGGCGGTTATTCGAGCACTGGAAAAAACCGGCTGGGTGCAGAAGCGAGCCGCTGAAATACTGGGAATAAGCAGAAGGGCCATACATTACAAGATTCGCAAGCACAATATTGCCATTCCATCCCGGTGCTCAAGCAAATGAGCAGTACCGCCTGAACGGATTGCCGACCCCTTCAGTACATTTCAGCATGAGACGGCTCAGAGAAGACCGTACCTGTGCAGCTTGCGGTACAGAGTTCTGCGGGAAATGCCCAGGATCCTGGCAGCCTCGGTCTTTTTTCCCTTTGCCATCCGCAGAGCATCCGCAAGACTCTCCTTGTCCACTTTTCCAACGCTTTCCTGGAGCCGGCTGGACTCTTGAACTTCAAAAATCTCATCCGGCAGGTGTTCGGGCTCTATCAGTCCTCCGGGGCAGAGCAGGGTCCCGTGTTCCAGGACATGCTCCAGCTCGCGAACGTTTCCGGGCCATGTGTGTTCGCGGAGCCTGCGCATGGTTCTGGTGGATACGCCGCGGACGGGTTTGTCGAACTTCTCCGCGAAATGCCTGCAGAAGTGATGAATAAGCATGGGGATGTCCTCGCCCCGCTCTCTGAGGCCTGGCGCCCGGATATGGATTACCTTGAGCCTGTAATACAGGTCCCTGCGAAAGTTGCCCTCTTCTATTTTTGCGGCCAGGTCGGCATTGGTTGCGGCCACTATGCGCACGTCCGCCCTGCGGGTCTTTGATTCCCCCACCCGTTCATACTCCTTTTCCTGGAGGAAACGCAGCAGCTTGAGCTGAATACGCCCGGTAAGATCCCCTATCTCGTCCAGAAACAGGGTTCCCCCTTCAGCCGCCTCCACCCGCCCGATCTTGTTCGCGTAGGCCCCGGTAAAGGCCCCGCGGACATGCCCGAACAGCTCGCTGTCCAGGAGCTCCTCGGACAGGGTCAGGCAGTTGACCTTGATCAGCGGGGCATTGCTGCGCGGGCTTGATGCATGCAGGGCCTCGGCGATGAGCTCCTTGCCCGTACCGGTTTCACCGGTGATGAGCACGGTGGTGTCCACACCGGCCACCTGCTGGAGCATGGCGTATATATGCTGCATCTTCCTGCTGCGCCCGATGATGCCGTGAAATGAATTTTTCCTGGTTGAACTCTCGAGCAGGTATTCATAGCGCTGCCTGCTTTCACGCAAAGCCTCCTCAGCCTGCTTGCGTTCGGTGATGTCGATGGCCGCCTGAAGCCTGACCATATGTCCGTCAGTCCATCTTATGGCTATATCCTGACAATCAAACCATTTCTTTGTTTTTGTATTCTGACACTCCCAATGATAAAAGCCGGTTGACCGGCCCTGATCGTCAATCAGCCTGGAGTTTGTACAAAAGGAGCATGGCCCGCTCTGATCCGCCTGGAAAACCGCCCAGCACTTTTGGCCCACAACGTTTCCATGAGTTTTTCTGACAGCCTCATTTGTAAACAGGATCTCGTGGGACTGCATGTCCGCCACATATATATTAGAATTTGCATTATCAAGTATGGCCAGAAGAGTCTGGTGCGCTTCCCTGATCCGGCTTTCAGCCTGCTTGCGCTCTGTAATGTCCATCATCACTCCATTCCAGACAATGCACCGCTCATGCACTTTATTGGGGCTGGAATGGGCATGCACCCATTTTGTTTTCCCTTCAGGAGTAAAGATGCGCAATTCCTGCTCCCAGGGCTTAAGGGTTGTGGCTGATTCATGAATGGAGGCCATGAACTCGTCCCTGTCCTCGGGATGGACTTTGTTTACAATCCGTTCCAGAGTCAGGGGCATATCAATATCCAGAGCAGGTTTGCCGTATATTTCCTCAATGCCGGAGCTGATATACTCTATTGACTGATTGCCGCTGTCTTCCATGAGAAACTGAAAAACCGCTCCGGGTATGCCTTCATTCACGTCCCGCAGGAACTTTTCACTGTTTCTAAGCTTTTCTTCTGCATCCAGCCTGGCCATGACATTGGAGACGATTTCAGCCAGGACCTTTAAAAGACCAATCTCTGACTCAGCAAAGGACCTGTTCTCCTGGATGATGTCAAAGCCTACAAAGCCGGAATTTATTCCCTTGTGCATCAAAGGAATATTGACAATGGATTTGATCCCCTGGTCCTGCAGATGGCTTCTCAGATCCACATTCCCGGATATTTCAGCAAGGTCATGGATGTAGAACGCCTTATTTTTTTGAAGGACTTCAAGAATTTCAGAAAAAAAGCTGAAGGGTATCTCCTGCAGGCTCTCAATTTCAGAACACACTCCTTCAGCGCACCATTCATGGGTGTTCCTGGTGATCTGCCGGACATGGTCGTGCATGAAAATATACGCCCGGTCCACGCGGGTGAACATGCCGATGGTTTCAAGCATTTCATTGAGGGCCTTGTCCACCTCCTCCAGGGAAATATTAATGAATCCGGTGGCCAGATTCATGAGCAGGCGCTGCAGAGCCTCATATTCACGCATCTTGGTTTCAGCCTGCCTGCTCTCGGTAACATCCACGCCCACAGCCCAGGTATCGATTCCTGAAAAGGTAATTTCCGGGGGCAGGTTGGACCAGAGAATGTGACGTACGCTTCCGTCCCTGGCGGTCAGGGCAAGTTCCCTGTTTTTGAACGACAGCTCTTTTTTCCATTCGCTCAGGATCTGCTCGCCAAGATCCGACTCCGGGTACAAAATGGACATGGCCTCGGGATTGCCTATTATCTCACGGCTTGAATAACCGGTTATTTCTTCACAGGCCTTGTTCCAGTAGGTAAACAGCCCCTCCTTCGTTCCGGCATTGATCATAATTGGAAGGTTTTCAACCAGGGTTTGAAATCTTTTCTCGCTTTCCCTGAGGTCCTTTTCCGTCCGCTTTGCTTCCGTAACATCCAGGGCAAAACCGATGGTTCCGGTGATTCCGCCCTGATCATCGCGGCAGGGAAATTTCTCGGTCAGGCTCCAGCCTAACTGCCCTGCTGACTTCTTGTGTCTTTCAGAAATATTTTTGAGCGGCCTGCCGGAAGTAATTACTTTCTGGTCGTCTTGACTGCATTTCCTGGCCACGCACTTGGAGTTGATATCAAAATCGGTTCTGCCCTTAAGATCTTTAAGCTCGATGCCCACGGTTTTGCAGAACAGCCTGTTGGCATGAATATACCGCCCCTGAACATCCTTGTACCAGACCATGACCGGAACCGTATCCAGGATGACGGACATTTCCTTGCGAGTGGCCTCAAGCTCCAGCTCTGCCCTCTTTTTTTCGGTGATGTCTGAAACAAAGCCTTGATAACAAGCTATGTTTCCCTGGCTGTCCCTTATGGCCTGAATGCTTCTGAACCCCCAGAACAAAGAACCGTCCCTGCGAAGAAACCGGCATTCATGGTTGAGCATTTCTTCTGATTTTTCCAGAAGAAGATGCATTTTTTCTCTGTCCATCGGGTCGGCATAGAGCTGGTTGGGGATGTCTGTGACTGAATCGATCATTTCTTGAGGAGAATCATAGCCGAACATCCTGGCCAGAGCGGAATTGACCAGAACAAAGCGCCCGTCAGGGGTGGAAACTGATACGCCGATGGGGGCGTTATTCAGAATCTCCTGATAGTTGAGAATGCTTAAATCCATATTTTGACATCCGTCTTGCCGCAGCAAGCTCTCGTTAAGCATCTTCAGCCTCCATGACTGTCGGGTCAGGGCTGGAAAGTTAATTTGAAATAAATTTTATAGATACTATAAATTATCACAATCTATTACAACTGGCAATAAAAAACAAATATGGTTCATAAAACCGCAAGATCCTGCACTCATTCAAAACATGATTAAAACCAGAAGCTCAGGACGTAGCGCCCGCCCGTGAAAACCAGAATAAAGGCCAGTATCCATTTTATCAGCTTGGCCGGAACAAATTTCTGGGTTCTGGCTCCGGCGTACATGCCGATCATCCCTCCGACGCCCATAAGCACTCCAAGCATCCAGTCCGGGGCCACGGCCATGTCCGGATAAAAAGGGGCCAGAAACTGGAAAAACAGGGCCGCCACCACTGAGGTAATAAATGTCCCCATGAGGCAGGCGCCGGCAATGGTATACACAGGGAGATGAAACACCGCCACAAAAAAAGGCGCGATTATGGCTCCGCCTCCGATACCGTACATACCCCCCACAACTCCCACGATGGCGCTGAGAATGAATATGCCCATGGTGGGCGCGGTTATGTTTTCACCGTAAAAGGAATACTCAACAGATTTCAGGCCGAACTGATTAAGCTTCACTCTGGGTAAAGGTTCACGGGTGGCTGCGTCCATTTTGTGAAACCTGCTGACCAGTTCCTGGAACCGCCTTTCAGAGGAGGCCTTGTCAGTACCGGGGGGAGGACCTTTTATCAGGGACCGGACCATGACGTAACCGATATACAGAAGGACGACTCCGGCAAAGACACGGAAGTGGGTGGGGTCGGGAAGATATTGAATTCTGAAAAAAACGCCGATGAAAACCCCGGGCACTGTTCCGGCTATGACTATCCAGGTCAGGGGCCAGACCATTCGTCCCTCTTTGATATACCTGTAAACGCCGCTGGGTATGGCCACAATGTTGAACAGATGGTTGGTCGCGCTTACGGCCGGAGTGGTGAAGCCCAGAACGCTGACCTGAAAGGGCAGAAGAAGATTGGCTCCGGACACGCCGCCCATACTGCACATAAAAGCCACAAAAAAACCCGCCACAAACGGAATCCAGGGAGCAACCTCGATTTCTGCAACCGGGAAATACATGTGTCCACCTCCTGGAGGTCAGCAGGCCTTGGGTTTAGGATGAATCTGTTTCAGGGGACAAAAAATTGGGGCTGAATAAAAAAAAGGGGTTACGCCTAACGACATAACCCCTTGAAATTTCTGGTGGAGCTGCGGGGAGTTGAACCCCGGACCTCTTGAATGCCATTCAAGCGCTCTCCCAACTGAGCTACAGCCCCTTTGAAAAAAAATTTTATACAGTTGATTTCCAAGACTGTCAAGCAACATCGTAGTTCACCGCTTCATTTTTTCTTGCCAAGCCTGAAAATTTAAGCTATGCTAAAATAAAATCCAATAAATTTAATGTTGTACCAGCCCAAAGCACATCCTTAATTTGCTAAAAAAGCTGATAAGGACATTCAGGTTATATTAGACATCTTCTTTTGTCCACAGGCAAGGAGGAGGGAGCATGCGTCTGGGGTTAAAAATCTTTATACTTATGTTCGTTGTGGCCTTCACTGTTTCCGGAGCAACCGGCTCATATTTTTATCTCCAATCCCGGGACACGATGCTGCAAACGGTCCAGAGCCAGCTTCTGACCGCTGCCGCATCTTATGCAGGACTTATTCCCGGAGACACCCTGCTGAAGCTTACCACTCCTGAAGACATGGATTCTTTAGAGTACAAACAGATCCAATCCATCCTTTATCAGATAACCCAGACCAACCAGGACTTTTTATTCGCCTACACCATGCGTCTCCAGGACGATCAGGTCCTTTTCGTGGTGGATTCTCCGCCCAGTGACGATACCGGGGACGGGATCATTTCCGAGGATGAAATGCCTGAACCCATCGGCGCGGTATATCCAGATCCTCCGCATACTCTGCTCAAGGGCTTTGCCCGTCCCAGCGTGGACGACACCATCTACGAAGACCAGTGGGGATGGACCATTTCAGGCTATGCACCTGTTCTTGATTCACAGGGAAGACATGTTGGCCTGCTTGGAATCGATATGTGTGCCGACCATCTCGGAGACAAGCTGGCCGACATCAGAAAAGCAGGCCTGCTGTCCCTGGCCGTATCCGGGCTGCTGGCTGTCTGTTTTACCATGGTTCTGGCCCGAAACATCACCAGGCCCATAAAAGAACTGCATTCAGGGTTCAGCAGGGTGGGCAACGGGGACCTCAGTGTGAGCATCCCGGTACAGGGCAGGGATGAACTGGCTGATCTGGCCGGTCAGTTCAATGAAATGGTCAGCGAGTTGAAGGAAAAGCAGCTGCTGAAATCCAGCCTGGGCAAGGTGATGCACAAGGAAGTGGTTTCCAGGCTGCTCACCAATGACCTGAAGCTGGGCGGGGAGACGGCCCAGGCCAGCATTCTGTTCTGCGACCTGCGCGGTTTTACCGGGATAAGTGAAAAGCTGCCGCCCAAGATTCTGGTAAGTCTACTAAACGATTATTTTTCGCTCATGGTCAGGATTGTGGAAAAAAACGGAGGAATGGTGGATAAATTCATCGGAGACAAGTTAATGTCCGTTTTCGGCCATCCAAACCCTTTTCCAGGCTCCGCTGCCAGCGCCTTTCAGGCCGGCCTGGAGATGCTTGAGGCCTGCGATGACATGAACGCAAGCCAGGGACTGCAAAAAGAGCTGCATCTGGAAAACAGCATAGGGCTGCACACTGGACTGGTCCTGGCCGGCAACATAGGCTCACCTGAGAGAATGGAATATACAGTCATTGGCGACGCGGTCAACACGGCTGCCAGGCTGGAGGCCAAGACCAGGCAGCTGAAGACCAGGCTGGCTGTCAGCTCCATCACAGTGCAGGAACTGGACTCTGTGCCGGAAAATCTCATCTACTGCGGAGAGGTGGATCTGGAGGGCAGAAGAGAAAAGCTTGGCGTATATACTTTGGCCGTCAGATAAATTTTTTATGGATGCCGACCAGCCTTCAGTCCTTGCTCTTTGATTTTTTTAAAATCCAGGGCCGGACAAGCCTTCCAGTATGAGTATTGATCTGTTCTCCGGGAATGCTGGAGGCGCGGGCCTACAGCTTTTCCGGATTCAAGATATTGTGCGGGTCAAAAACCTTTTTAATCCCACGCATAAGCCTCAGTACTCCTGAACCCGGCTGGCTGGTTAAAAACGGCCTCTTGCTCAGGCCCACTCCATGCTCTCCGGAGATGCTGCCGTCAAGTTCGAGCACGAGTCTGAGCATTTCTCTTCTGCATCCAGCCACCTGGTTTTTCATACCCTGTATGCTGCCGTCATACATGAAATTAACGTGCAGGTTGCCGTCGCCGACGTGGCCGAAGACAAGCACCGGCAGAGAATAATCATCTGCAATACTTCGAATTCCCTGAACTGCATTAAGTATCCTGCTCCTGGGCACACAGACGTCGTCGCTGCACTTGTCCGGGCCCAGGCGGAAAGAAGCTGGATTTATCAGTCTGCGCAGTTCCCAGATGTGCTCCTGCTCCTTCTGCCGGGCAATTTCCAGATGAAGCGTATCTGTAAGCTTCGAACAGACAAGACTTATTTCCTCCTTCACTTTGGCCTCAGTGCCGTCAACCTGTATAATCAGCGCCGCGCCGGCACTTTCAGGCCAGGGCATGCTCGCGTATCCGGAAAGACAGGATAAAACCTCGGCAGGCAAAAACTCCAGGGCCGCAGGCAGCATTCCGGTGGTAAACACTTTGTCCACAGCATCAAGGGCCTGGTTCTCTTCCGCAAAGCAAACCAGAATGGTCGCCGAACAAGGGGGCTGGGGCAAAAGCTTGAGCCAGGCTCCCACAATAACCCCCAGAGTTCCTTCCGCTCCCACAAGAAGTGAGGTCAGGTCATAGCCGACAACGTTTTTGTGCACCCGGCCCCCGGTGCGGATCAGTTCGCCTCCAGGCAAAACAACCTCTAGTCCCAGGACGTAATCCCTGGTCACCCCGTACTTGACCGCATGCATGCCCCCGGCATTGGTGGAGATATTCCCGCCGATGGTGCATACGCGCAAACTTGCCGGATCAGGAGGATAAAAAAGGCTCTTTGCCCTGACAGCCTGCTGCAGTTCATATGTTATGACCCCGGGCTGGACATGCGCTGTGAAATCTCTTTGGTCCACAGACAAAATACTGTTCATTTTCAGGCAGGACATGACTATCCCGCCCATGTGAGGGACACAGGCCGAAACCACATTGGTTGCACTGGCCCTGGGAATTACTGGAACCCTTTCCTGTTCAGCCCAGTGCATGATCTGCTGTACCTGATCAACCGTCTGCGGCCGAACCACCGCCCAGGGCATGGCAAACCTTCCACCGGCATCCGTACCGTATATAAGCTTTTCCTGGGGAGTCAGCAGCAGAGCGTCAAGGGGAAGTATACTTTTAAGAGTTTTGATCTGGGCTTTGGACAGGCCTGAAGATTTCAGGTTTTTAATAAGTGTTTTCATTTTTTCTGCGCACAAGCCAAAGAGCTTGATCAAAAATTATTTATATCCGGATATCTCCCGGGCAGTATCCCTTTCCACTGCTTTGCGCTTGAGGGTCTCCCGGCGGTCGTGCACTTTCAGACCCCGGGCCAGAGCAAGCTCAACCTTGACTCTGCCCTGTTTGAAATACATTTTCAGAGGCACCACAGCCAGACCCTTCTGCTCCACCTTACCGGTCAAGACAGCAATTTCATCCTTATGCAGCAGAAGTTTTCTCGGGCGGACGGGATCATGCTGGGCGTAACCCGCATTTTCATAAGGAGCGATGTGCACATCAACCAGAAAGGCCTCGCCCTGCTCAAAGCGGACGTAACCTTCCTTGAAACTGACCCTGCCGGCCCTGAGCGATTTGACCTCGGATCCGGTCAGAACTATTCCCGCCTCCAGTGTTTCCAGAATTTCAAAGAAATGGCGGATTTTTCTGTTTACCGCTATGGTTTTTATTCCCGGCTTTGTTCTGTTCATATTTATTTCTTGTTCCTGCGTTCAACCCACCAGCACTTATCCTGCCCGGCGAACCACCAGTTGGTATGATCGCTCTTGACAATCTCCTCAGCCAGCCTGCGGCCGGGTTCGGTTTTCAGCCTGGCCAGGGCGCATTCCAGCCATTTGGTGGCGTATTTATTGCCCAGATCTTCCTGCTCCTTGAGAGTCAAAATCAGCTCCAGCTGATCAGCATCCTCGGCCAGCAAGGCTTCCAGGGTTCCGGCTTCGGCCAGCTCGTCGTGCAGAGGCATTATATCCGGAGCCAGACCGGTGTCCTTTAATGCGTCAGCCAGGGCGGAGCGGTCATCCGTGCTGTTGTACAAGCGGTTGACGTAGTTCATGTCCCCGACTCTTGATTCGTGCACATCGTGAAACAGACAAAGGTAGACGGTCTTTTCCCGGTTTGCTCCGGATATCTTGGCCAGTATAAATCCGATTACAGCAGTGCGGAAACTGTGTTCAGCCACGTTTTCCGATCCACTGCCCAAAAACTGAAAACCGGAGCGCGGAGTTTTTTTAAGCATTCCCACTTCATGCAGAAAATCAACAGTTTTAGCCAGGTTAAGTTTTTCAGACATGAGTATAAGTTTTCCTATGGTTTAAGCAGCAACAGCAACAACAGCAACAAGAAATGGAAGCATGGGTCCGATCAGCTGCGGTAATCGGCGTTGATGCGTACATATTCTTCGCTGAGATCCGAGGCCAGCAGCGTGTAGAAGCCCTGTCCCGCTCCCAGATCAATTTCCACCCGGATATCTTTTGGCTTCATCCCGGAGGCGACAACCCGGTCTATATCCAGATCAGCGGGCCTGCCTCCGGAAAAGATCTCATGTCCGGCCAGACTGAGACGCACTCCGAGAGGATCAAACCCGGCCCTGCTGCGGCCAAGGGCGGCCACAATCCTGCCCCAGTTGGGGTCTTGTCCGAACATGGCTGTTTTGACCAGGCAGGAATTGCCCACTGCCCGGGCAGCGGCTTCAGCTTCTAACCGGTTCCTTGCCCCGGTGACGCAGATATGCATGACCTTGGTTCCCCCCTCTGCGTCGCAGACGATCTGGTAGGCCAGATCCCCGCAGATATCCTCAAGAGTCCGGGCCACCTTTTCCTCTTCTTCCCGGCTGCCTGGACCGGCTTCAGAAGCTCCGTTGGCCAGGGCCAGTACACAGTCGTTGGTACTTGTGTCCCCGTCCACAGTGATGGCGTTAAAGCTGTCCCCGGCTGCTTTTAGCACCAGTTCAGACCATAAATCACCTGCAATCTCAATATCACTTATGATAAAGGCCAGCATTGTGGCCATGTTGGGGCAGATCATGCCCGCTCCTTTGGCCATGCCCATGAATCTGACTTTTCCTCCTTCGAGTTCAAGCTCCCTGGAGGATGTTTTGGGGAACTTATCCGTGGTCATAATCCCCCGGGCAGCCTCAATTGAACCGGTTTGCCCCAGAGTCTGCATCAGAAGGGGCAGTTTTTCGCTCCAGACATGCATGGGCATCCTGGCCCCGATAACTCCGGTGGAGGCCGGCAGGATTTCCCCGGCTGAAACATTAAGAAGCCCGGCTGCCACTTGCAGGGTCCTGCGGCAGTCCTCAAGACCTTCATCTCCTGTACAGGCATTGGCCTGGCCAGCATTGATCAGTACGGCTCTGAACCGGCTGGAGCTGCCGAGATTTTCTCTGGCCACCTGTACGGGTGCAGCCTGAAACACATTGGTGGTGAAAACCCCTGCTGCCCGGGCAGGCCTTTGGCTGTAGATCAGAACCAGGTCCGGACGGTTCGTGTACCTGAATCCGGCTTCCACCGCGCCAAGCTGAAATTCTTCAGGAATGTCACGCATGTTATGCTCGTGTGCTGATCGTTTATTCTCAAATTGCATATCCAAGGGCTTCGAACGCTTCACCAAAAAAGGGGCTGCCTTTCTTATCCGCAGCATTTTTTGTGCTTTTTCCCGCTGCCGCAGGGACAGGGGTCATTTCTGCCTACTTTGGGTTCGCTTCGGCGCACCGGTTCTTTTTTGTTTTCCTTTTCCCTGATCTGAGCACCACCGGCATACTGCAGGTTCTCCTGTTCCTTATGCTTGAAGCCCTCGGCCTCGACTTTCTTGTGGATTCTAAGCCTGCACAGCGCCCGGATCACATTTTCCTTCATTCGGTAGAGCATATCCTCGAACTGCTCATAGCCTTCGCGCTTGTATTCGCGTTTGGGATCCCTCTGTCCGTAACCGCGCAGTCCGATGCCCTGCTTTAAATGGTCCATCTGCAGGAGATGTTCTTTCCAGTTACGGTCCAGGCTTTCCAGGAGGAAAAAGCGCAGCACTTCATCATACTGATCTCCGGCATCAGCTTTGAGCTGCTCCAGATGTGCATTGATCGCTTTAAGGGCCTGTTCCCTGTCCGGGAGTTCTTCATCAGGCAGGTGGCGTTTGATATTGAAAAGTTCATCGAGCCGCCCCTTGATCAGGTCCCTGGGTTCCTCTTCCAGACTTTCCGGGCTGCTCTCGCCCATGGGCGCATACACTTCATCCATCATCTCCTGGATAATGTCCTGAACATGCTCCTCCAGGCTTTCAGCGTGCATCAGGTCGCGGCGCTGCGTATAGATAACCGCTCTTTGCTGGTTCATCACGTCGTCGAAATCAAGAAGCTGTTTGCGGATATTGAAGTTGTGCGCCTCCACCTTTACCTGGGCATTTTCAATGGCCTTGGTGATCATATTGTTTTCAATGGGCTGTCCCTCTTCCATACCCAGCTTGTCCATCATTCCGGAAATGCGTTCCGAGCCGAAAAGTCTGAGCAAAGTATCGTCAAGGGCCAGATAGAAGCGCGAGGAACCCGGGTCGCCCTGTCGACCGGCCCGACCTCTCAGCTGGTTGTCTATGCGCCTGCTTTCATGCCTTTCTGTTCCCAGAATGTGCAGGCCGCCCAGTTCGCGTACCCCTTCGCCAAGAACTATATCCGTACCCCGGCCGGCCATGTTGGTGGCCAGGGTCACCCGGCCCATCTCACCGGCCTTGGCGACTATCTCAGCTTCGCGTTCGTGATGTTTGGCGTTTAAGACCTCGTGGGGCACCTGTCTTTTCTTGAGCAGTATGGACAGGTGTTCGGATTTTTCAATAGAAGTGGTGCCTACCAGAACCGGCTGCCCTCTGGAATGAAGCGTCTGGAGATCATCGGCTATGGCCTTGAATTTCTCAGCCTGGGTCTTGTAGACCACGTCTGCATTATCCTTGCGGATCATGGGTTTGTGCGTAGGGATGACCACTACATCCAGATCGTAGATCTCCTTGAACTCTACAGCCTCAGTGTCCGCTGTACCGGTCATGCCGGCCAGCTTGTCATAAAGCCGGAAATAATTCTGGAAGGTTATCGAGGCCAGGGTCTGGTTTTCGGCTTCGACTTTGACCCTTTCTTTAGCTTCCAGAGCTTGATGCAGACCGTCGCCGAATCTTCTGCCGGGCATGAGTCTGCCGGTAAACTCGTCAACAATGATGACCTGACCGTCCTTGACGATATATTCCGAGTCCCTGGAAAAAAGATGATGCGCCTTGAGCGCCTGAAGGACATGATGCTGGTAGCTGATGTTTTCCGGGTCGTACAAATTGTCCAGACCCAGAATCTTTTCCGCCCTGTGCACGCCTTCCTCAGTCAGCGTGACTGTCTTGGCTTTTTCATCGATATTGAAATCCTCGTCTTTTTTCAATCTGGGCACAATGGAGTTCATCCTGGCGTACAGATCTGTGGAAATATCAGCCGGACCGGAAATGATCAGCGGAGTCCTGGCTTCATCGATCAGAATGCAGTCCACTTCGTCCACAATAGCGTAATGCAGATCCCGCTGCACCAGTTGATGAGCATAGAACTTCATGTGATCGCGCAGATAATCAAATCCGAATTCATTGTTCGTACCATAGGTGATATCTGCTGCATAAGCTTTTTTGCGCTCTTCGTCGTTCAGCCCGTGGACCACCACACCAACTTCCAGACCGAGAAAATTATACAGCCGTCCCATCCATTCCGCGTCACGCTTGGCCAGATAGTCATTGACCGTAACTATGTGCACTCCCTTGCCGGAAAGGGCGTTCAGGACCACAGGCAAAGTGGCCACTAGAGTCTTTCCTTCACCGGTCTTCATCTCGGAGATGCGCCCTTCGTGCAGGGCCATGCCGCCGATGAGCTGAACATCAAAATGGCGCATGTCCAGGGTTCTGCGGGACGCCTCCCTGACCACGGCAAATACATGGGGCAGAAGATCGTCCAGATTTGCGCCACTGGCCACTTCCTCTTTCCAGGCCTGTATCTGTGAACGAAGCTGCTCCTCTCCAAAAGAGCTGAACTCTTCTTCCAGTGAGTTGATCCGTTCCACCATCGGCATCAGTTTTTTTATATATCGATCATTCTTGCTGCCGAATATCTTTTTTACAATATTAAACATTTTATCCTCTTTGAACTTATCTCAATCTTCCCAGGCTTCCAGGACATGGATTTCGTTGCTCAGCGGATCTATCTTTCCCAGCCGCAGTTGAAAAACCTGACCTATTCTGGTTTTCCCGCCAAAAGTCTCATGTCCGGCCCGGACCAGGATCTGCTCCCTGGGCAGACACAAAACCACGGGGCCGCTGTTGTCCACTACCACACCTCTCCAGGTGGCGTTTTTGCCTCGCTGCTTGAAATGCAGAAGCTTCCAGTATCTGGGCCTGAACTTCTGAACGCGCCCCACAACCCCTGTGCGGGCGTTAAGCACCGGAAGCATTGCCTCCAGGCCTTCGCGATCAAAAGGAGGTTTTTTTTCCCTTAGAACCGCTGCGATCTGTGCCTGATTGACCAGATCCACATAGCGTCGAAGCGGCGAGGTGACCGAAGCGTAGGCCGAAACCCCGATAGACCTGTGAGGTCTGGGGGCGGTTTCGGTCAAAGTGGCTCCCAGGGATCGGATTACCCTGTAGATATCTTCGGGACTGCTCCATACTCCGCAGAAATCTCTGGGCAAAGCTATGTCCTGGGTGCGGTACAGAAGAGGCAGTTTCCTGTCTTTGGCCCAACCTGCAAAGGCAGTATTGCACAAAAGCATCAGTTCGGAAACGATAAGTTGAGCTCCCGGACAGGATTCGTCCTCCTCAAGGTGCACCTGGATGCCTTCCTGGGTATTAGTTAGCATAATCATTGGATCGCTCTGGTCAATAATCACCGCGCCCTGTTCCACCCTTTTTCTGCGCAGGATCGAGGCCAGAGTGTATGCACATTTAAGGCTGGATTCGCTGTTTGCGGCAAGCTCTTCCTCCACATCGCTGTAGGTGCGGTTGGCCCGGACCAGGACACGGTCCAGCCTTGGCTCAAATTTTTTGATTTCTCCAAGGGCATCAAGTTCAAGATGCAGCACCAGAGCCGGACGTACCTGATTTTGCTTCAGGCTGAACAGATCTTCAGCAAATTCCCTGGGCAGCATGTCGCTATTTCCTTCGGGCAGGTACAGGCTGGTGGCCCGGTTAGCCACAGCCCGATCCAGTTCGCTGCCGAACTGCCAGAAAAGACCCGGTCCCGCCAGGGCAATGGAAACGGAAAAACCCTGCCCATGTTCACGGACAAGGAAGGCATCGTCAATATCCCTGGTAGACGTCGAATCAATGCTGATAAGATCCTCAAGACCCGGGTCTCCAGCGCTTTTTGACAGCTCATCTTTGATGGACTCGATGTCCGGTAAATACTCTTCTGCCCACTCATCTCCCCACATATATTCAGCCTGATCCAGCAGATAATTGTAATGGTCAGGATATATCCCCCAGGCCCTGGCCAGCAGAAAAGGCAGGTGCACCTCCTGGGGCAGACCCGCGGTAAGCTTTGCCCACAGATCCTGTGTGTGGGGATCATCTGGATACTTGACCCGGCGCACCAGAACTTCTTTCAACTTCTGCGCAATGTCAGGATCAGGAGGTTCCGGTGCAGGCCCTGCTCTGAACGCATGGCTGTACAAGCTCATCAGGAATTCTTTGCCTCTACTGATAAGCCTTTCCTTTTCTCTGGCTTTGTGCTGCTCTTCCAGCTTTTTTTCAACTATTTCTTCAGGATATATCTCAAAATCCGGAGGATTAAACCTGAAATACGCCTTGGCCTGGAGCAGGGCCCGGCCCAAGGCGGCTATCCGGTCATGATCGGGTTGCTCCCACACCAGACCGGCCAGCCAGTAAACCGAAACCTGTTGGATTTCTCCCTGGGTCATGGACCACACTTCATGCACGTCCAGATCTTCCTGCAAGTGCACGCGCTTTTGCTGGTGCTGCTTTAATAGCTCCAGGACTTCCTGCCTGGACAGTTCCGGTGAGTATATGGGTCCTTTCCAGGGCAGCACTCTTGAACCGGGCAGCTTCAGCTCTCGCTGGTTTATGTTCAATATCCGGACCCGCGATGATTGTACCTCCTGGACCCATGCCGGAACAGGCTGATTGTTGTGCAGGTATTCCACCACCTGTCCGGGCCGAAGCTCTTCTGAGACACCTTGCTGATTGCTCAATAGACTAATCTGCTTTCTAATGTTTAAATGACCGCTGTCCGGTAAAGACCATTGCCGCCTGAGGCACGGCCTCATTTACCGCCTGGATGACCTCGTGATCGCGCATTGAGCCTCCCGGCTGGGCAATAGCGGTAATACCCTGCTTCAAGGCCAGGTCCACTCCATCCCTGAAAGGAAAAAAACCGTCGGAAACCATTACCGCGCCCGGGAGATCGGCCCTGTTCCGGCGCGCTTTTTCCTGAACAGATTCCAGAAGTTCTCTGGCCCCGGCATCAGTTTCAGCCTGCTCCTGAACCTGATAAATGGATTGACCGGTCTGATTGAAGATCTCCAAATCCACGTATTTGGTGTAGGCCTTATGTATGGTCAGGTCCACACATCCAACCCTGTCCTGCTCTCCTGTACCGATGGACAGGGTGCGGCCGTCCCGGGCGAAAAGAACTGAATTGGAAGTTACCCCAGCTTCCACAGCCCAGGCAAAGATAAGGTCGTCCATCTCCCGGGGATCAGGATGCCTGGAGCTGACCACTGCATCTCCAGCCTGAGCCTGGGCGGGTAAAAAATCCTCGGGTTCCCGGATACGGTTGGTAAAGGAAAACTGGATGATCAGCCCGCCGTCCTGCAAAGACTTTATGTCCAGGAACGGATAATCCGCAAATTCCTCCAGACGGCCCAGGGCGGACATCTTGATAATCCGCAGATTTTTGCGCGTCTTCAGCTTTTCCAAAGCTCCGGGATCGAAATCCGGAGCAGCGACCACCTCCAGGTAGTTGTCAGCCAGAAATTCCGCTCCTGGCAGATCCACTGAACGGTTCAAGACCACTGCTCCACCAAAGGCTGCTATCCTGTCGGAAAAATATGCCTTCTTGACCGCGTCCAGGACTCCCTGATCCGACCAGGCCGCTCCTGAAGGGTTGTTGTGCTTGAGGATGACCGCAGCTGTCTTTTTGTGCAGATACTGCAAAATATTGATTCCGTTATCCACATCCGTAAGATTTATCTTCCCGGGATGCTTCCCGGCCTGGAGCATATCAGCTTCATTTATGGCTGATACCAGTCCCTGGCCAGGGCCCTTGAATTTTACTCCTGCCAGTTCCAGGGCTCCGCCTGCCGGCTCATACATTGCCGCCGGCTGATCCGGGTTTTCTCCGTAGCGCAGGCCCCTTTCCTGATCCTGAACTGTCCAGGTTCTTTTGCGCATCTTGATTTCTTGATCCCCCAGTTTTATGATCATTTCTCTGGGAAAAGGATCCTTTTGAATATCCCGGTACATTTTTCTTAAATCCTGCATGACTTTCATCCTCCTGAAAAATTACTTTTTGGGGGTTGCTCAAGACATTTTTTTTACTTACCACAGGGCTGGTATGGGAGCAAATCCAAACATAGGCCTGCAGGTCTTCAGCACCTGTTTTGGGCAAACCTGTGTAAAACATGGTGTTGAAGATTTCTTGGAATTTTTACAATTCAGTCTCTCTGCTTCAAGGACAAATATTATGGAAAAAGTGCTCAAAAAACTTGCTGATGAGTTAAACAATCTGGACGAGGCTTCACTTATCAGTTTGTGGGATAAATATTATGAGCGGGTGCAAAGCTTTACTCCGAGCAGGCAGTGGGAGGAGGACATTCTTATTTTGTCCATGATCCAGGCTGTGCGCTGGAAAAACCAGCTTTTTAACCAGTGCATGAGCGAGCATCCGCAGGAAAAAAGTCAGGACAAAAAGAGTCTACTCAGGCCAGTCAGGCGGAACAAAATCAAGAAAACCGCCAAGGTGCTCAGTTTCCGGCCGCGAGAGTGAAATCATTCCATATGCCAGATAGTAATAATAACGAACATTTTCCACAAACCGAACCGCTTCAAATCCCCGGGCATAGCCCCTGGGCATATCCTGATAATATTTTTCATTGCTTAACAGCGGGTAGATCTGTTTAAGCACTGACCATGCATCCGGATTTTTTTCCTTGCGCTGCGCAAGAGCTCTGGCATCGTATACATGCCCGAGGCCCTGGTTGTATGCGGCCAGAGCCAGAAACCATTTATCCCATGACTCAATCCCGATATCCTCCATTCCATGAGCCAGCATGCTCAAGTACCTCGCCCCGCCAAGAATGCTTTCATGAGGATCCAGCCGGTTCTCCATCCCCAAAAATTCTGCTGTCTGGGAAGTTATCTGCAAAAGTCCCTGGACTCCTGTCCGGCTGACGGCATGGGAATCAAAGTGTGATTCCTGATAGATCAATGCGACCAGAAACAAAGGATCTATGCTGTATTTCCGGGAGGCATCGAGTATGGTTTGAGCATATTCCGGAACCTCATCCTGCAGAACCCGCTGAAAATGCCTGAGCTGATAAGGATCCTGGTTTTCAGGGAAAAAACCGAAATACTTCTCGTACAGTTCCTCCAGTTCTCCTGATTTCTTGAGCAGCTTCCAAAAGGCTGCAAGCTGTTCGTGAATATCCTGGTAATTTCTTGACCAGAGCCAGACATGTTCAAATGCCGGTTGAAAAAGATGGGTTTTGTGCACCTGAGGATAAAACCCTTTCCAGATCCTGTAGGTCAACTCATCCACCATTCCGAAACGAAAGCTTCTTTCGGACAGCGTCTCAAAGAACGACCACCCGTTGTCCGTTTTTTTTGCAGGCTTAATAGCGCATTGCAGTTCTTTTGAAAGCGTCTCCAGCTTAATGCTGAAGACTGTCCCGTCTATCACTGCCAGATCACTGGAGCAGAGATCGCTTAAAGTATTTAAAGGATACCGCAGATGATTGTGCACGACAAGCAGGCTGCTTTCCAGGTAGGGATGTCCTTTGACCAATCCTTTATCTTCCGGGGGCTTATGCGGGGGGCCAATTAGAAGAAGCTGCAGCCTGCCCTGTTTCAAATCATCCAGAGCCTGCTCGTAGTCCTTCAGTTCTACAAGTTCGGCCTTAAGCCCTTGTTCCTGATGAAAAAGATCCAGAAGTTCCCTTTCAAAACCAGGACCATAAGGACTCAGCTTTGAAAGCACCCTTTCAGAGGGAAAGTAGCCTGCTTTGATTGTTTCTTTACTCCATGCCGGCAGTTCATCAAATTTTCCAATATACCATATTATCAATCCTGCCTGTATTAGAACAAGTATGACAAGACTGAAAATCTCTCTTAAGCTCACAGCAGCTTTGCAAAAACAGCGGTATTGCATCAATGCCTTCCTGATAAAGTTAACTGAGATGCACCGAACAAAATATCAGTCCCGGATTCAAAAATATCCGTAATACAGGGCACTAATGCTCCAGTATTCAGTTTGATGCTATTGAAACATAAGATCTGCAATCAATTGGATTACAAACCTGTTAAAAGTACTTATATGTAATTTCTAAAATACTTCCCTTGAAATAGCAAACTTTGACTCGGATGGGCTCATTGACTTTGCTCTGCCGGTATTTTAAACAAAAAAGCAATTTCAAGAAATTGTGCTTGAAGCCCGCAGGACGGTTTTGTTCCAATTCCGGACCGGAAATTTTTTCCGGTCATAGACCGCATGCAGAAGCGGGCATTACATTCAGGGAGAATTCTACATGTCCAACATGGTCGTTTTCGGTACCCAATGGGGTGATGAGGGCAAGGGCAAAATTGTTGATCTTCTGACCGAACATGCCCAGGTTATAGTCCGCTTTCAGGGCGGCAACAATGCTGGTCACACCCTGGTCACAGGCGGGCGGAAGATCATCCTGCATCTGATTCCTTCCGGAATTCTGCATGCCGATAAACTTTGCCTGATCGGCAACGGCGTAGTCCTTGATCCTGAAGTACTATGCCGGGAAATTGATGAACTTGTCCGGGGAGGTATAAATATCAGCCCGGGTAATCTGGGTATAAGCAAGAAAACCCACCTGATCATGCCCTATCATAAAGCCCTTGACCATGCCAGAGAAGCAGCCAAATCCGGTCCGGACAAGATCGGCACCACAGGAAGGGGCATCGGTCCATGTTATGAGGACAAAATGGCCCGCATCGGCGTCCGGGCGGGAGATCTTCAGAATCTGGACCTGATCAGGGACAAGATCGACAAGGCATTGCTGGAAAAAAACTCTCTGCTTCAAAACCTGTATCAGCAGCAGAAGATCGATGCCCGGGAAGTGCTGGAGCATATCCGTCCTCTGGCCGCAAGGCTCGTTCCTTATCTGACCGATGTTTCCCATCAGATTCAAACGGCCCGGGAAAACGGCCAGACCGTTCTGTTCGAAGGGGCGCAGGGAGTGCAGCTGGACATCGATCATGGAACCTATCCCTTTGTGACCTCTTCCAATACCGTCAGCGGCAACGCATCAGCCGGTTCCGGAAGCTCCTATAAGGTACAGCGGGTGATCGGAGTGGTCAAAGCCTACACCACCAGAGTCGGACAGGGACCATTTCCTACGGAACGGACCAACTCCTGCGGAGAGCATATGCAGGTGCAGGGAGCTGAATATGGATCGACCACAGGGCGCAAAAGACGCTGCGGTTGGCTTGATCTGGTTATACTCAGAGAAGCGGTCCGCCTGTGCGGACCTACTGAAATAGCCTTGACCAAGCTGGATGTCCTGAGCGGCCTGGATGAACTGAGAATCTGCACCGCTTATGAATATCTTGGCCAAAAAGTGCTCTATCCCCCCCAGGAGGAGAACGCTCTGAAAGGAGCAGTGCCCATATACGAGGAACTGAAGGGCTGGAAAGAGGATATAAGCAGATGCCGCAAACGCGATGATCTTCCTGAAAATGCAAAAGACCTTATAAGATATATTGAACAGGCTCTTAACACCCCGGTCCGCATCGTATCCGTAGGACCGGACAGAGAACAGACCATCATGTGACAAAGGACATAAACGTGCAGGAAAACAAGTTGCTCCGGTCACAGCCGCAGATTATCAGGCTTTTATCCAGACTGGCCTCCAACCCTCCCAGCAGCCTCATTCTGGAAGGAGGAGAAGCTGAAGAGCGCCTGGCCCTGAGCAAGTACCTGCTTAAGACGCTTAACTGCCCGGATGCACATAACGGTCCATGTCTTGAATGTGCTTTGTGCGCTAAGATAGATGCTGATGTTTTCAGGGATATGTTTCTGCTTGACCCTCAGGACGGATTGAGCGTGGACCATATTCGCGAGCTGAGACCCATTCTGGCTCAAAAGCCTCGTCACAGCTGGCGCATGATAATTATTGCCGGTGCCGGGGATTTGAACATTTCTTGTGCCAATGCCCTGCTCAAATCTGTGGAAGAACCTGTAAGCAGGAATTGTTTTGTTTTTCTGGCTGCTCAAAGAGAGCATCTTCTGCCCACTTTGATTTCCAGAAGTTTTGTGCTCACTTTAACCCGCAGAACAAGGATGGCTTCGGATCAGGAGCAGGAAGAACTGTATCGTGAATTCTCGGATTTTGTTGTATCTGGACGCGGGTTTATTCATGGTACATCCAAAAAAAATCCCTTGAGTCTGGACCAGGCCAGACAGTTTCTGGCCAGGATTCAGGTTGAACTGGCAAAGGCTCAGCGCGGAGAACAAAATCCGTTCATGAATCTTGCACCACAATCATGGTACCGGATGAATAAGGTGCTGCACACAGCCTTCTACGCCCTGTCGTGCAGGGTGCGCATCGACCTGGTACTGCAGTGGCTTGCGTTAACTTTTTGGCAGATCCGAAGGACAAACTGATTATGTTTAGTGAACAGGATATATATCTATTTAAACAGGGGCGGCACTTTCGGCTGTACCGCCATCTGGGCGCCCATGTGGTAATGCACGGCGGAGTCCGGGGGACATATTTTGCGGTCTGGGCTCCGAATGCGGCCAGGGTCAGCGTGACCGGGGATTTCAATTCCTGGAACAAAGAATCCCACCAGCTGAATTTTCGCAGCGACAGCTCAGGTATCTGGGAAGGTTTCGTACCTGAAGCAATGCCCGGTCAGAGGTACAAATATCACATACAGTCCAGGTTCCACAGCTATTCTGCAGATAAAGGCGATCCTTTCGCCTTTTTCTGGGAAACAGCTCCCGACACAGCCTCCATTATCTGGAAAATGGACCATGACTGGGGGGATCAGGAATGGATGCAGAACCGGCACAAGACTAATAAGCACGACAAACCTCTGGCCATATATGAAATGCACATGGGCTCCTGGCAAAGAGACCCTGCAGAACCCTGGCGCCTGCTGAGCTACCGGGAGCTGGCTGAAAAACTTCCTCCCTATCTTCTGGAAATGGGCTTTACCCATGTGGAATTAATGCCGGTTTGCGAGCATCCCTTTTACGGTTCGTGGGGCTATCAGATCCTGGGCTTTTTCGCTCCGACCAGCCGCTACGGCACTCCGCAGGATTTCATGTATCTTGTGGATGTTCTGCATCAAAACGGCATCGGGGTTATCCTGGACTGGGTTCCTTCCCACTTTCCCACTGACGAGGTCGGACTTGGCTATTTCGATGGAACGCATCTGTATGAACACATGGACCAGCGCAAGGGATTTCATCCGGAATGGAAAAGCTTTATCTTCAATTACGGCCGCCATGAAGTGGTCAATTTTCTGATCAGCAACGCTCTCTTCTGGCTGGATTTTTACCATATCGACGGACTGCGCCTGGATGCGGTGGCCTCCATGCTCTACCTGGATTATGCCCGCAATGAAGGAGAATGGGAGCCAAATGAATTCGGAGGCAATGAAAACATCGAGGCCATCGAGTTTCTTAAAGCGCTGAATAAAGAGGTTTACCGCTCCTATCCGGACGTGCACACCTTTGCTGAGGAATCCACTTCCTGGCCTATGGTTTCCCGGCCGACATATGTCGGGGGACTGGGATTCGGGTTTAAATGGAATATGGGCTGGATGAACGACACTTTGAGCTTCATAAGCAAAGAACCTGTTTTTCGCAAATACCACCATAACCAGATGACTTTCAGTATCTGGTACGCTTTTACTGAAAATTTCCTCCTGCCCCTGTCCCATGATGAAGTGGTACATGAAAAAGGTTCCCTGCTGACCAAGATGCCCGGGGATTACTGGCAGAAGTTCGCCAACCTGCGTCTTCTGCTGGGTTATATGTACGCCCATCCAGGAAAAAAAATGCTGTTCATGGGTGCTGAACTGGCGCAATGGAACGAATGGAATCATGACAACAGTCTGGACTGGCATCTTTTGGAATATGATCCGCACAGACAGGTGCAGAACTGGCTCAAAGAGCTGAACAGGTACTATCAACACCACTCCCAGTTGTATGAACTCGATTTTGAACCAGAGGGGTTTGAATGGATAGACTGTCAGGATTCTGATTCAAGCGTACTGTCGTTTATCCGCCTGGATAAGAATAAAAAGCCCCTTCTGGTGGCAGCCAATTTTACCCCGGTGCCTAGATCAGATTATGTTTTGGGCGCTCCCTTGCCCGGTCAGTGGGAGGAAGTCTTAAACAGCGATGACGGCCGCTTCGGGGGTTCAGGCGTACTCAACAACTTCCCCCGTCATACTGAGGCATTTGCCGCACATGGACGTCCCCAGTCCCTGCGTCTTAACCTGCCTCCTTTAGGGATTATTTTTCTGGAGCCAGTCTTATGAAAAGATTATCCGGAATCCTCCTGCACGTTTCTTCACTGCCGGGATCATATGGTGTAGGTGATTTCGGAGCTCATGCCTACAGGTTCGTGGATTTTCTGGTCAGCTGCAGCCAGAAGATCTGGCAGATTCTGCCATTGAATCCCACAACTTCAGGCGCGGGCAATTCTCCATATTCAAGCTACAGCGCTTTTGCTGGCAATCAATTGTTCATTGATCCCGAACAGTTGATGGACCAAGGCATGCTCGATCTGCGTGATCTGAACCATGCGTTTTCATTCCCCACGCACCGGGCAGACCATGCTCAGGCGCAAGTCTTGCGCTCAGCCCTGCTGAAGAAGGCCTTTGACCGTTATCAGGGGCGACTTGAAGATGATGCCAGGTTTGCACTTTTTTGCGATCAGAATGTTTACTGGCTTGAAGACTTTGCCCTGTTCAGCGCGCTCAAGGCCCGTTTTCAGGGAGCACCCTGGTATGAATGGCCTGAAGAACTGCGGCAGCGACAAGAAAAGGAGATTAAGCGGTGGAGGGAAACACTGCACATAGAGATTCTGGAGGAAAAATTTTACCAGTATCTGTTTTTTTCTCAATGGCTGAAGCTTAGAACCTATGCCAATAACCGCAAAATCGTCGTCTTCGGTGACCTGCCCATATACGTAAGTCTGGACAGCTGCGATGTCTGGGCGCATCCGCATCTGTTCCTCCTTGATGACCAGAAAAAACCTACTTTTCTGGCAGGTGCCCCTCCGGATTATTTCAGCGAACATGGCCAGTTCTGGGGCAATCCTCTGTATAACTGGGAAGAGTGTGCCAGGGAGAACTATAAATGGTGGCTTAAGCGCATCCGTCAGAACATGGTCATGTTTGATCTGTTAAGGTTTGACCATTTCAGAGGCTTTGCTTCCTACTGGAGTATTCCTGCCGGTTCTGAAACAGCCGCCAGTGGGCAATGGGTTCAGGGACCCGGAGAACATTTCTGGTCCGTACTGACCCGGGAAATTCCTCCGGTTCATTTCGTTGCTGAAGACCTTGGTTGTATAACTTCGGATGTGCACGAGCTCAGAGATAAATACAATCTTCCGGGCATGAAGGTACTGCAGTTCGCTTTTGGAGACGACATGCCTTCCAACCCGTATATTCCGCACAACCATATTCCAAACAGCGTGGTCTATACCGGAACACACGACAACAACACAGTACGCGGGTGGTACGAGGAAGAACTGGATCAAGGTTCAAGGATCAGGCTGGAAAAGTATGCAGACCGTGAGATCAACCGTAAAAATGTAGCCAGGGAAATGATCCGGCTGGCCCTGTCTTCCACATCACTTTATTGTGTACTGCCCATGCAGGACGTATTGGGCCTGGACTCCTGGGCGCGCATGAACAAACCTTCAGTGGGCGGAAACAACTGGGAATGGAGGGTCGACTGGTCCGGATTCGATATGCAGGTCAAGGATTTTCTGCATCATTACACGGTCATATATGGACGAAACGATTTCAGAAATGCATAGTTTTGTGGTGCAGCATTCTGGGAATCAATACCAAAAACCGGAGGGGGATACGTGAACGCCTTTAGAGTAATATTCTTCATGCTGGTTATTGCAGCTGCGTTGCTTGTACTTGTTCAAAACACGGATACACTCGGTCACCAAGCCCCCCTGGAACTTGATCTATGGCTTTTTCAGCTGACTTCGCCGGCAATTGCCATGTATGTTGTCGTATTTCTGATTTTTATCCTTGGTATCATTTTCGGGGCTCTAACCTTTTATCCCGGAAACCGGGAGCTCAAAGAAAACCTGAGGCTGCTCAGAAACAAAGCAGATTTGCTCAAGGAGGAACTCCGGACTGTTGAGAGTCAAAGAGCGCATAAGCTTAGAGAAATCCGGGTACAGACAGGTACTGAGGAAGCTGTCTCCCCTGACCAGACGATAGAGGCCTATTCCGGTCAGGTCTGGGGAAAGTCGGCCATGGCCGGATGTGTGATAGTGATCATTCTTCTGGTTGTTTTTTATTATTATACCCTGAGGGACATGGAACAGACACATCAGCGCATGGACCAGGCCGAAGAAAGTTTGGCATCCCATGATCAACAGCTGGAGGAGGTTGAGTTGCTTATCGAGTATGAGGCGGAAAGGTCCCACTCAAGAATTGATGATCTGCAGGATCAGCTTGATGCTCATTCAGGAGAAATTGAGACCTTAAAGCTTCAGCCCCAGAAGACAGTGGACTTTATTACCCTGCTGCATCTCAGGGAGACATTGCAGACTCTTAGATACCTGGTAATGGAGGCTGAAACCGAAGAGGACCGCGATAGCCTGATCGATGCCGGACAAATGCTCCAAAGAGCAATTGAACATTACGAGGACAAGCTTCAGGATAACGCTTTAAAATATGAAAATGAATAAATATTTAAACTGAAGCCATGCCCGGAAGTCAAGTTTTCAGGCTTTTTTGACAATTGCTTGAGGCTGATTCTTAACCGCATCCAGAAAAGCTGCACCCGGCAATTATTTGAGAATTGACCTGGATGTTGTTCATAATGTATGCTGGTTTTGCTTTTTTTCTGCGTCGGCAAAGAGTTCTTCAGCGCTCAAAGGCATCAATTATTTTTTGAATCAGCATTCAGACATCCGGCAAAAAGTAATAAAACCAAAGTCTGCTTCTGCATAAGCCTGTCTACTCCAGACTTATGTCTTCAGTACCCAGATCCTGTTCGTGAATAATCAAATCCACACAAATGACCTTTTGATCGTTTTTCAGATTGACCAGCTTGACCCCCTGTGTTGAACGCCCGACCTGCCGGATATCAGCAGTACTCAATCTTATGATCTTGTTGGCCGAAGTGAAGATGATCAGTTCATCCTGATCTGAAACCATCAAGGATCCGACTACTTGCCCTGTTTTCAGGGTGACCTTCATATTGATCATTCCCATGCCTCCCCTGGACTGACATCTGTACATTTCCAGACCGGTCTTCTTTCCAAAACCATTTTCAGAAATGGTAAACAGATCAGCAGCCTGATCCTTGTCGACAATCACAGCTGAGACCACCTCATCGCCTTCGCGAAGATTAATGCCTTTGACTCCTGCTGCACTGCGGCCCATAGCCCGGACCTGAGTACATTCAAAGCGTATGGAATAACCAAGCAGAGTGGACAGAATAACCTGTGATTCCTCCCGGACCACCCGGACCCCGATCAGCTCGTCCCCTGGTCTGAGCGTAAGGGCGATAAGCCCTGGCGAGCGCATGTTCTTAAAATTGTCGATGGAGGTTTTTTTAACCACGCCCTTACGGGTGACCATCAAAAAGTAGTTCTGCTGATCGAAGTTCCGCTCGGACAGGGCTGTGGCGATAAACTCGTCAGCATTAAGAGGAAGAAGATTCTTGATGTGCACTCCCCTGGCGGTGCGCAGACCTTCCGGAATTTCAAAAGCCTTAAGCCTGTAAGCTTTGCCGGTGTTGGAAAAGAGGTAGATATCCTGATGATTGCTGGTAGTCAGAAGGGTGGAAATGAAATCCTCATCACTGACATTGGCTCCGGCTATGCCTTTTCCTCCTCTTTTCTGCTGATGATAAAATTCTAGAAGAGTTCTCTTCACATAGCCTTTTCTGGACATGGTTATGACCACTTCGTGATCAGGAACAAGATCCATTATATCAATGCTGTCCGGTTCCTGTTCCATGATCACGGTTTTGCGTTCAGTGGCATAGTTCTTTTTCAACTCGTGAAGTTCTTTGCGGATTTCTTCTTTCAGAACCTCGATGTTCTCCAGAATGCTTTTCAGAAATTCTATCTGCTGCAAAAGATCCCGGTACTCCTGAACCAGCTTTTCCCGTTCCAGATTGGTCAGTCTCTGCAGCCGCATTTCCAGAATGGCCTGAGCCTGGACATAAGTCAGCTCAAAACTGCTCATAAGCTTTTCTCTGGCCTCGGAGGCATTGGAAGACCCCCTGATTAGTCTGACCACCTCATCTATGTTGTCCAGAGCAATCTGCAGCCCTTCTAGGATATGAGCCCGGTGTTCCGCCTTTTTCAGATCATAGCGCGTTCTTCTTAAGATTACCTCTTTTCTGTGCTCCAGGAAATATTCCAGAATCTGTTTAAGATTAAGAAGTTGCGGCCGGTTGTTGACCACAGCCATCATATTGATCCCGAAGCTGGTTTCCAGAGCGGTCAGTTTGTACAGCCTGTTGATGATCACATCAGGAATGACTCCCTTTTTCAGATCAATGACAATTCTTATTCCTTTGCGGTCTGATTCATCGCGAAGATCTGACACGCCTTCAATTTTCTTTTCATTGATGAGGCCGGCCATTCTTTCCACCAGATTGGCCTTGTTCAAGGCATAAGGAATCTGGGTGACCACTATGGACTCATATCCTCTGGTTCTTGATTCAACCTCCAGCCTGGATCGGATCTTAAAACTGCCTCTTCCTGTGTGGTATGCATCCGATATTCCCCGCCGGTTGTAGATATAAGCACCTGTTGGCAGGTCAGGGCCTTTTATTCTGGTCATCAGATCCCTGATCTCAACGTCCGGATTTTCCAGGAGCATAAGCAGTGCGTCGGCAACCTCCTCCAGGTTGTGCGGCGGGATGTTGGTGGCCATACCCACAGCTATGCCGGAGCTGCCGTTGACCAGAAGGTTGGGCGCCCTGGCCGGCAGAACTTCCGGTTCGCTCAGGGTGTTGTCGTAATTGGGCCTGAAATTTACTGTTTCTTTTTCAATGTCAGCCAGAAACTCTCCGGACAGTCTGGACATGCGTACTTCTGTGTAGCGCATGGCTGCCGGAGCATCTCCGTCAATCGAGCCGAAATTGCCCTGTCCGTCCACTAATGGGTCGCGCATGTTGAAATTCTGGGCCATGCGCACCAGGGCGTCATATACGGCAGAATCACCATGAGGATGGTATTTACCGATCACATCACCCACTACCCTGGCGGATTTCTTGTATGGACGGTTATAGGTGTTGCCCAGTTCATGCATGGCAAAGAGAATCCGCCGATGCACAGGTTTAAGCCCGTCCCTGACGTCGGGAATGGCCCTGCCGATGATTACGCTCAGGGAGTATTCCAGATAAGATTTCTTTATTTCCTGCTCAATGCTTATATTGCTCAATGAAAGACTCCAATACTAAAAATTTAAGAAAAACAGATGAAACAGCTTAAATTTTGTCAAATGTCCAGATCAGCCACTTCCAGGGCATATTTTTCAATGAATTCACGGCGCGGTTCAACCTTGTCCCCCATAAGTCTGGAAAAAAGATCATCCGCCATTTCAGCGTCTTCCACCCGGACCTGAAGCAAAACCCTGTTCTCAGGATCCATGGTTGTATTCCAGAGCTGTTCCGGATTCATCTCACCCAATCCTTTATATCTTTGAATGCTTATGCCTTTGTGGGCCAGTTCAAATATCTTTTCCAGAAGAGAGAACATGCCCTGAACGGTTATTACTTCCTTGTGGCTCAAAATATCAAAACGCTGATCGGAATTGGAATTCAGGACATTTTGATAAAGCTGGTGGGATTTCTTGTACAGGTTGGAATTGAAAAACTCGATGCCTATTCTTATACTGTGCTCGTTTTTATCCGTAAAGATCAGAAAATATCTTTTCTCGGCCTCGCTTTCCTCTTTTTCAAAAGAGGTTTCAAATCCACCGGCTTTCATGTATTCAAAAAAAGAACTGCAATCTTCGTAAACAAACTGCACCGGATGCATCCTGTTCTTAAACCCCAGCAGAGATTGAAAAAGATCTTTCCTGATGCCCATATTCTGCGCATCGCTGAAATTTTTTTTCAAGACTATCAGATTCTTGACCAGAGAAATCATTTGCTCTTTGGAATACTTTGTCCCACTGTTGCTCTGGATGGAAATTTCATCGTATATTCTGTTCAGCAGAAAATCATTCATGGTTTTTTCATCACTGATGAATTTCTCGAAATTGCCCTTGTGCACCCGGAAAAGCGGAGGCTGAGCTATATACAGGTACCCCTTTTCAATGATTCTGCTGTACTGTCTGAAGAAAAAAGTAAGCAGCAGGGTCCGGATATGAGCACCGTCCACATCAGCATCTGTCATGATAATGATTTTATGGTACCTGATCTTATCCAGATCCAGGCTTTCATCTCCGACTCCGGCTCCCATTGCGGTGATCAGTGCCTTGATTTCATTGTTTTCCAGAATTTTTTCAAATCTGGTCTTTTCAACATTCAGAATCTTGCCCCGCAGAGGAAGAATTGCCTGATATTTCGGGTTCCGGCCCTGCTTTGCCGACCCACCGGCGGAATCGCCCTCAACAATAAAAACTTCTGATTCTTCAGGAGTTTTGCTCTGGCAGTCGGCAAGTTTTCCGGGCAGGGAATAATCCGAAAGGGCGCCTTTGCGTCTGACTATTTCCTTGGCCTTGCGTGCTGCTTCTCTGGCCCTGGCCGCATCCACGACCTTTTCCACTATTATTTTTGCATCCTTTGGATTTTCTCCAAGAAAAGCGGCAATTTTTTCATAAGCGATTCCTGATACATAACCTGAAATCTCACTGTTTCCCAGTTTTGTCTTGGTCTGTCCCTCGAACTGCGGATCAGGAACTTTGACGCTGATTATGGAAGTAAGTCCTTCTCGGACGTCCTCGCCTGTCAGTTTCTGCTTGAACTTTCTGGGCAGATCCTGAGCATTCTGGATATAGGTGTTTATTGCTCTGGTAATGGCCGATCTTAAGCCGTAAAGATGGGTCCCGCCCTCTACAGTGCGGATGTTGTTGGCAAAGGAATAAACGTGTTCCTTGTAGCCGCTCTTGTATTGCATGGTAAACTCTATGGATACATTCTGAACCTCGCCCCTGGCATGGATTGCTTTATGCAGACCAGTGCCCTTGTTCACGTTTTCAAGAAAGGAGATCAATCCTCCATCATATTGAAAAACATCCATTTTCTGGAAGCGTTCGTCATGAAATTCGATTTTTAGGCCGCTGTTCAAGTATGCCAGCTCTTCAAATCTTTTGGCCAGAAAATCGTAGTCAAAATCAATATCCGGAAAGATATCTTCATCAGGCCTGAACTTGACCGTAGTACCGCGGCCGGTTGAAGGACCTTGATGGCGTACATGAGTCACAGGTATGCCTCTTTCGAACTTTTGGAAATACTTGTTGCCCTGACGACGGACAGTGACTTCCAGATATTCGGATAACGCGTTGACTACTGAGACTCCTACTCCATGCAGTCCTCCGGAAACCTTGTAGCTTGCATTGTCGAATTTACCCCCTGCATGGAGCACCGTCATGACCACTTCCAGGGCGGGTCTGTTCTCTTTCGGGTGGATGTCGACGGGAATTCCCCGGCCATTGTCGGAGATGGTCACACTGTTGTCCATATGCACGGTTATTCTTATATGATCGCAATATCCGGCCATGGCTTCGTCTATGCTATTGTCCAGCACTTCATAAACCAGATGCTGCAGGCCTTTTACATCGGTTGAACCGATATACATGGCCGGACGTTTGCGCACGGCTGAAAGTCCTTCAAGCACCTGAATGCTTTTGGCGGTATAGTCGCTGTATTGCTCCTGTGTTTCTTTTTTATCGTCCATAGTGCTTAGACAATCTCCTCTTCAGTGTAATACGTTTGTTCTTCAATCTGTACGGGCATGGTCATAACAAAATATCCCGAATTTTCTTCTCCGTAAATTTTACAAGGCAAAATCTGTCCGGAAAAGCTGAACCGGATACTTTTTTCATGTATATGTTCCAATATTTCAAGCAGGCTTTTGGTGTTGAATACGATTTGGCTCAAATCTCCTTCATAGCTGCAGCCTACTATTTCCTGGGCCTCCCCGCTCTCCACTGCGGTACTGCTCAGCTTGATCTCATCAGGCGAGAGTTCCATGAGAGTGGACATCTGGATATCAGTATTGAAAATTTTTATTCGTTCCAGAGCCTCTATGAGTTCTACCTTGTCGATGATCAGGTTGGAAGTGAATTTGTCAGAATAACTGTCAATAAATTGATGATAATTTGGGAATTGATACATGCTCAATGGGATGTTGAAATTTTCCCTCTGATCACTGGTTCGAAAAAAAATCTTGGATTCGGTCAAAGTGATTTCAACCGTATCGGTGGGAACCCATTTGCGCAGCTCATTCAGATATTTTTTTGGTATGAGAATGCCGTTTTCAGGCAGACTGCTGAAAAATCCCTGATTTTCATATGTGTAGAGGCTAAGCTGATGCCCGTTGAAGGCACATATTTCCACTGCTGGATTCATTCCCGGAGCTATCTTCATACAGGTCATGGCCTGCATGGTGTCGTCGTCACTTATGCAGAACTGGCTCTTCTCCACAATGTCCCTGATCCATTCTCCGGATATGGAAAAGACATTTTGTTCTGGAAATTCCTCCAGTTCAGGAAACCAAGAATTCTCACTCATGGGCAGCCTGTACTGCCTCCTGTCCTGCTGAATCAGAAGAGACTGTTTTTCCTGATTTGATTTGATGCGGATCTTCCCTGTTTTCAGTTTGCGAATAAGATCAGTTATTTTTCTGCCCTGGGTTCCTATAAGTCCTTCTTCCAGAACCTCAGCCCGGTACTGGCCGATGAACTCCACATTACTGTCCGTACTCATTATCTTCAAACTCTGAGATTCCGCCTTGAGCCAGACCGTTCTTAAAAACGCCGCTCCTGTCTTATAGGGAATGATGTTTGACGCCTTAATGATGCCGTCAACAAGATCTTCTTTATAAATTACAATATTCATATAGTATCCTTATTAGCCTCTGTTTATAAGTATAAAATTCGAATAAGTATCGAAAATTTATGATCTTTGAGGTGGATATCTTTATCTTGGTCTTTTTTAAGTGCTGTAGATTGTGTTCCAAACTTCAGACATTGGTCCTTTCAACTGACCAATTGTTCACAGCCACATCAATAAGGTGTTGATAAAAGTATTATTTACTTGAAATGATTAAGAAAAATTAAGAAAGTCTTCTTGACCGACATGACCCTGGCCGGTCCAATTTTTTTAGAAGAGATCTATTTACAGGATCAAAAACAACATAGCACAACTTTTAATTAATGTAAAAAGAACAAATAGTTGATATATATTAATTTTTAATTTAAAAAAATTAATTGAATCCTTCGTGTTTTTCAGCTTTAAATTACTGGGGATTGTTGTTTTTCTTGCAGCTTTGCTCAGCTTAAGCTAAGGAGCACAAAAACGGGTATCCCAAGTTTAATCTGAAAAGGCTTTTATCAAGTGATTATGAAAATCCGGATCTGCAGATGAAAAATCAAGGTGAACCATGTCCAGCATTTATGAAGTGAACAAGAGTATTGAAGAAATAAATGAAAGAATAAAAAAGAAAAAGGCTGTGGTGGTCAATGCCAGGGAAATGTCCAGTCTGGTACGCAGCAAAGGCGAAATCAAAGCTGCCCGGGAAGTTGATGTTGTTACCACCGGGACATTTTCTCCGATGTGTTCCTCGGGAATGATCTTTAATTTCGGCCAGAAACCTCCGATGATCAAAGCTCACAGGTTATGGCTGGATAACGTTCCCTGCTATGCCGGTCTAGCTGCGGTGGATGCTTATCTGGGTGTTACCGAGCCCACGGAAAGCGATCCGCTGAATAAGGTCTACCCCGGGAAGTTTGCCTATGGAGGAGGGCATGTAATTGAAAATCTGGTCAAAGGCCGGTCAGTCCACTTGAAGGCGGTAGGATACGGAACTGACTGCTACCCGCGCAAACTCCTTGAAAAGGATGTCACCCTGAACGAACTTAAATCCGCTGTACTTTTCAATCCCAGAAACGGCTATCAGAATTATAACTGTGCGGTCAATCTGACCAATAAGATCAAGTACACGTACATGGGTCCCTTAAGAGCCAATCTGGGCAATTTGAATTTCGCCACTTCCGGGTGCTTAAGTCCTCTCTTCAATGATCCCTATTTCCTGACCACCGGGCTTGGCACAAAAATATTTCTGGGCGGAGGCACCGGTTACGTCATTGGAGCAGGAACCCAGCATAACAGCGACCCTCCACGCAATGAACGAGGCGTTCCCAAAATGCCGGCCGGTACGCTTATGGTTAAAGGTGATTTGAAAGGAATGAATCCAAGGTATCTGCGCGGAGTAAGTTTTGCCGGTTACGGCTGCTCCCTGTCTGTAGGGCTTGGAATCCCGATCCCGGTATTAAATGAGCAGATCGCCTGGTACACCGGTGTTGATGATTCTGACATTCACATGCCGGTTATTGATTACGGTTACGACTATGGTGCCGGTAAAGCCAAGATACTGAGCTACGTAACTTACGAGCAGCTTATGTCCGGAAGAGTGGAAATACATGATAAAAAGACAGCAGCAGTACCTCTGACCAGTTATTCTATGTCACTTGAAATAGCTGATGTCCTCAAAGACTGGATTCTATCCGGAGATTTTTTGTTGACTGCTGCCCAGGAAAAAATTGAATCCAACTAAAGAATTATACGCTTATCTTCAACATATTTCTCCAGTGGCGATCGCCTTGTCCGGGGGAATGGACAGCAGTACTCTGACGGCTTTCTGTGCGCGCAACAGGATTGCTTACAAGGCTTATACCCTGCTTGGTCCCCACCTGACAGACTTTGAGCTGGAAAGGGTGTTTTCATGGACCCGCAGGCACTCGATCAATCATCAGTTTTTATATTTCAATCCCCTGGCGGACAAAAATATCCGAATGAATACAACTTTGCGCTGCTATTACTGCAAATCGGCTTCTTTTGCCTTCTTACTGAAAGCATCTGCTGATAAGTTTAAAACATTCATTGACGGTACTAGGGCAGAAGACTTAGATTCATATCGTCCCGGGGTAAAGGCTTTGCAGGAGCTGAATGTCAAATCGCCCTTTGCCGATCTTGGATTTGATCGAAGCATGATCATTGATCTGGCCAGGAACATTGATCTTTCTGACTTCGACAGGTATTCCAGGTCCTGCATCCTGACCAGATTCGAGTATGATTTTTCCCTGTCCGGAAATCTTGTTGAAAAAGTTCGGCGGATTGAAGATTATCTTTTAAGGATGCAGGTTTCCGGCTTCCGATTGAGGGTATTCAGGCCCATGCGCATAGTGCTGCAGGTTGATGGAGAATATATGGAAATGATTAAAATACTTGGCGGCAATCTGGAATCCTTGATGCGGGAGCAGGACTTATATCCTTATGAACTGCAATTTATGGATTTTGATAAAATATCGGGTTATTTCGATCAAAAACGAAAAGAAATGTAAGGAAGGACATAATGCATGAGGTCAGCTTGAACCAGGTGATCAGCGACTATCTGACGGGTGAGGATATAGAGCTCACCACCTATGAGGACATCAGGCAGGCTCTGGCCCGGATTCTGGTCGAGGAGAAGGGCTATCCTCCGGAAAACATAGTGCCTAAATACAGGCTAACTCTTGATCTTGGAGACAAACACTATGATATTTTCATTGATTTTGTTGTATATATAGATAAAAGGCCGGCTTTAATTCTGGGATTTTGTCCGGGTGCTGTTTCCACGTTTATCACTCAGTATGTATGTGTTGCCAGACTGTTTCCCGGAGGTCCTGTACCCTATGCCGCAGTCACCGACTCCAAGGATGTGGCTTTAATGCGTGTTCAGGATAAATCTGAATTGTGCAGAGGTTATCACTGCATTCCACATTGGACAGATTTGAAAAAGATGTTTGCTGATTTTCAGGGGTTCACCCTGTCCAGGGAAAGACTGGATAAAGAAAAAAGAATTGCTTATGCCATGTTTGCCCTGAGCGACGGCAGCTGCAGTTCAGTCTGTCAGGTCACCACTGATAAATCTTAGGCGCTTCCAGCAGTTCTATTGCCTGGAGTATACTTTCTTTGTCAGCAGCTGCGGTTCCCACCTGACCCACAACGTAACCCGCCGCATAGTTGGCCAGCATGCAGGATTCAGACAAGCTCATCCCTGCCTGGATTCCGGTTCCCAAAGCGGCTATGACCGTATCCCCGGCTCCGGTTACATCGTATACTTTCCGGGCACTGGTAGGAAAATGAGTGATGGGACCGTCCCCGGAAAAAAGGACCATTCCTTCCGGCCCCATAGTGATAAGCAGGTTGCTCAGTCCTTTAGAACTTATCAGTTTTTTTCCAGCCCTTATGATGCTTTTTTGATTTTCTATACTGATTCCGCTGCCTTGTTCAGCTTCCTTCTGATTCGGGGTCATGATGAATAAATTTTTGTAATCTCTGAAATTTTTGTTTTTAGGATCGAGTACCACCTTTCTATCGGTCAGTGCGCAAAGAATCTTTTTTTTGACCAGTCCCTTTCCATAGTCGGAAACAAGTACATATTCTCCGTATCGATGCTCTGCTATCTTTTTCAGGACCAGGGCTTCATCCCTTGCATCGATATGCGAGTTGTTTTCAATATCCACACGCACTATCTGCTGACTGTTTCCAATAACTCTGGTCTTTAGAGTCGTTTTCCTTCTGGTGGAGACAATCAGATCACAGGCGATATTCTCAGACTTAAGCTCTGCAAAAATCCTTTCTCCATGCTCATCATCCCCGACAATTCCTACCAGAAAAGGTTCTCCCCCGAGTGTTTTTATATTTCTGGCTACGTTGCCCGCGCCACCCAGGCTGTAGGTCTCTTTATGGATAAAGACCACCGGAACCGGAGCCTCCGGTGAAATTCTGGATACCTCACCCCACTGATAATGATCAAGCATGATGTCTCCGAGAACTAGGGTGACCTGCCCATTGATCTGTTCAAGGCTGGATATAAGCTTGTTTTTGATATGCATTTGTATCAAATTCCTTGTTCTTCCAGACCCAGGTGTTGAAGCAGGCTTTTTAATTCTTTATTGTTTTTATATTTAAGAATGACCTGTCCCTTTTTTTCATCTCCTTTCAAGCTGACCTGAACAGCATTATTTAATTTTTCCTTGATTCTTTTTTCCAGAACCCTGCATGCGGAATTTCTGGACACTTGAGACTTGCAGTTCCGCGGCTTCATTTCAATGGCCTTTTTGACCAGATCTTCGGTCTGACGCACTGAAAGATTTTTGCTGATGATTTTCTGACACAGCTCCGTGAGCTGCTGTTCATCCTTGACAGCCAGCAATGCCCTGGCGTGCCCGGAACTCAGGGTATTGTCCTCCACCAGTTCGCGTATCTTTTCCGGCAGTCTGGTCAACCGCAGGATATTTGTCAGCTGTGGTCTGCTCTTGCCGAGTCTTGCGGCAAGCTGATCATGACTTATGTCTAGTTCATTCTGGAGCCTGTGCAGGGCATAGGCCTGCTCCATTGGGTTCAGATCCTCTCTTTGCAGATTCTCGATCAGGGCAATGGCCAGGACTTCCTGGTCGCTGAAGTCTCTGACCAGTGCAGGGATAGTTCCAAGTCCGGCCTCCAGGCTGGCCCTCCATCTTCTTTCTCCTGCAATGATTTCATATTCACAGTTCTGATCAAGTCGGACCAGAATTGGCTGCAGTACTCCGTTTTCTCTTATTGACGAGGCAAGCTCCTCGATTTTTTCCGGGTCTAATTTTTTGCGCGGCTGAAAATGATTGGGTCTGATTTTGTGCACGCTGATCTGAATGGTGTCGGTATTTTTTTCTTCATAAAAGCTCGGCTTGATCAAGGCATCCAAGCCTTTGCCCAGACCCTTTCCCCCGGTTTTCATAACAGCTCCTTGTTTTAAAATTGGTAGTATAAACTTGCAAAAAAATTATTGCCGATTAATTTGCTGGCATTCAGGGGTTGCGGTTAATCCTGGCTGTTTTTTAATAATTGTGTACAATTAAAAAAAATTAATGTATGATTTTTTTCAAAAAATAATTAGGAGGAAACCATGATTAATTCAAAAAAGGTACAGCCCATATACAGCGAATCCGGAGATCTGATGGCAGTTCTTATTTCTGCTGAGAAATGGCTGAAACATCAAAATCAGCTGGAAAAAATCCTGTTCGAAGAGCCTGCTCAGCCGCCTGCTTCTCCTGAACCCATGTCTGACTGGAACAGATTCTTATCTTACTGGGACTTCAACTATCCGATTGAAAAGAGCACTCGGTGCAGGAACTGCGGAACCAGCACTGAGGACTGGACCATAGATGCACCGCGGAAATTTACCTTGAGAAACGCCAATTTGGGCGGACTGGTTGTATTTAGATGCCGGACCTGCAATTACCTTGTAAGAAAAAAACACTTTAAAGATCATACTTATTACGAAAGTTCACCGAGTTCATGTCGGGTATAAGAACACGTCAGGAAGCTTTGCGGACGGGCGTCAAAATTTTCCTGGTAATCTCCCTGGCCAGACGCAGATAAGCATGTGAGCCAGTGGACCGGATATCGTATGCAATGACAGGCTTGCCGTGACTCGGTGCTTCGGACAGACGTACATTTCGGGGGATAACAGTTTCCATGACTTTGTCCTGAAAGTGACCCTTGACTTCCTTTGCTACCTGGTGACAGAGCCTGTTTCGCTTGTCGAACATGGTCAGCGCGACCCCAAGCATTTCCAGGTCGGAGTTCAGCCTTTTCTTGATCAGTTCGTAGGTTTCGATAAGTCTGGCTATCCCTTCCAGGGCGTAATACTCGCATTGCAGAGGAATAAGAAGTCTGTTCGCTGCGCATAGAGCGTTGATGGTGATCAGCCCGAGAGATGGCGGACAGTCCAGGATTACAAATGAATATTGAGAGTTTATTTTTTGCAGTAACCTGTACAGGCTGAATTCTCTGTCTTTTTCATCGTTCAGCTCCAGTTCCGCGGCCACCAGATCTTTACCTGCCGGAACAACATCCAGAAACTTAAGCTCTGTGGAGTGTATCAACTGTTTTTCATCCACATCTCCCGCAATGCCCTGATAAAGTGAACATCTGACAGATTCCGCGTCCAGGCCGACTCCACTGCTGGCGTTGGCCTGGGCATCGCAGTCGACCAGAAGCACCTTTTTCTCCATAACAGCCAAAGATGCCGCCAGATTTACAGCGGTGGTGGTTTTGCCCACCCCTCCTTTCTGATTGGCTACAGCAATAGTCCATCTCAAGGGTATAAACTCCTTTTGTTAATGTTTCACGTGAAACACATGATGCGTAATGGATTAAAAGAAAGAGGGATAAATATCAAGAAATAAAACCGGCAGGCAAGCCTGCCGGTTTTTACAGGCTGTTGGCACAGCTAAAGCTTGATGTGGGTCAAGCAGTTGAAATATTTGAATATTTTTGTGCAGATTTATTTGTATTCAAAGGAGTCAGGGAAAAAGGACCAGGCCTCTCTCAAAGAATCGACAAGCTGCACGGCATCTTCAAATTTATTTTTTTTCACTGCCTTAAGCAACTGGACCGCCAGGTGGGCGAAATCTTCTGCCTCAGCAGCCCAGGAATCATCAGCGTGCAATGGCAGACGCCCGGCCAGGTGGTTGAAGTTTTGAACCAGTTTCATATCCGGCATCTGATTATTTACCTGCGCAGAATAGATGTCAGCCAGCATTTCTTCAAGACTGACATAAGAAATCGCCGCTTTCATTCTTGAAACCCTTTGTACTTTTCACTCTCGATTTATGGTTGATGTTTAATACCTTAAACTTTTTGTTCCTTGGCCAGTTCATCTTCGGGCACTTCAGGTTCAGGCAGATCTTCAGGATCAATTTTTTTCCTGGGTTGAGCCTGTTCAGCAAATATAGAGCCTAAGCCTTTCAGCAGGTCCACAGGAATGGGGATAACCGTTGCATTTTTAGCTTCTGAGGTCATTTCGCGCATGGTCTGCAGATACCTTAACTGCAGGGCCTCTGGATAAGCGGAGATTATCTGCGCCGCCTGGGTCAATCTCTTGGCTGCCTGGAATTCACCCTCAGCATTGATGACCTTGGCCCGTCTTTCACGTTCAGCCTCAGCCTGAGCGGCCATTGCCCGTTGCATTTCCTGAGGAAGATCTATATGTTTGAGCTCGACAATGGTGACCTTGATTCCCCAGGCATCGGTCTGATCATCCAGAATGGATTGAATTTTGGTGTTCAGTTTTTCCCTCTGGGCGAGTATCTCATCCAGATCAGAAGCGCCGCAGACGGTCCTGATGGTTGTCTGAGAAAGCTGGGATGTGGCGAAATTGAAATCTTCCACCTCCAGAATGGCTTTTTCCGGTGAGACAATACGGTAGTAAAGCACCGCATTTACCTTGATAGTCACGTTGTCCCGGGTGATCACCTCCTGATGGGTTACATCCAGAGTGATTATACGCAGGCTGGTGCGCACCATTTTATCGAGTACCGGAATCAGTATGATCAGCCCGGGTCCTTTGACCTTCAAGAATCGGCCCAGTCGAAAAACAACTGCACGTTCATATTCATTAAGCACTCTGATCGCATTCATCAGAAAGAGGATGATAATAATTAGAATTGGAATCCCGTAAGTTAACATTTGTTCCTCCTAATCAGATTAATTGGGTTTTATATGTGCAGTCAGGCCTTCAATTCTGTCCACAGTTACTTCCTGACCCGGATAAAGGGTTAGCGGCTCTTCGGATTTTGCTCTCCAGATCTCACCTCGCATTTTAATCTGGCCCTGGGTTCCGCTCCAGCTGATCACCCGGGCTGCATGCCTGTCTGCAATGGTATCATGCACTTTCGGAGCCATCTGGGATTTGCTTATTAAATAAGCCAGTGCAAGTAAAATAATGGTCAGAATCAGTATAGTGGGTATGATAGTCATAGCGGGCACCTGAAAGTATGGATGTTCCGGATCAAAAAGAAAAAGCGAGCCAAAAAAGAAGCTGGTTATCGCCGCTAACGTCAGCAGGCCGAATGTAGGAAAATTTATCTCCAGAATAATAAAGATAAATCCCAGTATAAGCAGTAAAATTCCTGTAACATTGGTTGGCAGGACGGCAAGAGAGTAAAGTCCCAGGACAAGACAAAATGCGCCTACAGTTCCGGGGAAAATTGCTCCGGGATTGGAAAGCTCAAAAAACAAGCCGGCCATGCCTGCCAGAAACAAGAGATAGGCGATTTGCGGATGCAGTATCCAGGACAGAATTCTGTACCTGAGTCCGGGTTCAAACTGAACGATCTGGATCTGGTCATAAGAAAAAAACACTTCTTCATCGTGATACATAAGGCCTAATCTGCCGATCTGATTAAACAGATCCGCCCTGGATACGGCAACATGATCAATGACTCTTTTTTCCAGGGCTTCTATGGAATCTATATTGGCAGCCTCGGTAATGGCTTTTTCATACCATTCAGCATTACGCCCTTTTTCTCTGGCTACCGTGCGCACCAGGCTGAGCATTTCATTCATTATTTTTGCGGTCATTGCGTCCACATCTTCTCCGGTCAAGGCAACCGGAGTGGCTGAACCAATGGTGGTCTGAGGACTCATGACCGCGTGATCCGAGGCGGCAACCAGAAAGACACCGGCAGAAGTAGCTCTTGCTCCTGGCGGATCGACCCAGACGATTATCGGTACCTGGGCGCCCAGCATATCCTTGACCATGTTGCGCATGGATTCGGCCAGTCCTCCCGGGGTATCCAGACGGATCAGCAGGGCGATAAAGTTTTCTGCTTCCGCCTGTTCAATGGCACTGCTCAAGAGTTCTTCCGTCGCAGGGGTTATCGGTCCGCTCATGTCCACATCCAGTACTCTGTATTCCTGGCGATCAGCATGAACATAGCTGAATAAAAGCAAAGCAATCGATAAGCAAATAAATATCTTATACTTTATCATCTTCTTCTCATTATTAGCTTGCCTGAAAACAGAATCAGACACTGGTTTATGTTTTCATGCTTGTGCGCAGACAGCTCCAGAACAAGCTAGTGCAAAATTATTAATGATCGTGCGCTCATTACACTCCGGCTTATTGTGAAAAAATTCCTGAAGACAAGCCCCTTTTAAGGTGAGAACTGCTTGAGCAAGTTCCAGGTAAGATTTTTCAGGATTCGATTATCCGGCAGCATTGATTCCAACGAAGGTAAAGCCAGGATTGAAAAATCATTAAGCATTGTTTTTCCATAGACAAAAGACCTGTTTGGGGTTATTATTTTATAGGCATCTGCACCAAAACAAAAAATATACACAGGCTTTATAATACTTAGACCCTGGTAAAAGAAATCTCTGTCCTCTGAATCTAGCTCCTGGTGTTTTTGAGTCACCGGCCAGAAAGTAATGGTCTTATCCGGCCAGGCAAGCCTGGATTGTATTTCCTTCACCAGCAGGCCCTGAATAGAGGAAAAATTCAGCCTCAGGTCTTCAAACAGGTCATAGTAGGTCCACAGGGCATAAGCAGGTCTTAAATATTTTTTTAAGAATGCTGCATCATCTTGGCAAGACTTTATCTGGTTCAGGGATTTGCAGTTAATTTCAGCCCCGGATTTGCCGCCTGGATCCTTGGAAGATACTTCGGGTATATCCTTTTTTTTGTTCAGGACATGATTTATGCCCAATCCGCGCAGACGATCAGCATGAAAATGGTTCTTCACAACGCAGCTATCCTGTCCGCCAGTCTCCAGGCGATTTCCGCCTTGGAGAGTCTGGGCCATTTTTCTATCCGATGGTGCCTGTCCAGGAGTACGACTTCATTATGAGTTGACCCAAATGGAGTGGCCTCAGGAGTAACCAGGTTTGCGACAACCAAGTCCAGATCCTTGCGCTGCATTTTTTTACGGGCATTGTTTATAAGATCGTCAGCTTCAGCAGCAAAACCTATAACTATCTGATGCGCAGCTCTGCTTTTGCTCAGACCCGCCAGGATGTCCCGGGTTCTGAGCAGGGTGAGCAAGATTTGCTCGCGATCCCCTTTTTTGAATTTTCCCTCTGGCGATGATTCAGGAGTAAAGTCGGCCACTGCAGCGGCAAAAATTCCATACCTGCATTCAGGCCATATTTTTCGGCATGCATTGTACATCTCATCGGCGCTTGTAACCGGATGAAGATAAAAATCAGGCAAGGCTTGCAGGGCCTGCATGGGACCATGCACAAAGTACACGGCAGCACCGTGAAGCCATAAGGCCAAAGACGCAGCCAACCCCATCCTTCCGCTGGACGGGTTGCCCCAGTAGCGAACCAGATCGAAATATTCATGCGTAGGACCGGCTGAAACCAGGGCTTTTTGACCTTTAAAAGTCTGGGGACAGAGTGTTCTAAGGCACTGAAAATAAAGACTGACAATGGATGCCAGGCGGCCGGTACCTGTATCGCCGCAGGCCACTTTGCCCGTTTCCGGGAAAATAATTCGGTGTCCGGCGTTCTGGATGACTTCAACGTTGCGCCGGGTAATGGAATTGTCCCACATCTGCGGATTCATGGCCGGAGCAAAATAGACTGGACCAGGATAGGATAAAATCTGGCAGGTAAGCAGATCATCAGCTATTCCAGCCGCGGTTTTGGCCAGGATATTAGCTGTAGCCGGTGCAACCAGAAATAGATCCATTTTTTGCCTGTCAGACAAATGGGCAAAGGGCTGGATCACAGAATCAAAATTATTTTGATCATAGACCGGATCAACTCCAAGCGCGCTCAACACAAGGGGGCTTACAAAATCGCCCCCGGATCTGGTTAAAGTGCAGCCGATACGAATAGAGGACTTCTGCAGCAGACGAATCAAATCCGGAATTTTATATGCGGATATACTCCCGCTGATACCAAAATGGATGAGCTGACCAGAAAAGTTGTTGAATATGGGATATGGTTCGGGCAACATTTTTTTGGGTCTGAATGCCTGATGCACGTCCGCCGGCATCGCTGCGGTAACAGTACCCGGGCTAAAGCATTCAGGAATTCACACGATTACTATCATTCACATATTGAGTTAATGAAGAAAGCTTTTATCCAACTCGATCAGCAGTTTATCCGGCTCAACAATTAGGCATTTAACCCGGGATAAAACAAAACATTTATGAAATCTTGGGCGACACCCATATCTGCAATTCAGTGCGCATCCGGCCTTCAATAATACGAATGGTGCACAAGCGGTTGTCCTTATCAAAGGTGAGGATCTGGGTTCCATACTTTATATAACTCAACAGCCGCCAATCTTCATTTTGCATGCTGACTTGAAAATAATTAAACAAAGATTCGCTGTCCACCCGACCGGTATAGGTGAGCATGCCCACCTTGATTCCCTGGGATTCGAACAAAATGGAATCATTGCGATTAAGAGTCATCTCCATGGGTATGGGGATGTCGTCAAAATCATAATAGCGATGACCATCCGCATCACGCTCGGGTGGAAAAGGTTCTGCAGCAGTCTGTTCTTGAGCAGGCTGAAAATGAGCATCAGCATCATGTTCTTTAGTGGCTATGCAGGCTGTAAGAGAGAGAGCGAGAATCAGAATTAAAGTCTTTAACCACATTTGAAACCTTCCTTTGCTTTTCAGGACAGATTTTGATCAATGGCAAAATCTTCCTGGATTTTGACCAGTTCATCAAAACGGATGTCAGCGCCCAAAATGGCCTGTATCTCGTCTGACTGGCTGAACACAGGTACTGATGCAGTCAGACAGAGTTTTCCGGTAAAAAAGGATTTGTAAAAATCAGTAATATGCAGTCGGCCGGTTTTAACCGGGCGAACAAACCATTCCCGGTCGGAAAGATCCGTACCTGGTGCAACCTGTTTGTATTTTGACAAATCGCCTATATCACTCACATTCCAGGTTAGCAAGCTCCCTTTGGCATCTGTAAGATATAAATATTGGATAAAAGGATATTCCTTTAAAAAATCCCGCATCAAAATATTGATCCGGTCCATATCCAGAGAGGCCATATCCGGTTGAGCCGCCAGATCCAGCATGATCTTGGCCAGGACCTTGTGAGCCAGCTCCTTGAGCTGATCAAAGGAGGAGGAGAAAAGTTCGGGCAAATAACGGCGTACCAGTTTCTCCATCTCCTTATGCGAATAATTGGTAGTCCTTCCCATGGAATATGAGTTTTTGATCTTGTCGTAGATCTTGCCTACAGCCGGATGTCTTTTATCCACTCTGTTGTCCTCAGAGATATCCAGATAATGGTTGATCCAGTAAGCCACGCCGGCTCTACCGGTCTTGTCGGTGATGATGATCGGGATGGTCCGGTGCAGAATCTGCTTAGTGTCGAAAATATTATAAATTTCCTCATTCTTCAGCAGCCCGTCGACATGGATGCCTGCACTGGTTGCATTGAAGTCCCTGCCTGCAAAGGGATAGTTGGCAGGTATATCTGAGCTGAGTCTCTTTTGAAAATATCTGGCCAGTTCAGTTATGACAGGTGTATATGCGGCGTCATCATTTCCAGTTAAAGAGATGTACTCGATAACCAGTGCTTCCAGGGGAGCATTGCCGGTACGCTCACCCAGGCCGAACAGGGTGGAGTTGGCTGCTGAACACCCGTAAAGCCATGCGGTTGATGCATTGATGAAGGCCTTGTGAAAATCGTTGTGTCCGTGCCACTCCAACCATTCACCGGGTACTTTGGCTTCATGGGTAAAGGTGCGTACGATTTTGGAGACGCTGCGAGGCAGTGCAGCACCGGGATAAGGTACGCCATAACCCATGGTATCGCATAGTCTGATTTTTACTGGAAGTCCTTTCTGGCCGGACAGATCCATCAGCTTTTGAGCAAAAGGTATGCAAAAACCGTAAATGTCCGCACGGGTGATATCCTCAAAATGACATCTGGGGATTATATCCTTGTCCAGGGCGGATTCCACTATACGCAGATAATCTTCCATAGCCTGCTGCCTGGTCTTTCCGAGCTTAAGAAAGATGTGATAATCCGAAACCGAAGTAAGCATGCCCGTCTCTTTAAGACCCATTTCCTTGACCAGTTTAAGATCATTTCTGTTGGCCCTGATCCAGCCGGTGATTTCCGGGAACCTGTATCCTTTGTCCAGGCAGGCTTCCACAGCTTTCTTGTCCTTGTCTGAATAAAGAAAGAATTCGCATTGGCGAATCAATCCTGAATGACCGCCAAGCCTGTGCAGCATCTCATAAATATCTGCAATCTGCTGCACGGTAAAAGGGGGTCTGGCCTGTTGTCCATCCCTGAAAGTCGTATCAGTGATGAATATTTCTCCGGGCGGTTTGGGCAGAATGAAGGAATCATCAAAGGCCAGTCGGCACACCCTGTTATACGGATATAATTCGCGCAGGAGCTGAGGATTGTCTACATTTTCCAGATTATATCTCAGTTTGGCTGGATCTTTGTGATACAGAAAATCAAACATAAAACCTCCGAGAACATATCGAAACTTATATAATCAACCAATATGTACCAGAAAAAAATCTGCGAAACAAGAGCTGTTCTTCAACCGTTCTTTAAATCAAAAGGTAAAAACTGATATGACCCTTTCAAGCCAATGCGCAAAAAAAACCCGGTGCGACCCGGAATTCAATATGCATCATGCCGGACCGCAATAAATTGCTTTATCCCGGTTGTTCGCGAAAATCCGAAAACCTGTCAGCGCACTGAGCCGGCAATTGAGCCTCAGGGAACTTTTTATAAAGGGGCAGAGCACCATTATGCGGCCCAGTCCAACTGGATTGTAAATTTTTCTTCATCTTTCTTCTTGCTGTATAAAATATGGAGCAGAAAAAAATAAACGAGAATTTTTTACTGCAAATCAAGAGGCAGGCTGCTTCGAGCAGCCCGGGCCTCTTTGATCCAGCCACCGCGCTCAAGACTCAGGGCGGCCAGCTCATATAACTTGCCTGGGTTGTCCCGATAAATTGCGGAGATGAGTTCCGGATACAATGTTTTGAACACATCCTGAACCAGTCCTTTTTCGGCGAATAAAAATCTGGCCAGCAAAGGATTATCCTGATGGGCGGGCAGATACATGATAAAAAGCCTGCGGCAGTGAAAGAGAATAAATCTTACTCTGGATATTTCTCTGGAAATGCTTTCTCCGGTCTGCTCAAGCACAGTGAACAGCTCCTGACTGATCAGCTGTTCTTCAGGAGAAATTGACGGATTTATATGCCTTGCCTCGAACCAGGGACGATAGTTTTCCTGTTGATAAGCATCTTCTCTAAGCTTCATGCACTCGTGAAAGATATAGCCGATACACCAGTCCAGATAAGGACCGATGCGGTCATCCTCCTGGTCGTGACGAAAAAGGATGTGGGCGGTATCTTTAAGATGCCAGAGCTGACCCTTGTTCATCTCGTCGCCTAAAAGCTCTTTAAAAAAGTTGAAGCTGATCTGGCCGGTTTGATCGTGGTTCTTAAATTGAGTACACAACTCCTGGCTGATCTGACAAAAATCGCGAAGGATATCGCGAACGAATTCTGGAAGTTTGGTTTTGATCCAAGATTTGTACATTATCTGGTTTTTTCTTTACGGGCGATTATCAACTGCTGAATTTTTGAGATGCAAATATGGCCCAGGCTTATTGTTGTGGTTTCATTGAATTTATCCAGGCAGCTTTTTTCACTCATGGAGCAAGGGTTGAGATTGAGTAAAGAAGTCGCCCTGAGCGTAACTAATGCTTTAACTGATAAGAATTTTTTAACCTTTCAGGATTTAAACTCTTTGTATATATTTCTTTTTTTGTCAATATTATTTGCGGAGTAAAGGTCATGCCCAGAAATTTCGCCCTTTTATCAGTACTTGCTTCAATATTGACTCTGGGGCTCAAGTTCAGCGCCTTCTGGATCACCGGTTCTGTGGGCCTGCTCTCTGACGCAATGGAAACCCTGGTCAACCTGACGGCCAGCATAGCGGCTGTTCTGGCATTGACCATAGCTTACAGACCTGCTGACAGGAAATACAATTACGGACATGACAAGGCTGAATACTTTGCCGGAGGCCTTGAAGGAGGTCTGATTCTGGTTGCGGCAGGGGGTATAATTTATTCAGCTCTGGGCCGTATACTGTCTCCTCAGCCTCTGGAAAATCTTATCCTGGGCATCTTCATCTCCGCAGCAGCGGCAGCCATAAATCTGATTGTGGCCAGAATCATGCTCAAAGCTGCCAAACATTTTGATTCCATAACCCTTGAAGGAGATGCCAAACATCTCATGGCTGATGTCTGGACGTCGATCGTGATTATTGCCGGACTGCTGATCATAAATTTCTATCCTCAGATGCTCATACTGGACTCAATTATGGCCGTACTGGTCGCATTGAATATTACCCGTTCAGGGGTCAGTCTGATTAAGCGGTCTTATCACGGTCTTATGGATGTGGCTCTGCCCAGGGAAGAGATTGAGATAGTGGAAAAGCATATTCGCCGGCATGCAGGAGAAAACGTCAAATACCACGGTCTGCGCACCAGGAAGTCGGGATCGAGACGATTTATTGATTTTCACCTGCTGCTATCTGGTGAGAAGACGATTCAGGAAGGTCATCAGATCTGCTGTCACATTGAACAGGGCATTGAGAGTGAGCTGCCCAGATCACAGGTAACCATTCACGTGGAGCCTAAAGAGGATGGGTGCTCATGGGACGGAGACAGGATCGGCGGTACCAGTTCTGAGCAGTGAGTCCTTCCGGTTAACTGTTTTTTCACCGTACTCTTAGTAGCTCAAGCTGGCGAATTGTTCGATTTTGTCCTTATAGGCCAAAATGCCCTGCGTCAAACCATTGGCCATATGCATCAGAAAATCCTCGGACTGCAATAGCTGACGATCTTTCACATTGGTCAGATAACCCAGTTCCAGCAGGATGGCAGGCATCTGAGCACCCATGAGCACATAAAACGGAGCCTGTCTTACTCCGTTGTCGCCAAGAGCTGAAAATCTCTGCCGGCCATGGCTGATTGTTGTAGTATGCACCTTCTGAGCCAGATCGCGGGATTCATTGATTTTGGAGCTGAGCATGAGATCGGTAAGGATGTACTGCAGATCTGAGATTTTTTGAGTGGATACAGCGTTTTCTCTGGCAGCTACTCTTTTTGCGTCTTCTGACTGGGCAAAATTGAGGTAGTACACTTCAAACCCGCGGACATTGGGATTGCGATGCGCATTGGCATGTACGGAGATAAAGAGGTCGGCCTTTTTGGAGTTGGCCATGGCTGTTCTTTCCTCCAGTGGAACAAAGACATCCTCGGTACGGGTATATAAAACGTCAAAGCCTTTTGCCTCCAGCTTGCGTCCTAAAATCCTGGACATGCGTAAGGCAATATCTTTTTCTCTTATCCCGTGAGATACCGCACCAGGATCTTTGCCCCCATGTCCGGGATCGATCATGATGGTCTGAACCTTGAGGCCCAACTGCTCCACCAGGCTTCCGGCGGCGATTTCCCTGCCCCGGGGATCAAGAGAAACCTGCGGTTCAGACTTTGCTGTCAGAGTTTTAAGACCTTTTTCAGGAGCATAGACATCAACCACTATGCGAAAAGGATTTTCCAGCGCGAAGACGCGAAAGTCTTCCAGATCCTGAATGTCCAGAACTACCCTGGATGTATCATGAGTATACTGGGCTGATCTTATACGGTTCAATATGCCGTCGGCTATGTTCTCTTCACCTTTAATGTTTCTGCCCCGGATGGTTTTTTCAAGATCGATGAACAGCCTGTGCACGGTGCCAAGGTCAGGATCGGGCTTAAGCAGTGTATGACTGAAATTGACCTGGGAATCAAGATCAAGAACCACCCGGGTATATTCATCACTGCTCCAGTGACGAATGGTCACAAGCTCTGATTCGTTCGATGCAGAACTCAAAGTTTTCCGGTGCGGATTCTCGAGTTCTGTGTTTGAATGTTTGTTTTCATCCAGCGATTCGGCAATATTTATGGTCTGTTCCTGGATGGACCGTTCCCGGGGCGCTTCCAGAATACTGTTTGAACCGTTTGTCCTTCTTATCTTTTCCAGCTTCTTGCGGTCGAGCTCCGTTAAAATCTCTTGAGCCTTGTCCGTTACCGGGCCTGGAGAAAAACTATACACCACCCGCAGGTATTCAATATATGCCTGAGCAGAGTCCCTGTAATGATTCAGGTAAAGTCCGGCCTTTCGGTACTGGGCCTCGGCAGCCCGGGCATGAGTGGGGAAACCGCGCACTGTTTTTGTGTAAAATTCTTCAGCCTTTTCAAAATCAGAGCGCAGAAAAGACCTCTTGCCCAGTTCTTCATAAGTGCGGCCAAGATAAAAAAGTGCATCTGCAGCTTCCGGAGCTTCAGGGTTCTCACTGAAAGCCTGTTCAAAGTGTCTGGCTGTATCAAGCCAGTAAGAACGAAATTTAGATCTGTTTTCATCGCCGATCAGAGCATTGAAGGCCTTAATGCCCTGATCATAACCAGCTGAAGCTTCTTTGGAAAAAAAGGGCTGAAAAATAAGAAACAAAGCGATGAAGAAAGCGAGCAGCATATTTTGACGCATGGATCACTCCACAGTTACGCTTTTGGCCAGGTTTCGGGGTTGATCTACATCCTTGCCCAGGTACACGGCCATTTCATAAGCGAAAAGCTGCAGTGCCGGCAAGACCAGGAAACTGTTCAATGGATCAATAACTTTGGGCAACTCCCATCTTTCATCAGCATCCAGCTCCACCCCGGGATTGGTCAGAGCAAGAACAGGACCGCTGCGGGCTTTGATTTCCATTAGATTGGACTTGATCTTGCTTAAAAGATCGTTTTCCAGAGCCAGAGCAAAAGTAGGGACATCAGGTTCAATCAAGGCTATGGGACCATGCTTTAATTCTCCAGCTGCATAGCCCTGAGCATGGATATATGAAATTTCCTTAAGTTTTAATGCTCCCTCCAGAGCCAGTGGAAAATATATCCCCCGGCCGACATAAAATAAACTGCGAGCTCTGGAGTACCTGGAACACAATTCCCGGGCCCTGATCTGCATTTGAGGCAGTTGGGCCTGAAGCAGGTCAGGAAGTTCGTTTAGAAATGACAGGTATTTGTTCAAAGCCCTGGAGTCCAGATTTTTTTTTGACTGGGCAAAGTAAAGTCCCAGAAGATAAAGCATGACCAGCTGACTGCACATGGCTTTGGTCGAAGCCACGCTGATTTCGGGACCGGCCTGAGTATAGAGCACTCTGTCGGCTCCCCGGGCCACACTGGAACCCAGGACATTGCATAGACCCAGAACAGGAAGACCGTGTTCACGGACCATGTGCTGACCGGCCAGAGTGTCCGCGGTTTCTCCGGACTGACTGATGCTCAAATACAGGGTATCCTTTTCCTGGATCAAAGACCTGTATCTGAATTCTGAAGCTATCTCCACGTTTACCGGTATGCCGGCAAGGCTCTCCAGAACGTATTTGCCCCATAATCCTGCATGATATGAGGTGCCGCAGGCCACCACCTGCACCCTGGAGGGAACAGGCATGTCTTCCAGTTCCTCAAGAATAATTCTGTTCTTTTTGTGGTCTATTCTGCCGGCCAGGCAATCGGTCAGCACCTTTGGCTGCTCCATGATCTCCTTGAGCATGAAGTGCTTGTATCCCCCCTTCTGAGCGGCCTGCACATCCCAGGCGATGTGGTGAATCTTCTTTAAGGTGTGCTCCAGGATGGAGGCCTGATAAACATTCCACTGACCGGAATCCATTTCTACAAGTTCATCATCTTCGAGAAAAACAACCTCCCGGGTAAAGGGCAGAAAAGCAGGTATATCTGAAGCAACAAAATTTTCTCCGGTGCCGATGCCCAGAACCAGCGGGCTGGCTTTTCTGGCCGCCCAAACTTTGCCTGGATGATCTTTGCTGATCAAGGCAAAGGCGTATGAACCATGAACCTGGGACATGCTCCAGGCCAGGGCTTTGAGGATGGAACCGTAATGATTCAAGGCATGGGCAATAAGGCAGACCAGAACCTCTGAGTCCGTTTCAGAACGAAAAGTACATCCCTGATCACTCAGCATGGTTTTGAGCTGCTGATAATTTTCGATTATTCCATTGTGCACCAGGGCCAGATTCAAGTGGACATCCAGGTGGGGATGGGCGTTGACCTCATTGGGCAAGCCATGAGTGGCCCATCTGGTATGCCCGATCCCACTGGTGGCGTGCAGCACCTCGCCACCAGCAAGTTTTTGTTCCAGGGACTGCAGTTTTCCTGCAGCCCGAAAAAGATGCAGGCGTCCTGAATGGACGAAGGCCAGTCCGGCTGAATCATAGCCGCGGTATTCAAGGCTTTTCAGGCCACGAATAATGGCCGGCACAGCTGGCCGGTGACCGGTATAAGCAATTATTCCACACATTTCTGGCCAAGCTCCGAGTTTGAGTTCATTACTGCACAAAAAAAAATACTAGACGCATGAAATCTCTCTAAAGATCAATAATTCACTAAGATACATTGTCTGCAATTCGGCGCAGAAATTCATCCCAGTGCTTCATAAGCTCTGCCAGTGCCCTTCCCCGGTGACTGCGCGAGTTTTTCTGTGAAGGGTTCATCTGTGCTGCAGTAAGACCTATTTCTGGATCATAAAATAAAGGGTCGTAGCCAAAACCATCCCTTCCCCGGGGCTCTTTCAGGATCGTGCCCGTCCATTCACCCCGGACTTCAATGTTTTGGCCTCCAGGGGCAAAAGCGTACAGAACACTGACAAAACTGGCTCTGCGTTCATCGCCGGAAAGATGTTGCATTCTGCGCAACAGCTTGCGGTTGTTCTCCTCATCTGTCGCCTGCGGACCGGCATAGCGGGCGGAGTAAACCCCGGGCTCGCCGTTCAGGGCCGGAACAACCAGTCCGGAGTCATCAGCTACGGCCAGGAGTCCGGTAGCATGGGTAACGGCCACGGCCTTGATGCGGGCGTTTTCTTCAAATGTGGACCCTGTTTCCGGAATATCTCCGATTTTTGGATACCTATCCAGGCCGATGATCTTCAAGTCCGGTTGCACAGCAGTCAGCAGTTCTTCCAGCTCTTTGATCTTTCCCTGATTGCGGGTGGCCAGAACAGCGGTCAATTTTTCTTTAAGCATATTCCCCATGATTTTCCTGCAGGCCATGTCTTCTGTCCTGCTGAACCAAGCGCTCAAAGTTTAAGCATTTGAAAGGCAAATGTATCCAGATCAGCCAGAAACACCTTATTGCGCAGTTGAGGTTTTTGTCCAGAAAGAACGTTGATTGCCTCCTGGGCCTGAATTGCGGCAATCATGCACACTATGGTCGCCAGATTGCCCAGGAGGTCTTCGGCGCTTTGCTCCCGGCCATCCGGCCAGAAAGCTGCCGGGTCCTTGTCTCCGGGATAGACTGTGCAGGCCAGTCCTGTTTTGCCGGCCACAAAGCCGGTGATCAATGCTCGGCCATGTTTTTGCGCGGCCAGGAGCAGATTCTTTCTGAAATCAGTGCCCCCAAGGCAGTCAAGGACCAGATCCACCCGCATCAGTGTATCCGGAAGATCTGAAGATTCAAGAAAACCTGAGCAGAGCTCGAGCCGGGTAAAAGGGTTGATTCTCCTGACTCGTTCCAGGGCGGCTTTCTGTTTGGACGTGCCCAGATGGTCCATGCTTCCCAGTATCTGTCGATTGAGATTGCTTTCCTCAAAAACATCACCATCAGCGACCAGGCACGTCCCCACTCCCGTGCGAACCAGCAGCTCCAGAACGTAACCCCCGAGGCCTCCTGCTCCAACGATCAGAATTCTTGAGCAGGCCAGAGCCAGCTGCATCTTCAAAGTCATTGAGCTGTAATTGCGCAGATATCTTTCAAGACTGATCCCGTTTCTTAAAGTCAACTGCTGGGCTGAAAGCGGATCCAGGCCGTGAGTCCTGGCCAGCTTGAGCAAATTCCTGCCTGAAATCCAGGCAAAAGGATAATTCTGCCCTGTCCTGCTGGCCGAAATCACGGCCCGGATGAAATCACTTTCGGACATGAAATCAGCCTCCACCTATAGCCGGGAAAAGGCCCACCCGGTCATTGTCTGAAAGCCTTGCATCTGCATGAGCGTTTTGGCCATTGACAAAGATAATTTTCACGTCGTTCTCGGAAATGCCGAGTTTACGGATGATATCCCGGGGAGTTGATCCTGTATCCAGTTCCATGCGGCCATCAGGAGGAGTGAACCCTGACAGAGATGCAAAACAGGAAACTTGAACGCGCATATTTTCACTGCTCATTTTGTTCAACCGGATCTTAACCAATGGAGAATAATTTAATCGCGCAATGTCGCTCTGATACGTTCAAGCCTGAATAAGCTTTGAATCTTTAAATTCAGCATTGGCGGATACAATGTCATGATTCCACTTTGGCCTTTTGCAGTTCCTCCAGGCTGAAATCCCATTTTCCATTATGCGGAGGAAGCTCTTCATTGATAAAGAAGTCCGGAAGCTGATCATGCACACTGGTAAAGCCTGCATCGCGGTTGAAGGAGTATTCGTCCCTCAGAATTTCCATTCCGGTCCTGCCGATGTCGTCAACAGTAAAAGTGATTCCGAATTTGGAGCTTATGAGCCTGGCAATGACTTCCAGGGCATCTTGGGTATCCAGTACAGCAAAAGCGACAAACAGGCAAAATCCAGTGGAATCCACTGCCGCAGTGGCGATCTGCAGATTTTTGGAAGTCTCCACGTTACCTTGTTTGCCCAGAGGATCGATGTCTCCGCCCACTTTGAGAATATTCTGGCAGATGGCATAGCCGGCAGTGTGATCAGCGCCCATGGAACTGGTGGCATAAGTTACACCTACGCCCTTGGCCGCCCTGGGATCGTAGGCTGGAATGGACTGCTTCTTGACCACAGGCACCCGGTCAACCCCCAGGGCGTCAGCGGTATATGCTGTGCCGTTGGCGATGATCACCCCCAGATAATCTGCAGGATCATAAACTCTTTTTAAAAGATCAATGGCGGCCTGTCCATCACCCCAGGGAATAATGCCCCCTTCCATGGCCATGGCCAGGGTTGTACCGGTTTCAATGGTGTCCAGTCCCAGATCGTCGCACAAACGATCCAGCATGGCAATTTGATCCATGTCGGATATGAGCAGATTGGAACCAAAAGCCCAGACAGTTTCATATTCAAAACCTGAGGTCAGGTATGTACCATTTTCGTCGCAGTATTTCTGGGAACACTGGATCACACATCCGGCATGACAGCCCTCTCTGGCGATGCCGGCACGCTGATTGATGATTTCAACCATCTTTTCACCGCTGATCTGTGCTGCCTGGTCAAACCTTCCCGAACGAAAATTTTTCGTTGGCAGTGCTCCAGCCTCGTTGATGATGTTAATTAAAATGGATGTACCGTAGCCGGGCAAACCCTGGCCGGTTACCGGATGATTGATCAGAATTTCAGCCCATCTTTTGGAGGCTGCCTTGAAGGCCTCCTTGTCGGCTATGCTTTGACCGGGGCCTCCCTGGGCATCAATAACAATGGCCTTGATTTTTTTCGATCCCATGAGCGCGCCAAGGCCGCCTCGACCAGCTGCCCTGCTGGGATTGCCTTTGGGATCAGTAAACATGATGGCTGAGGCCAGGCGGCTGTTTTCTCCGGCAGGACCAATGACCATGATGCCTGCCTTTTGTCCGAAACGTTCAAACAGTTTGGCTGAGGCTTCATAGGTTCCAAGACCGGCTATTTCCGGCAGCTCCAGAAAATCCACTCCGTCTTTGGTGATAAAAATGGTCTGATGAGGCGCCTTAGGGTCGGGCTTGTCCTCAAGGACAAAGCCGGTGATATCCAGCTTGGCAAGTTTCTGGGCAAAAGTTCCTCCGGAATTGGATTCCTTGATGGTCCCGGTTAAGGGTGATTTGCCGCCAACGGATATTCTGCCGGTATTGGCGGCGGCAGTGCCGGTCAACAGCCCCGCAGCCACGACCAGCTTGTTGGCCGCGCTCAAGGGGTGACAGGTAGGGGGGACCTCACGGCGAACAAGTCTTGAAGTCAGGGCCCGCCCGCCAAGACCTGAGTAATCCCCGGACTGATCTTCGAACACAGCTTTTTTTGTTCGCGTGTTGATGCGCAACAGTCTGGCCATGGTTATCCTCCTGGTTTGCTGGTGGATGGAATATTGGACTAAAAGAAGATAATCGCTTATAACAAAAATGGAAATAATCTGTAAAGACAACTTGGCCCCGTGCCTGTTAAAAAGTTACAATATTTAAATGTCCGGGAGGATTTTGATGAGTTTTAGAGATGACTTGGCCGCGCTTGGCTACCCCAGACTGGATTGGATACAGGTGGGGATTACGAGCAGCTGCAACGCTGCCTGTATTTATTGTCCCCATCGCGTTTATCAAAAAGCCGGTCGATGCAGACATATGTCCATGAAGGTATTTAGTTCTCTGTCTCCTGCCTTTGCCCGCACCGGTCTTGTCTATCTTCAGGGTTGGGGTGAGCCCATGCTCCATCCGGAATTTTTGACAATGCTGAATTTGGTCAAAAAAAAGGGAGCTGAAGCCGGAGTAACCAGTAACGCTACTTTATTGACTGAAGAAAGGATCAAAAGACTGGTGGATCAGGGTCTTGATGTTTTAAGCTTCTCTGTTGCCGGAGTCGAAGACCGGATCAACGATCAGATAAGGCCTGGAAGTCCCTTGAAGCAGGTTTTAAAAGCTCTGGAAACAGTGCACAGAGTCAAGGCCAGAGCAGGAAGTCCAACTCCGCGGATACACCTGGCCCACATGCTTCTGGCTTCAAGACGCAGGGACATCGCGAAGATGGCCAGGTTTTTCAATGCGCTTGCCCTGGATCAGATAGTAGTCAGCACCTTGACCCTGGCTGTAAGCCCGGAAATGGAAAAGGAAAAATATCCGGCAAAAAGCCCTGAAGATTATGAACAATTCAAAAAGGAACTTTTGGACATGCGCTCAGATGTGGATGTCCGGGACCGTGTCTTCTTTCACCTTTACAATCCTTATGCTCCGCCAGGCGCGTGTTCGGAAAACATACAAAGATCCTGCTACGTGAATGTTGAGGGGAACATTCTGCCCTGCGTATATACTGATGTCAGCGGGAAGCAGCCGGTGCACAAGTATTTTCTGAGTAAAAAATATCCGCTTTATCCTCTGGAATTCGGGCAGTTGTCCAGCGCTGCGCTGAAGAAGATCTGGTACGGAGAAAAATATCGCGGGTTCAGAGCAGGAATGTCCAAAGGCTTATGCCCGGAAACATGTACTGTCTGTTGCAAGCGTTATATAACCGATCTGAAGAAGGAACAATGAGAAAGAGACGGAACGATTTCCCCTTTGAGAAATGCAGGTAAAGGTGCAGGTGTGGTTGGTTTACAGATCCTGAATTTTTCCCAGGTTATCGGGATCAACGCCGAGCATGGTGATGCCATGCTGATCAGCAAGTTCAACAGACTTGTCCTTGTCAAACAAAAGGCTTGAGCCAGCCTCAAAAGCCAGACACGTCACCCCTGAGCGGACCATGACCTTGACTGTCTGCAGCCCCATGGCAGGCAGATCTATGCGTCTGTCCTGGCCGGGTTTTAAGATTTTGACCACGGTCAGGTTGTTTCCGGATAAACGGCCTGCACGCAAAATCGTCTCATCAGTACCCTCGATTGCTTCAACAGCAATAACAGCACGCTCCTTGACCACCATGCACTGGCCGATATCCAGTCTGCCGATCTGCTTGATAAGTGGCCAGGCAAAAAGTATATCGGCTTTTTCTGCTGCTGATGGCCTGCGTCTGGTAAGAAGACCTTCCGGGGAGATCAACTCAGGCACGAAATCAATGGCCGAAACGACATCAAAACCTTCATTGGTCAGTTCATCAGCGACAGCGGTGAGCAGTGCGTTGTCATTGCGGCTGCGCAGATTGACCAGAAATTTTATGGCCCTGAAGTCCGGACGAAGGTTAAAGGCCCTGGGCTTGTTGATTGGACCGGCGAAAACAACTTTTTCTGCTTTGACCTGGTGAAGAAACTGGATCAGTTTGCCCAGTTGACCCAGATTCAGCCAGGCAATCTGGTCGGCCACCGAGCCCATTTCGGAGATGGTTTCATTCACGAATGCGGCAGCGGCAACATGGTATCCAAGCTTTTTGGCGCTTCTGGTCACCTGCAGAGGAAAACTGCCTCCTCCGGCAATAAGCCCCAGAGTTTTATCTCTGGTCATAGGCTTCTGCGGGAGAGCGCTCAAGAGTGATTACTCCCCTGGTGCTTGATTTGAGAAATGAGATAAGCCTGGAAACAAGCTGATATCCGGAAAATTCATTCTCAACCTTTTCCAGAGCCTGCTCCCGGCTCAGGCCAGATTTCCAGATCAGGTGAAAAACCTTTTTCAAGGCAAGAATTTCTTCTCTGGCAAAACCTGCTCTGCGCAAACCAATGAGATTGGGCCCATAAAGCTTGGCTCTTTCTCCAGCAGCCAGCATAAAGGGGGGAACGTCCTGCGCAATTCCGCTTTTGCCCCCGATAAATGAGTACTCACCCACACGCACGAATTGATGCACAGCGCAAAGCCCTCCAATGACAGCCTTGTGTCCGAGATGGACATGTCCGCCAAGAGTCGCGCCATTGGCCATAATTACTCCGTCCTCCAGGCAGCAGTCATGTGCCACGTGGGCATAGGCCATCAAGAAGCAATCCGAACCGATACTGGTCACTCCTCTGCCTGCGGGTGTTCCCCGGTTCAAAGTAGTGTATTCCCGGATTTTATTGTTATTCCCGATTTTCAGCCAGGTCTCCTCGCCTCTGTACTTGATGTCCTGAGGTCCTTCACCCAGGCAGGCGTAGGAATAAACATGATTATTCCGGCCCAGGCTGGTAAATTTCTTGATCTGGGCGAAGGCGTCCACACGGGTGCCGGCCCCAAGGCTGGCATATTCCTCTACGATCACATAAGGACCTATGACTACGTCGGGACCCAGATCACTGCCCGGATGAACAATGGCTGTGGGGTGTATCTCCTGGTTCACTTTGAGTCTTCCCTGTTTACTAGAGTGGCGGAAAAGACCCCTTCCGCCACCATTTTATCATTTACCATCGCCTGTCCGTTCATTCGCCACAAATTAAGTCTGTGACGTTCATAAACGATGTGCAGGTGCAGCTGGTCTCCGGGAAATACCGGCTTGCGGAAACGCACCTTGTCCACTCCAGTGAACAGAAATATCTTATCCTGTTTATGCGCCGGGATACTTTTAACCACCAGGATTCCACCGGCCTGAGCCAGTGATTCCAGGATGAGCACTCCGGGCATGACCGGATATCCTGGAAAGTGCCCCTGAAAAAAGGGCTCGTTGATGCTTACATTTTTCAGGGCCCGCAAATACTTGAAAGGTTCAAGCTCCAGCACTTTGTCCACCAGCAAAAAAGGATAGCGATGAGGAAGCAGTTCCAGGATATCCCTGCTGATTATCTGGCCATTGGAAGAAGTACTCACAGGTCCTCTCCTTGCTTTGATTGTATCAAGATCTGGATTTCTTTTTCCAGCTTCTTGAGCCTTTTGTACATTTGCGGCAGTTTAGGCAAAAGTACGGCGTTGCGAAGAAAAAGGGAATGCTCCACGGCCGGAATGCCGCCGACATCAGTGTTGGGCGGCAAGGACTTGCCTAAGCCTGATTTGGCGGCAACACGGCAATTGTCCTCTATGTTCAGATGTCCGGCTATACCCGCCTGCCCCCCGAGAATAACATTCCGGCCGAGTTTTGTGCTCCCGGATATGCCTACCTGGGCCACAAGCACGCAGTTTTCGTCTATCTGCACATTGTGAGCCACCTGAACCAGATTGTCGATTTTGGTTCCCCGGCCGATCCTGGTCTCTCCCAGGGTGGCGCGATCGATTGTGGTGCAGGCTCCGACTTCCACATCATCCTCAATGACCACCCTGCCCAGTTGAGGAATCTTGATCCGCTTCTGTCCGTCTTGCACAAAACCGAAACCGTCACTACCTATGACCGCCCCGCTATGGATCACAGCCCTGTCCCCGACAACGCATCCCGCCATGATGCTTGCCTGGGGATAGATAACGCAGTCTCTGCCAAGCTGGACGTGCTCACCGATATAGACATGGGGAAAGATACGGCAGCCGGATTCGATCCTGGCTTTTTCTCCGATAAAGACCATGGGATGGATAACAGCAGTAGGGTCTACTTCAGCTGACGGATGAATGAAGGCCTGATCCATGCGGCTCTGTTCCAGTCCCTGTGGCCGGGCAAAGCTGTGCATCGCCCTGGCAAAATCAAGATAAGGATTGTTGCTGATCAGGTATCTCCGGACACTGCCTGCATCTGCCGGAGCCAATATCACAGCTCCTGCTTTTGTGGTCTTCAGCAGTTCTCGGTACTTGGGTGAATCCAGAAAGGACAGTTCTTCCGGGCCTGCTTTATCCAGCGTGTTGACTCCTGAGATTAAGAAATCTTCTCCTGTGTATTCTAATCCCAATTCAGCAGCCAGCTGTGAAAGCCACATCTTTTTCCCCTTAATTATTTCCGGCTTCCCATGCCTTGTTTACTTCCTCAATAATTTCTCCGGTAATGTTGATGCCTTCCCTGGCAAAGATGAGTCCGCTGCCTTGAGCATCAAAGATCATGTCGAAATCATTTTCTGCTGCATAATTGTTGATTATTTCAAAGAGCAAATCAATGATCGGTTCGGACAATTCCTCTTCTTTTTGCTGCATCTGAATCTGGTAGGATTGATATTTCTGCTGAAACTGCTGCATTTTCTGTCTCAGTTCGGTCTCCATATCCTGCTGGGCCTCCTGACTCAGGACCATGCTCTGTTTCTGCAGTTCCTGGCGCAACTGTTCCACTTTTGATCTTTCCTGCTCCAGATCCTCACGCATGTCTTCAAAGTCAAGAGTGAGCTGTCCCAGAGCCTGCCTGCCCGGTTCAGAGGTTTCCAGGACCCGCTGGACTTCAATGATGCCAAGCTTGCTGCCGGCCACGGCCGTTCCGGGAATAAGCAAAAGGATAAGAATAAAAAAAGCAATTTTGATTTTCATGGCTGAATACTCCTTTAGAATTGATTTTATAGGCTACGCCGTCCCAAAGGCATGAACTCCTTTGGGAAATGTAATTATAATAAATACATAACGGCACTCTATTCAAAATATTTAAAACTCGGCCCCCACACTGAACTCGATCTGGCTGCGGTCGCTGTCTTCAAGATCATCCAGAGCATACCCCCATTCCACGCGAAGCGGTCCTATCGGAGAGTACCAGCGAATCCCCGCGCCGACGCTTTTGAACAGATCCAGATCCATGCTTTCTCCGATATCCCATACGTTTCCGGCGTCAAAGAAAACAACTCCCATTATGCCCAGATCCCTGTTGATGGGATGGATCAGTTCAAGATTGGTGAAAAAATGTTTGTCTCCGCCTTTTACTTCTCCATCGTCGAATCTGGGGGCCAGTTTGCGCGCGGCATATCCGCGCACTGTATTGATGCCGCCCAGCCTGAACAGTTCAAAGTTGGGAATGTCCTCGTCAGTGTTGGGCATAATGTATCCGGCCTGCGCTCTTAAGCGAAAAACGGCGTCCCCGATCAGGGGGCGATAATTATCCGTATTGAAGATATATTTGATGAAATTGTCATCGCCCTGAATTATCCCCCCGGCATATTCAATGGAGAGCGTGTTTCTGGTTCCTCTGGTGGGATTGATCCGTCTGTCCCTGGTGTCTCGAACAGCAGCCGCATATAATGCACTTGACCAGTTTTCCCCTTCCAGTTCCCGGATATCGGGGTGAGCGTCGTCATCAACATTATTGATGGTATATTGGTCCAAGCGGTAGCTCCAAAAGAGCCTGGTATACTCGCCCAGCGAATATGCGAAGCGAAGCCTCCCGCCCCTGGTTTCCTTGTCAAAGGTAAAAAAATCTTCATCAATCCAGTACAGATCTGTGCCCATGCCCAGATCGCTGTCCCGGAAGCTTGGATTCCAGAAGCTTAAATCGAAGCGGATTATTCTGGCGCCGAAGCTGCCTCTGAATCCCAGATCGTACCCTTTGCCGAAAAGATTTCTCTGTTCGACCATACCGGTAAAAAAGATGCGGTCAAACGACGAGTAACCGGCCCCTGCAGAGAGCATTCCTGTAGGCTTTTCATGAACCTGCACCACCAGATCCATGATATTTTCATGTTCCGTAGGCACCGGCTGGATATCCACCTCCTCGAAAAAATCAAGGCGATGCAGGCGCTGGCTGGATCTTCGCAGATCGGAAATACTGAAGAGATCACCGTCCGTCAGGCGCATTTCCCGGCGTATGACATTATCCCTGGTACTGACGTTGCCCTCGATGAGCACCCGTCCAATAAAAATTCTATCTCCTTTGTCCAGGTTGTAAACTACGTGAACAATTCTTTCCTGTTCATCCACATGCATGTCTACATCAGCATCAGCAAAGGCATAGCCGTGGTCGGCATAGAAATCAGCCAGCTTCTGGGTGTCTTCATGCATGACCGAACGGTTGAAGTATTCATTATCCCTGCCCAGATCGTCCAGAGAGGTGATATCCATGAGCTCTTCCTTGCTCACCAGAAGGTCGCCTCTGAAATCCACATCTCCTATTTTATACCTTTCGCCCTCTTGCACATGAAAGGTCAGGTATATTCCGTCTTCTTCGTAGTCCACTTCCGGATGGCCCACACGGGCATCAATATAGCCCTTGTCCGCATAAAAGGCTTCAATGGCGGCCACATCCCGGTCCAAAAGCTCTTCTCTGAGTATGCCTCTGCCTGTCAGCCAGGAAAAGATACCCCTTTTTTTCAGGGCCATTTCTCTGCGCAGAGTGCGCTCGCTTACTTCCTGAGTTCCTTCGATGCTTATGTCCTGGATAAATAAGCGCCTGCCTTCATCAATTATGATGTTCAAATTGGCCTGCCGTTCATCAATTTCGGCGACCTCATAGGAAACAGTAGCGTTATAGTAGCCTTTCTCCCGGTAAAGTGCACGGATACGGCTCAGATCTTCACTGGCTATCCTGGGATTGACCACAGATCCGGTCCTGGTGGTCAGCACTTCGCGGATATCTCTTTCCCTGATTCTGTCATCTCCGGATATGTTGATGTTTCTGATCAGGGGCCTTTCCTCCACAATGAAGGTAATCTCTCTGCCCTGCGGTGTTGATTCCACCTGCAGCTGTACATCTTCGAAATAGCCCAGATCAAAAATGCGTCTAATTTCCTGGTTCAATATGTCGACATCGTACATATCGCCTTCCTGAACCTGCAGACGGAGTAAAACCACATCCGGATCCAGTATATCCGTGCCCTGGACTTCAATGGAAGCAATCCGTTCCTCGCGCAGGAGTTCCTGATAGATTTTTTCTCCAAGTTCCTCCACAGCAGGAAGAATATTGATAATCCCTTCCCTGACGATGTAGAAGGGCACGGTGTCTCTTTCGCCGTACCCGTCAACAAGACGGACATCCATGCTGATAAATTCGTCAACCATGTTGAATGTCCCGTAAACGGCATAGCGTCCATCTCCCAAAAGGACCAGCCTCCTTGCTCTCTGAGTGTCCAGGTAGGTTATCTCCTCTCTTGCGATCAGGGTCTGGCCCAGTTCAGGATCGATCAGATCCAGTCCTTTTTCTCTTAAGATATTGGTGAGCATGGTCGGCAGTCCGATTTCAAGATACTCAAGATCAGGTGGGGCGTTGATTTCAAAAGGCAGCACAAGAATTTTCTGTTCCCGGGCATGACCTGGAGCAGCCAGGATAAATATCATGCACACGGTCCACAGGACTAATGTCGGCAAGGTTGCCATGGATTTAATGCTTCTGTTCATACAAGCCGCCTGCCTTAAGTTCGTAATTGATACTCATGCGCGAAGCCAGTTCCAGATTATGAGTCACGATCACCAGAGTCATGTTCAGTTCCCGGTTTAAGTGCAGAAGAAGTTCACCGACTTCCCGGCTTTTAGCCTGATCCAGATTGCCGGTGGGCTCATCTGCCAGAAGGACTCTGGGCCTGGAGAGGATTGCCCGGGCCAGGGCCGTCCGCTGGCTTTCCCCTCCGGAAAGGGTGGTCACCTTTTGCGGGGCCTTGTCTTTAAGACCGACCTGTTCCAGAGCTTCTAAAGCCATAAAGTGGGCTTTTTTTCTGTTCATTCCACTTATGATCGCCGGCATGGCCACGTTTTCAACAGTGTTGAATTCAGACATCAGATGATGGAACTGAAAAATAAAGCCTATTTCGGAGCGTCTTAACATAGCCTTTTCCCAGGCGCTGGCAAGGGTCAGGTCCCGGCCGCAAAAAAAGACTTTTCCCCGGGTTGGATCATCAAGTGTACCCAGGATATGCAGAAAAGTGCTTTTTCCGCAGCCTGAAGCTCCAAGAACGGCAATGGTCTGTCCCTCTTCTATGCTTAAGTCTATTCCTTCAAGGACAGTTATTGTTTCCGGTCCGGAGACAAAGGATTTGCTCAGTTTTTGAAGTCTGTACAAGCTGTTATTCATGCTTTAAAGCCTCGGCCGGATTGACGCTCGACGCTTTCCTGGCCGGATATATGGTGGCCAGGAAACAAAGGAGCATGGCTGCCACAGCAATGATGAGCAGATCAGAAGTATGCAGCAGTACCGGCAGGTGATCCATGAAATAAACATCTGCTGGCAACTGAATGAATCTGTAGTTTTCCAGGAGATAGCAGCCTCCAAGGCCGGTGGCGAATCCGAGCGCGGTGCCCAGTGCGCCGATCATCAGACCCAGGAGGATAAAGATATTGCGCACCATTGTTCTGGTCGTCCCCATGGACATCATGATGGCAATGTCCTTGGATTTTTCCATGACCAGCATGACCAGCGCAGTGATGATGCTGAAGGAGCCCACCAGAATTATCATGGCTAAAATTACGCCCATGGCGATTTTTTCCAGCTCCAGAGCGGCAAAGAGGTTTTCATTCATCTCCTTCCAGTTGCGCACGAAATATGGAAATCCTCCCAGCCTCTCCGCAATTCTTTCAGACATCAGGTGAGCCTGATTGACATCCTGGATACGGACTTCCATGCCGGAAACAGCATCCCGCTGGAATCCCAGAGTGTTTTGAGCATCCGGGATGGCGATGTAGGCAAAGGAAGTGTCGTACTCATACATTCCGGTCCTGAATATCCCCCGCACTTCAAATGTCTGGATCTTGGGAGTAAACCCGGCAGCGGAGCGCTCTCCGGACGGAGCCATGATATTCACTGTGCTGCCCGGGGAAATACTTAGTCTGGAGGCCAGTTCCTGACCTATGATTATTCCTGGAAATTCTTTGTCCTCATTCAGGTCGAGAACGGAGCCGTGAACCATCTCCCGGTCCAGATCCAGTACCCTGGTGGCGCCCCGGGGATCGATGCCGCGCATGACCACCCCTTTGACCCCGGCCGGATTACTGAGCATAACTTCAGAGTATATGAAAGGAGTAGCTCCAAGAACTCCGGGAATCTCTTCAAGTTTCCCGGACAACAGATCGTAGTCCTCAATACTGCCGGTGTGGCTGCCGACCACAATGTGGGCGTTCAACCCCAGAATCTTGTCCCGCAGATTTTCACTGAATCCGTTCATCACGCCAAGGACAATGATCAAGGCGGCCACTCCCAGGGCTACCCCCAGAACGGAAAGAAGCGATATGACTGAAATAAAGGCCTGATGTCTTTTGGCCTTAAGATAGCGCAAAGCCACAAAAAATTCAAAACGCATCAGCCGGTACCAACCTCCGGACGAAGCAGAGGAAAGAGGATCACTTCACGAATGGAAGGGGAGTCGGTAAAGAGCATGACCAGCCGGTCAATCCCTATGCCTTCACCTGCTGCCGGAGGCATCCCGTATTCAAGAGCCCGGATATAGTCCTCATCCATATGGTGTGCTTCCGCATCTCCGCCTTCTTTTTCCAAAACCTGTTCCTGAAAACGTTTTTTTTGATCCACGGGGTCGTTCAACTCAGAAAAAGAGTTGGCGATCTCCCTGCCGGCAATAAACAGTTCAAAGCGGTCCGTTATGGTGGGATCTTCATCATTGCGCCTGGACAAAGGGGAAATATCCGTAGGGTAGTGATAAATAAAGTGTGGCTGAACCAATTGGGGTTCAACCAGCAGATCGAACAGCTTGGCCTGGATTTTTGCCAGTTTTTCTCCAGGGACCACGTTTTCCCCAAGCTTAAGCACAAGAGCTCTGGCCCGCTCTGGGTCCTGGTAATCCCGGGGAACCAGCCCTCCGATCTTTTCCAGAGCGCGGTAGAAAGAAAGTTTTGTCCAGGGAGGTGTAAGGTCTATGCTTTGCCCCTGGTAAGTTATCTGAGTGCTGTTGAAGATCTTTCGGGCAAGAGAAGCAAGCATCTCTTCGGTGAAGCGCATAAGATCATGAAAATCCACATAGGCCCAGTAGAATTCGAGCATGGTGAATTCCGGATTGTGCTGGGTGGAAATGCCTTCATTGCGGAAATTGCGATTTATTTCGTACACTCGTTCAAAGCCGCCGACCAGAAGTCTTTTGAGGTAGAGTTCAGGTGCCACCCGGAGAAAAAGCTGCATGTCCAGGGCATTGTGATGGGTTTTAAATGGTCTGGCCGTGGCTCCGCCGGGAATGACCTGCATCATTGGGGTTTCAACTTCTATAAAGCCCTTGGAGTCCAGAAATTCGCGGATGAAAGCGACAATTTTGGTCCTGGTCAGAAAGATCTGCCTGGAAGAGGGATTGACTATCAGATCGACATATCTCTGACGATATCTCAGTTCTACATCCTTCAGGCCATGATATTTTTCAGGCAGAGGGCGCATGGACTTGGTCAAAAGCCTTATCCTTTCCGCTCTGATGGTCAGCTCGTCGGTTCTCGTCCTGAACAGTTCGCCTTCAACGCCGATTATGTCTCCGATGTCAAATTTTTTGAATGCCTGATATTCATACTGACCCAGAACATCTCTCTGGACAAAGATCTGGATCCTTGCGCTCTGGTCCTGAATGTGAGCGAAGGTTACTTTGCCGAAAGAACGAAGGCCCATTATTCTGCCCGCAACCTTGTTTCTCCTGGGCTCAGCTTCCAGTTCAGCGGCATTCATCCTGCCCGCCTCCTGAAGAATGCCGGCAATATCTATGTCCTTGCGAAAGGTGTTCGGAAAAAGCTCGATGTTCTGCGCTGCGAGTAAGTCTGCTTTTTTGCGCCGATGCTGCAGAATCCTGCTTTCGCTTTGTTCGTCTGTCTTGGCTGAATTCAGATTCAAATTTTTCATAATGTTACAGATACTTTACGGCTTGTCCAGGCTGGGATCAAGCCCTAATGCTCTTTAGCTGAAGATCTTTTAATAAACAAGTCCACAAGCTTATTTTAAATTCAGATTACCGTCAAGAAAGCTTGATCTGAACAGGATTAATTAGTGGATGAGATTTTGTTTTCTGATAATGATCATGTGAATAAATATAAAGCATAATTAATATTTTATCGCAGCATAACCTATTTAGCTGTGTTTAGTACTGAGGACAGCAGACGCAGTATCGTCTGAACCGCTGACTTCAACAATCTATTGATCAGGTATGAATTGTCCCAAAACTAAAACATGGCATAAATTTATCAGTTCATGCCTTTAAACTGCTTGACAACTGCTGATATTATGCTATAAGAATTATTACTATTAATATGCTCCACCGAGTGTTTACTTTTTACCAGCAGGTTGCATTAATGGAAAAGATAGTTTTAAAAAATGTGGTCAAAATTTTTGGCGACTCTCCAAAAAAAGCATTACACATGCTCAATGAAGGGGCTTCAATATCCGAAATTTCGAAAAAGACCGGTAATGTAGTCGGCGTGGCCAATGTTTCCTTTTCAGTCAATGAAGGTGAAATAGTTGTGGTCATGGGCCTTTCCGGAAGCGGAAAATCCACCCTGGTCCGGTGCATTAACCGTCTTTTTGAGCCCACTTCCGGGGGCATCTACGTGGACGGGCAGGACGTATGTGCCTTGGGTCCCAAGGAATTGCGCGAGTTCAGAAGAAGCAAGTTCGGCATGGTCTTTCAGCATTTCGCCCTTTTTCCGCACCGCAAAGTTGTGGATAATGTGGAATTCGGCCTGGAGATACAGGGAGTTGACAAGAACCAGAGAAGGGAAAAGGCTGAGAAATCCCTGGAAATGGTCGGCCTTAAGGGCTGGGGGGAAAAATATCCCGAGGAGCTTTCCGGAGGCATGCAGCAGAGAGTAGGACTGGCCAGGGCTCTGGCTCTTGATCCGGATATCCTGCTCATGGATGAAGCCTTCAGTGCCCTTGATCCGCTCATTCGCAGAGATATGCAGGATGAATTGATCAATCTGCAGCACACCATGCAAAAAACCATCGTCTTCATCAGTCATGATCTGGATGAAGCCCTTAAGCTGGGCGACCGTCTGGTCATCCTCAAGGACGGGGCAGTGGAGCAGATCGGCACTTCCGAGGAAATTCTGACCAAACCGGCCACTGAATATGTGCGCAAGTTTGTGGAAGAGGTGGATATCACCAAGGTCCTCACTGCTGAAACCATCATGAAGAAAAGCGAGGATGTGGCTTATCTGGGTTCGGACGGACCAAAGACCGCTCTTCGCAAAATGAAAAAAAACGCTATATCCTCCCTGTTTGTAGTCAACAAAGACCACACTGTGGCGGGAATCGTATTTGTTGACGACGTCCGCAGGCTCGCGGATCAGGGAGAAACCGACCTTGAAAAGGCAATGCGCAAGGACATAAAAACTGTGTCCGCGGATACTCCCGCACATGAACTTTTTCCCATTATGCAGGATATTTCTTATCCGGTTGCGGTGGTCAATGAACAGAACAAGCTCAAGGGAGTCATCGTCAAAGGCCTGCTTTTTTCCGCCATTGCCGAACGAGGAGGTGAATAATGAACTTAGATCTGCCAAGAGTTCCTATCGGACCGGCCGTCGAGGCTACCATAGACTTTCTGGTGGAGCATCTGGCCTTTGCCACCAGGGCCTTTTCTGCAGTGGCTGACCAGGGCCTGCGCTTTATGGAATCCTCGATGATGGCAGTACATCCTGTTATTGTGGTTGTCGCGGCCACGATCCTGGTCTTTTTATTGACCAGGAAGCGGGGAGTAACCGTCTTTACTTTCCTGGGACTGGGCCTTATCTGGAATATAGGTCTGTGGTCGGCTGCGGTAACCACCTTGAGTCTGGTCGTGGTGGCCACGCTTATTGCCATAATCATCGGCATTCCACTGGGAATCATATCTGCCATAAGCGATACAGTTTATAGAATTGTCCGGCCTGTACTCGATTTTATGCAGACACTGCCCGCATTTGTATATCTGATACCGGCTATTCCCTTTTTTGGCCTGGGACGGGTGGCGGCCATATTCGCCACAGTCATTTTTTCCATGCCTCCGGCGATCAGGTTTACCAATCTGGGCATCCGTCAGGTCCCTAAAGAGCTTACTGAGTGCGCTGACGCGTTCGGGGCGGACAGGTGGCAAAAGCTGATCAAGATCCAGCTGCCTCTGGCCAAGACCACTATTATGGGCGGAGTGAATCAGACGGTCATGCTCGCCCTGTCCATGGTGGTTATCGCCGCCATGATCGGTGCCGGAGGCCTGGGCGGCGAGGTCTGGCGGGCTATTCAGAGACTGCAGCCAGGAGCAGGATTTGAGGCCGGTATCGGCATTGTTATTCTGGCCATAATACTGGACCGGGTTTTACACCAGCTGGCCACCAAGGATTAACTCATAATAAATATTTCCCGGCAAGAGGCTGATATGGACCGTCTTAACAACTTGACGTAATTTCCTGGAAATCCTGAAACCTATAAAAATAGAATGTAGGAGGTACACCATGTTTAAAAAAGGTTTAGCGGTTTTAGCAGTGCTGGTCATGCTGATGGGCTTTACTTCTTCTCCGGCGGGCGCCCAGGGCAGGCTGACCCTTGCTTATGTTGAATGGGACTGTGCTGTAGCCAGCACAAACGTGGCCCAAGCGGTTCTGCAGGAAAAGCTGGGCTATAATGTCGAAACCCTGTCCGTCAGCGCAGCTGCAATGTGGCAGGGAATCGCAACCGGCGATGTTGACGCCATGGTTACCGCCTGGCTGCCTGTTACGCATGCCGACTACTGGGATGCGACAGAAGGCCGGGTGGAAGATCTGGGAGTCCTGGCCGAAGGTGCCAGAATCGGGTTGGTGGTTCCGGAATATGTGACCATCGACAGCATTGAAGAGCTAAATGACTATGCAGACCGGTTCAGAGGCAGGATTACCGGCATTGATCCGGGCGCAGGAATCATGTCCAGAACAGAAGAGGCCATGGAAGAATACAACCTGACCAACATGGAACTGCTGGAAGGCAGTGACGCCACCATGGCCGCCGCTTTGCGCGAAGCTGTCCGCGCTGAAGACTGGATCGTTGTAACCGGATGGTCTCCGCACTGGAAGTTCGGCCGCTGGGATCTTAAATATCTTGAGGACCCCAAAAAAGTATATGGCGAAGAAGAGTACATCGGCAAGATCGGACGTCACGGATTGGAAGAAGATGCCCCTGAAGCCTACAATTTTCTGAAAAACTTTGCCTGGAGCCAGGAAGATATGGCTACAGTGATGGATTGGAACCAGGAACATCCTGACAGGTACGCCAACGCTGTTCGTTTCATCGAGGAAAATCCTGATCTGGTGGAAAAATGGCTGGAAAACTAAAAAAATGTTGACTTAATAATCCTGCTGGATTATAAGCTAAATCCTTGCGGAGCTGAACAGGTTCCGCAAGGATTTTTAATTATGCCGGTAGCTCAACCACGCCTTTGGCGTGGAGAGCGGGTGGCTGTTAATCAAGCTTTGAGCGTGATTGGCGGTTAAAAACCCAAAGGGGATTTTAAGCCGAATAAGTATTTAATGTTCCCCGGTAGCTCAATCGGCAGAGCGGGTGGCTGTTAACCACTAGGCTGGCGGTTCAAGTCCGTCCCGGGGAGCCAAATTTCCAAGGCCACTTCAGGTGGCCTTTTTTATGAGCATGCCTTATCATGGTTTTGCTTTTCACTTCTCCTGATAAAAAGCTAATTTCCTTCAATGCCCTAGTGTTTAGATTCCTGAAAACAAACTCAGAATCCTTTCTTAGAGCCTTCTTGATAAAAATGATCTAAAATCTGCCAAGTTATCGGCAGCGGTCTTCTGCTGCCTTTTGCATGGATTTTTACATACTCTCAGCGCTGTACAGCAGCGAAAGTTTCTTCCCTTAAGAGTTGCGTAAAAACAAGCAGCTTATAAACCGAATCAAGCCCTTTTTTATGGCCAGGACAAAATATATGCTTATTTAAAATGTATAAACGCGGGCTTAATCGTTGCCATGATTGAGCTTTTTTAGCGACAGCTGAGCAATGCAGCACAGTATTGAGAAATTTATCAGGTGCTTTGTGGAAGAAAAAAGGGGCTTAAATGAAGATGGACAGAAGAAGTTTTACACTCTCTGATCTGATTTTAGGGATAGATGCGGGTTCTGTCTCTGTGGGTATGGTTGTTTTGAATCAAGACAGGGAAGTGCTGCAGAGCCTTTATGAATTTCATCACGGGGATATTTCGAAGACGGCTGCCAGGATGCTGGATGCCATCGATCTGCAAAACGTAACTTCAATTGCATCCACTGATCAGACTCCAAAATATATTTATGCGGACTATCGCTGCGACGACCAAGTGGCGGTCATTGCCGCAGCTAAGTATTTACATCCTCGCACAGGCTCTGTTCTGCATGTGGGAGGTGAAAAATTTTTCATGCTCTTTTTCAATGAGCAAGGGGAATATTCAGGCCTTAAAACCAATACCTCCTGTGCCGCCGGAACAGGAGGGTTTCTGGATCAGCAGGCTGGCAGACTGAATCTTTCTGGAATTCAGGAGCTTGCAGAAATTGCCGCTTCAAACACCCAAAGTCTTCCCGGAATCGCTTCAAGATGCTCTGTATTTGCCAAGACTGATCTGATTCACGCGCAACAGGAAGGCTACAGTCTCTCAGCAATCTGCGATGGCTTATGTCACGGTCTGGCTGCAAATATTGCTAACACCCTGTTTAAAAATGAACAACCGCACGCTCCTGTGATTTTCTGCGGCGGAGTGGCAAGAAATCAGGCGGTTGTCCGACATATCAGTTCAATGCTGGGTTCTGCTCCATTTGTGGATGATATGGCCCATCTTTACGGAGCTTTTGGAGCCGCCTGCAGAATGCTCGACGACGCAGCGCGGATTAAACCGCGGACAGCTGTTTCAGATGTTATTGGACAGGTGGAAATTAAAAAAGAGACCGGCCATCCCCCTCTTGAGCTTTCCCTTTCATCCTACCCGGATTTTGATTCTTGCGAATCCTTTGAATACCATGCCCAACACGGGCCGTTTGCGGATAAAGTAGAGGTGGATATTTACACACGCCTGAATCAGAACGGGAAGTACTCTGTGTACCTTGGTCTGGACATAGGTTCAACCAGTACCAAGGCAGTTTTGTTGACCCCTGAAAAACAGGTTCTGGCCGGATTTTATACCAGAACAGCAGGAAGGCCTGTAGAAGCTATGTGCAGCCTGCTTGAAGCCGTTGATGCACTGGCGAATAATCGAGGCGTCTTTCTTGAAGTGCTGGGCATGGGTACAACCGGTTCCGGAAGAAAATTCGTCGGACGTCTGGCTGGAGCTGATCTGATTCTGGACGAGATTACCGCTCATGCCAGGGCTGCGGTTGAGCTTCATCCTGACGTGGACACGATCATCGAGATCGGAGGACAGGATTCCAAGTTCACCACCCTGAACAAGGGTAGAGTGACTTTCTCGATCATGAACAATGTCTGTGCAGCCGGGACGGGCAGTTTTATTGAAGAACAGGCAGAACGCCTGGAAGTTGAGCCCAACGCTTACGCCGGGAAAACAATAGGTGTGGCCTCGCCAATTGCCAGCGACAGATGCACTGTGTTCATGGAGAGGGATATAAATTACTATTTGAGCTGCGGCTATTCTGTAAGCGAAGTTCTTGCAGCTGCTCTGCACTCGGTTAGTGAAAATTACCTGAACAAGGTGGCTGTAGAAAACAGCATAGGAGATGTGGTCTGCTTTCAAGGTGCGACTGCCAAAAACCGGGCACTGGTGGCAGCCTTTGAGCATCGACTTAACCGGCCCATTCATGTTTCAGCCTTCTGTCATCTGACCGGAGCGCTTGGAGTTGCCCTGATTCTGCGCGAGGAAAATATTAACGGGTCAAGTTTTCGGGGCATGAAGCTGTATAAGGAAGAAATTCCGGTTCGTTCCGAAACCTGTGATATCTGCACCAATCACTGCAAGATCACTGTTGCCGACATGCATGACGGCCCCGTGGCCTTCGGATTTTTGTGCGGCCGTGATTACCGGACAAGGCATTTTGTGGACAATAATAGAGCAGGATTTGATCTGATTCGAACCCATAAAAAAATATTTCCCCATAAAAACCGGATCCCGGACAGTTCCAGCGCAATAGTCGGAATTCCATCAGCCCTGTATCTTCGTGAGGATATATCCATGTGGGTGGATTTTTTCAATCAGCTGGGCATCAGGACCATAACCGGAGAAGATGCAGGCAGGGCAGTACTCCAGACCGGAAAAAAAAGGGCTGGTGCGGAATTTTGTTCTCCCATAGCCGCCATGCTCGGTCAGGCGGCACTGCTGGCCGAAAAATGTGACTTTATATTCCTGCCTCATTATCTGGACAATCAGGAAGGAAAAACCGACGCCAGACGCCAGTACTGCTATTATTCTCAGTATATTCCTTCCATGGTTGCCGGCATGGACGATCGCATCAAAGAAAAGCTGGTCTCTCCAATGATGAAATACCTTTATTCCAGCCTGCACCAGCGCCTGGAGATATACAGAACAGCCAGCAAAATTAACAGCAGCCTGAATGTGGTGGAAATAATCAGAGCCTTCGAAAAAGCAAAAGCCAACCTGCATAAGGGGCAAAAGAAATGGCGGGAGACATTTGAACGCGAGCATGCTCGTGGAGGAGGCATCAGCGTGATGCTTCTGGGTCGGCCATATACAGTCCTTTCACCGGCCATGAATAAAAACATTCCTGCAATATTTGCAGCCCTGGGGATAAAGACCTTTTTTCAGGACATGCTCAACCTGGAAAAAGAAGATGAGTTTTCAATCAAGCCTTTTCTTGATGAGCTGCACTGGAACTATGCCGCTGATAGCATAAAGGCCGCGGAAATAGTTTCCAGAACCCCGGGGATCTATCCTGTGCTTATGACCTCATTCAACTGCTCACCGGATTCTTTTATCCGGGAAGCTTTCCAAAAATTGATGGAAGGCTCGGACAAGCCCTATCTGATACTGGAAATGGATGAACACGGTTCAAGCGTAGGATATGAGACCAGGATCGAGGCTGCCATCAGGTCTTTCAGAAATCATGCTTCAGAAAAAAAAGGTCCGGTATGTGCGGATGACCGGATAAATCCAGTAAAAATTCGATCCATATCGGATAAAACCATTCTTTTTCCCAACTGGGATCCCCTTACCTGCCCGCTCTTGGTGGCCAATCTGCAAGGAGAAGGTCTGGACGCCAGACTGCTTGACGAGAACCAGGACGTTATCAGACGAAGCATGCGCCTGAACAGCGGCCAGTGCATCCCCATAAACGCCATTGCCCAGGAATTTGTGGAGTATGTCAGGGACCACGAACTAAATCCGGAGCATACGGCTTTATGGATGGCCTGTTCGGAAATAGCGTGCAATATCCGTCTTTATCCGTACATGCTGAAGCAGATGATTTCCTCTTTTGGCGGAGGAATGGAAAAGAGCGGAGTATACACAGGAAACATCTCTTTTGCTGATATTTCCATTAAAGCGGCAATGAATGCCTACTTTGCTTTTATGTTTGGAGGGCTGCTGCGCAGGATGGGGTGCAGGATCAGGCCCTACGAGAAGCACAGAGGGAATACTGACCGGGCGCTTGAAAAATCTCTGGAGATTATGAAAGAAGCGTTTCTGGGAAAAAGGACCAAAGAATCAGCAGTCAGTGAAGTGGTGAATATGTTTGAGGGTATTGAAACAGAGCCTGGAAATAAAATCCACGTGGCCATATTCGGGGATCTTTATGTCCGGGACAATCCTGTGTTCAATCAGGAACTTATTCATTTTATCGAGAACCATGGAGGAGAGGCGGTGACCACTCCTTACAGTGAATATGTCAAGATGATAGCGCCGGCGTATTTCAGAAAGTGGTTTGCAGAAAGAAAATATCTGATCCTGCTTGGTAACCGGACACTTCTGGAAACCATGGTTCACCGGGAAAAAGCATACTATCGGCAATTCAGCAAAATCCTAAATGAACCTCAACCGGTGTATGATGTAGCCCCGGAAACCATATTGGCCAGATTTAATCTGATTCCGGAAAACAGCGGCGAATCCATGGATAACATTCTTAAATTATATTATATTAAAAAATATCATCCTGATGTGTCTCTTTTTATACAGACCAGTCCCTCTTTTTGCTGCCCTTCATTGGTTACCGAAGCCATGGTCAAAACCATTGAAGAACAATTCGAAACACCTATGGTATCCATTACTTACGACGGCACAGGAGGAGATAAGAACCGCAAAATAATTCCTTATCTGGAATTTGCCGCCGGAAAAACGGAAAGGAGTAGTGAGGAGCCTATCCTTTCCTCCGCACTGAGCGCATAAATGTCTCGTGCCTTTGAGGGTAAGGAGGGTGATTGAAGAAGGCTGATCCGGAAACCAGGACGTCTGCTCCGCATTGCACCAGTTCCAGGGCGTTTTCCGGAGAAACTCCCCCGTCAACCTGGATAAGAGTCTCCAGTCTTCGAGAAGCAAGCAGGGATTTGAGCCTGCGTATCTTATCCAGGCTGAAGGGAATAAACTTTTGACCTCCGAAGCCGGGATTAACGCTCATTATCAAGACCATGTGCACCTGGGGAAGTACGTAGTCGATCATTTCCAGAGGGGTATGCGGGTTAAGGGCTACAGCAGGCTTTGCACCCATCCTGGCAATCTCGGACAGGGTTCTTTCCAGATGCCTGCAGGCTTCAGCGTGGACGCAGACAAGATCCGCACCTGCCTGTACAAAGTCCTCGAGATAGCGGTCAGGATTTTCAATCATCAGGTGAACATCAAAAAAAAGAGCGCTTTCCTCGCGGCATCGGGCGATGACCGGGGGTCCGAAAGTAATGTTGGGCACAAAAGAGCCGTCCATGACATCCCAGTGGACCCATTGAACCCCGGCCTCAGCAAGTGCTTCAAGTTCCCGGGCCAGGCGGGAAAAGTCAGCTGACAGGAGTGAGGGGGCCAGAATAACTTCTCTGTTGACATCCATATCTAAACAACCTTTCGTGTTCTTCCGGTTATTTCCAGTTATTCAATTTGCGGATTATCACGGATTATCACGTATATTTTATTGAACTTATACGCATGAGCTTATCAAAGGAGTGCAGGGATTCAATGCGGCGCAGGGTGCCGGTTTTGCCTCTGACGACCATTGAGTGGGTCAAGGCGCCCTGCCCGGTGAAGCTGACACCCTTCAGAAAGGTTCCTCCTGAGATTCCCGTGGCCGCAAAAAAGACATCTTCGCTGCGGATCAGTTCTTTAACCGTAAGCACCCGGTCCAGATCGTACCCGGCCTGAATCAGATTGTTTTTTTCCTGTTCAGACTGAGGATTGAGTCTGCAGTGCATCTCACCGCCCATGGCAATAATGGCTGCAGCAGCCAGGACGCCTTCGGGCGTTCCCCCGGTGCCCATCATCACATCAACATCTCCTGAAGGGCTCACAGCCATGAGCGCTCCGGCGACATCCCCGTCGGTATGCAGCTGGATGCGTGCACCGGCCTTTCGGATCTCAGAGATGAGATCCTTATGTCTTGGCTTGTCCAGGACAAAGACGACCAGGTCGTCTACATTTTTATCCATGGCCCTGGCGATTTTTCTCAGGTTGTCTCCAACAGGTGCATCTATGTCCACTTGATCTCTGGCTTTGGCGGAGACTGCAATTTTCTGCATGTAAAATCCGGGACCAGGATCGAACATGGTCCCTCTGGGAGCCAGAGCGACTACGGCAATTGCGTTGGGGCGGCCATAGGCCAGAAGGCTGGTTCCTTCCACCGGGTCAACGGCCACATCCATGGCCGGCCCGCTGCCCGTACCCAGGCGTTCTCCATTATAAAGCATCGGGGCCCTGTCTTTTTCTCCTTCTCCAATGACTACCACTCCGCTCATGTCTAACACATTGAAGCTAAGGCGCATGGCATCCACAGCAGCCAGGTCGCCTTTGATCTTGTCTCCCTTGCCCAGCCAGCGGGATGAAGCCAAAGCGGCGGCTTCAGTAACCCGAACCAGATCCAGGGCCAGATTTCTCTGAGGTGCTTCTTGGATCATAAGCTGCTCCTTGCCGGTAAATCTGAAAAATGTCGCTCAGGAACATGATTGATTGCGGAAAAAATTATGATCAATTTACATCAATGAAATCAATGATTTCAAATGCAAAAATACAGCTCAGGAGCTAATTCTCTTTCTGTTTATGTCCGGAGAGGGTCAGCAGCTCGTTCAGCTTCTCTGCAACAGCATTTGCGGTAAGCTTAAAAAAATCAAATAAAATATCTCCGGGTGCTGATTCTCCAAAACGTTCTATACTTAGGATCACTCCTCTTGCTCCGGTCAGCGGGTACCAGGATGACCCGGTACCGGCCTCGACAGCCAGGCGCAGGTCAACTTCGGAAGGCAGAACCAAGTCCCGGTATTCTTTATCCTGAGCCAGAAAAGTATCCAGGCTGGGCATGGATACCACTCTTATTCTGTGCCCCAGGGAGATAAGCTTTTGGGCGCCTTTCACCGCCGGACCCACTTCAGAACCGGAGGCTATTACAATCGCTTCTGGAGCACCCAGGCAATCTAACAGGATGTATCCACCCTTCTCGA